>CANHJD010000016.1 GCA_947461145.1 Bacteriovoracaceae bacterium
TATGTCTAGACCAAATGAATTTGGAATTCTAAACGGGGCTTAAGGTTTTGATACCCATTATGGGTGTAAACTTCTAATTTTTCAATAATTTTAGAACCTGTTTTGCTTTTGTTTGAACTCGAATATTTCCATCACTCGACTCCATTTTTAAAACCAGCGGCAATAAGTCCTTCCATTCAGATTTTTCAATGTTCTCTAAAAGGTTAGTTTTAAGACCTTCAACTTGCGCACCGTTTAAATCTTCGGGCGACTTGCTGTCGTATTTAAGGCCCGCCATCTCTTCAAGTACAGGAAGGGCTTCTGACTTTTTATAATAAATTAAAACATTTGCCGCAGCGTACCTGACTGTTTTATCTGAAGATGTGAGAAGTGGAAGAGCAAGTTCGGCAGTATTTGTCCTTTTTTGTGACGCAATAGCAAATAGGGCAACTTGCTTTAGGCCGGCGTCTTGATCCTGAAGAAGCATCGCTTCAATTTTACTCCAATCAACACCTTCAGTGTTCTCGAGGTTTCCTATTGAGACAACTGCGTTAAATTTTACCTGAGAATCCTGATCCTCTAACGCTTTGCTTAAAACTTTAATACTCAATGGATTCTTTAAGCTGCCCAAAGCCAAAACAACAAAATTTCTTGTTCTGCCGTCAACGGACTCAAAATACACGCGAGATAAATTCTCTATCACCCAAGGCATATCCTCTTTGGGAATTTTTGAAGCGGCCAAAAATTTAGAAAGCTCATAGGCAGCAACCCATCTATTTCCAAAAGTTTTAGAATTCATCTCATCAATTAAATCTCTATGGTCTTTACCAGAGGAAAGCATTTTGGTGACACCAAAAATAATAAGTCCGCCAATTAAAACAATCGCAATTGGCACTGCAATACCTGATAAAGGGGAGCTTTCTAGAATTTTTTTTGACGGCGAGGGATTGCCCTGATTTTCTGCGGACATTTGATTTCCTTATGATAAAAAAGGGGGTAAATACGAAGGCAAATTAACAAATTACCCCCTAAATTGGAAGCTCTTATGGCGTATCTACTGAGATTTTTATTAATCACCATGGTTAGTGGAATTTTATTAACTGCTGGGGTTGCCCTGGGGTGGTTTCCAATCCCATTTGGTCATATCCAGCTCGCTATACCGACATTTTTATTCACTATCTTCATCCAAGCATTTGTTATGTTTTATTTTATTGGCGTCGCACGCCTGGTGGAAAATGTATGGAATGCTCTTCATAGTGAAGCTAACTTGTCTGAACTCTTTGATAGTCCTCCGTCTGATCTTGAACCTTATAAAAAAAAGGTTGCGAGATTTGTTCACGAAACTCAACTCTCAAAACGCCAAACCATCCCGTGGACCATGCTGATGCTCATCCTTGGGACTATAGCCTTTTTATTGGGGGGTGCTCATGACACCGGTCTAGTGTCTAAGGTTGTTCACTCCGGGGTTGCGTATGGATTTTTTGCGGCCATGATGATCGGGTTTTTTAGACAATGGCACTACCTAGGTAAAAGCCACATTTTGTTGGGGGATTTGAAGGGTTTATTTGGGATTTCAAGAGACGCGATGTAGGCTTAAGGTATTGATTTCTTTAATATAGCTTCAAAAATGTGGGGGTCTCTTCAGGGTCGTAATCTTAACTCTCACTTATTCCGATAAAATACTTACTATGAATAAGCTTATTTTATCCCTCCCCTTCTTGTGTTTGTTTCCATGCTTGGCCTTTGCGGAATTTAAAGAGGTTTCTGATTCTGAAATAAAAAATAACTTTCTCTCATTAGTAAAAGACAATGAAGTCGAAGCCAGATTAAACGAAACTTCTGAATTCACGAGTTGCAGAGATAAAAACAAGTTCGATCCTAATAATACAGACGATTCAAAATTGGCTGAAGCAACTAAATGCTTTGAATCCAGTCTTAGTAAAAAGTCACCTGAGGAACTGAAGAGGCTAGCCGATAACTTACAATTAGAAAGTTACGGACTCATCAAAAGTAAAAATACCAAAGACATTACAAGTTATCTTTCAGGGAAACTCACGAAGTCACTGACTGGAAGAGATCCAAATGAAAAAGATCCCCAGAAAATCAAAGAACAATTAAAATTTAAAAATCAAACTTTCGTTGATCATAAAGTTTTTGTTGAACTTTACGTCAACCAACTAGGTAAATCGGCACTTCAGGAAGTGTCCCGATTCTGCTTTGAAAATCTGCGAAATAAATCAAATAAAACAAGTGATAATTTTTATGAACACTGGAATGGAAATAATTATTCACTTCCTGCGCCAGAAGATATTCAAAACTTTAGTGACAACGGAGAACCAAGGTTTGAAATTGTCTCTAATGGAGCCAACATAGATATGACAAAAAAAGAGGATGTTTTTAACGAAATGATCAAAGGAATTACCAAGTCAGATATTGATAAAGATTTCATGGAAAAATTCTTTGGCATTTGCCAATCGGCCATCAGACCTCTCTGTAACAAGTTTAAAAATTCAACTGATGTTAATTCTGATAAATCAATTACAGTACCAACTGTAAGCAACTCTACAAAAATGAATGATGGTGCGAATGCATGCTTAACCATGAACAGACTCCAATCAATAAGGCTGGCAATATCTAAAACCAAAACGATTATTGAATCCATGGAGAAGTTAAGTGCAGAGGATCAAAAGACAGCAATAAATATTATGTTAGATGACCCAGTTAAACTCTACCAACAGGGAGAGGGCAAAGGCGAGAAAACCCTAGATGAGCTCACAAGTATGGCCTCAACGGACTTACTTGAGAACCAAGATCAAGGCTACCAAGCTCAGCTTGATAAATGTATTCAGGATGGATCAAATACTGGCTGCGCCGAAAGTATTGGAAAAAAAGAAGATCTTGATAAGACTTTATTTAATATTGAGATGGATGCGAACTTGAAGCGAGAGATTGAAAAGGAAAGAGTAAGAAAACTTTCTAAAGAATCAGACAAGAAGAAGCTGAGAGAATACTTAGAAGAAAATGGCTACCTTCAGCTTCTAAAAGATGATCCAGACTTAAAAAATGAAGCACTTATTGTTCAAGCGATAGAACAAAACTTTAATGCAAAGAAAGTCGCAACGATTGAAGCCTTAAGAAATAAAATGGGTAAACGACAAGCATCGGATAACATAAGTGCGGATGATAAAAAAAATCTGGTCCAAGATGTCGCCCAAGAGACTAAAGAAGAAAGGGCCCGTTTAGCCCAAGTTGTTCTTTTTAATAATATTATTACCAGTCACCTAACTCTCTATAAAAAAAATAATAGCGGGGAAAGAGAAAAAGTTTCAAGGAACGTAAATGCTTGGAAAAAAGAACAAGAAGCCCTCAACTCAAATAGTAACTTCAATCAAGATTATTTCTCTGGGATTAGCGATATGGTTAAGGCAGAAGATACGAGCCAATTAAAAAATACTTCTATCATTGATGTTGGAATTATTGATATTATTTTAGGGAAGGAAGATTCACCCTAGCTCAGATTGACTTAACCCAAATAAAAACGCGATTTTTCCCCGCAACATCTCGTCCCATTGAGCGACTTTCAAAAATGGTCGCCTCTGTCAGAGTTGAAACCTTAGTCATAAAATCTTTTAAATGCCTGGTTGGAACATTCAAATTAAAATAAAGACCTCCAGGGATTTGGGTTCCAGGTTTAACATTATCCACCTGAGAAACTTTGTATTGCTCAATAAGTGGGATAATTTTTGTTTTGATAACCTTGGGCTCCACTGAAGCCATCAGAATTCTATAGGCCTTCTTATTACTGACAGCGTAGGAGCTATCCCTATAGCCACCTTTTAAGTTCTCTTCATATGCAGACTGTTCAGTTTCTGCTTCGCCAAAAGTTTTTGGAACATTTTCTACAGACTCTAAAACAACAACATCAGACTCTGGGTCAAATCTTGAGTTTATTTTTTCATCAGAGAAGACTTGCTGAGCTTCTATTTTCTCTAACTCATCAAGTTCTTTATTTGAAAGATCAATTGTTTGCTGAGCAAGTAGATCTTGTTCCTGATATGTAAGCGACTTATCTAACCAGAAAAAATTAGGCTCAAATAGAGTGATTTTATTAACAAGGTAGTCTTCGTACCATTTATTCGTATTTTTGAGAGCAAAAACAACGAAGCTCAAAATGAGGAGAAGAAGAATGACTTCTTGAAAAAATTTAATTTGTTTTTTAAAAGCAGCTTTTTTTTGTAAATTTTCAAAATCTACTTTAAGGAGTAAGATATCCTTACGAAGCTCTTTCACAAGATTAGGCCAGTCAGGATAGAGGGTAACTTCCATGTGAGCAAGGATATCATCTTCGAAAGAGCCCTTTCCTTTTGCATCAAGACCCAAAATGTTTTCAATATCGCTGAATTTTATAAATAAATTTTCAGAGCTGACATTACTTATTTGAAACTTTTCATTTATTAAATCCTCATATGAAGGATAAACCTTAATTAGATGGTTTCTGAGAATAGTTGAGATATTTTTTTCTTGTATATCAAACAGAAGAGCAATTTCTCTTACTGAAAGATTCTTATTAATAAAAATATAAGAAATGAATTTTTCGAACAACCAATTAAGCCATGAAATCAAAGGTCCCGATTGCGCAATTTTTTTTCCATAATCAAAACGTTCTGAAAGCTCTTTTGGCCCAATCTGATCCTTAAAAAAAGAATCCCAAAAATCACTAAAAGATTCTGCATAACGACCTTCCCAGGCTATCGAATTGATATCCAGATCCAGCCAGGTCTTAAAATCCTCAAAATCTTGTTTAGAAAAGTTCATACATTTTTAATAAGCATGGCAATTCCCTGCCCTCCACCGATACAAGCGCTAGAAATACCAAGTTCACCCCTATTATGCTTCAATTGCCGTGCAAGAGTGAGACTTATTTTTATACCTGTTGCTCCCAAAGGATGGCCTAGGGCCACTGCTCCCCCCCAAATATTTAATTTTTCAGGATCAATATTGAGAGCTTTCTGACAAGCAATCACTTGAGGGGCAAAAGCCTCATTTATTTCAAACAAATCAATACGATCAAGATTTAGATTATTTCTTTCTAATAAGCGTTTAATGGCAGGGACTGGACCTATTCCCATCTTTGTTGGCTCTACGCCCACAACCTCCCCCCCGATAATTTCTGCTAAAGGCTCAAGCTGATTCCTAATTAGGTAATCTTCACTTGCAATTATCATCGCAGCAGCACCATCAACTATACCGGAGGCAGAGCCTGCAGTGACCAGTCCATCTTTTTTGAAGGTCGGTTTCAATCGACTCATATCATCAAGCGATATCTCATGTCTTAGATGTTCATCTTTGTGGCAATTAATTTTATCAATTTTGATTGAAATCAATTCTGGCTGAATAAGATTTTTTTGATAAGCAGAATTTGCTTTTTGATGAGACTGAAATGAGAACTCATCGGATTCAATTCTCGTGATTTTAAATTCCTCTGCCAAGTTTTCTGCCGTTATCCCCATAGGAGTCTGACATAAACTGTCGGTTAGAGTATCCAACAGGAGATCTTGGGATTTTAAAGGCCCATATTTAGTTCCAAACCTGGAGCCATAAACGAGATGTGGTGCCATTGATAGATTTTCTGCACCAGCGACTAATACTGAGTGAGCTTCATTACACCTAATTAATCGAGCAGCATCTAAAATGGATTGGATACCAGATCCGCAAAGGCGATTAATGACTATTCCTGGAGTGGTTATTTTCAGGCCACATCTTAAGGCCAAATGTCTACCGGCATAAAGAGTATCTGGGGTTGAAGGAATAACATTGGAAAAAATAACCTGATCAATAGTGTCTGGATTTATTTTGCTATCTTGAATGAGAGCATTAGTGGCATAAACGGCTAAATCCACTGGTTTTATTAATGATAACTCTCCACCAAACTTACCAAAGGGAGTTCTCCTACCATTTACAATAAAGACTCGTCTCTGGTGACTAATCATTTTTTGCCTGCCTTTAATCAATCTCATCAAATTAGTATCATAATCAATAATGCCATAGTTGGCATTTGCTTTCATCAAAGGAATTGCTCTATGTCCGAAATATCATCCGCGTCCCGGATTAGCCAAGCAAGGGAAGCCATGAATAAAAGAGAGTCCTTAGAATTAAGGAAAATTGAAGACAAAACAAATAAAGAAATTAGAGCTGCTCAGGACAAAGGCGAAAAAGAAATACATAAAATTCAAAAAGCTTATGATCTGGAGATACAAAAAGAGGCTTCTGAATCAAACACAAAGCTAGCCAAGATTAGAAACCAATGGAATAAAAAAATAGATGATGAGAACAAACGTTATGAAAAACTCATCAATGATTTGAAAACAAATCAAGAAGACAAAATTACAGAGTTACAAACCAATAATGAACAACAAGTTTCACGTCTTGAATCTAAACATCAAGAATATTTAGAAAGATCTAGACAAAAATTTGAAGAAGAAAAAGCTAAATTAGAATCTTAATTGTTGAAACATCCAGGAAGGAGAAAAGATGAGTCAGAATAATGCAGAAAATGGTGGAATTTTTATTAACGGCAAGAAACAAGTCGTTGAACTTCTGCAAAGGATGGATGCTTCCGATAAGTCAAAACTTCTTAAGAATATAAGATTAAAAAACCCTACTCTCGCAAAAGAACTGACTGAGGAGTGCCTCTCATTTGAAAGTATTTGGGATTTAAATGATGAAAGCCTGAAGACTCTTCTGTCCCAAACTAAACCAGCAATTCTTGGATTGGCATTAAGTCTGTGCCATGTAAAAAATCAAAGAAGAGCTCTCTCACTTATTTCAAGAGAAATGGCACTAAAGGCATTTGATATTCTTCAAAAAGACCTGACTTCGAACAGGCATGAATGCCTAAAGGCGCAGCAAAAGATTCTTGAGTTGGCGATGGGCCTTAACAGAAGCCGTATTATTCAATTTTATTGAGAAAGTAATTTTTTATATTCAACCTCTAATGAAGCGGGGAATTCTTCCTCGCTTAGTATGAGTGGACTCAAAACCTTATTTTCCGCAATAAGACCTGCAGTGGACTGAAATCTTGAAATCATTGTAAGGGTGAGATCTGAAAGCCATTGAGGTGCCTTAGCAAGGACAGATCTGAAATCTGCATTATTCACGTAAATTAATTCCGAATGAGACAAGACAATCGCAGAATATGTGTAGGGAGCTCCATCGAGCATCGCACTCTCTCCAATAATATCTCCCGCCTTGGCCAGGAAGACTGGTATTAATCTTTCTTTGGAAGATTTTAAACAAAGCACTTCTCCACTTTTTATGATTATAAGTTTTGAAGCAGTTTCACCTTCACGAAAAAGCACTGACTTTGAATTTAAATAAATAATATTATCCGACATAGATATAATCCTTCTTAATTTTTCCTTCTAGTAGTGTACCATATCGAAGGCCATAGGTTGAGATCCGAATCTCTTTAACTAAAAGCCTATGAACAAGATGGTAAACAATATGCAAACCACCACGAATGCTATTTGAACGCTTTTGAAGAAAAGGGAATTGGTCTAAAAAACTTTGGGGATCCATTTCAGAATATTTCTTGAAAAGATTCTCAATATCTTCTGACTTTAAAATAAGTCCATGAACATCATCTTCAATAAAATCTTTTCTTTCAAGAAACATATTTCCAAGCGAAGTTACCGTTCCTGCGACACAATAAAGATCTTTAGTTTGAAATTTATCAATTTCATTTCTGAAATCGGCAAATACCTTTTGCAAATTTTGTACGAGTAATCCATCCTCTAACCAGTTCGAAGCACGAACAGCTCCGATCGGCATACTTATGGTTTCTAATATCGCAAAATCCTTCGTATTCACCCTAATGAGTTCCGTTGAGGCTCCACCAATATCCATAATCGTGATAATTTCAGAATTAAATGAAGAATTAAAAAGAATTCCTCTCGTTGAAAAGTAGGCTTCAGCTTGAGATGTAATCTTTTGAATTCTTATGCCTATTTCATTTTGAATTTTAGCAAAAAAAAGATCTGCATTTTGAGCAATTCTGGATGCCTCTGTTGCTGTCGCAATAATTTCATCCCGCGGTATATCATATTGATCGCACTCTTTTGCGTAGGCTTCAATAGCATCATAGGTTAGCTGCATGGAATCTTCATGGAATGCTTTATTTTTATCTAAGTCCCTTCCAAGTGAGGTGATATAACTTTGCTTTGTAATTTCTTTGAAATTTTTATTTGTAAAATCGGCAATTAATAATAATACGCTGTTTGAGCCTATATCAATTGAAGCTCTAAAATCTTTTTTCATGAATTTACAATCCTTAAAAGTTGCCCTTCAATAGAGGGGTCAATTAAACCTTTTTCACAAATAATTCCAGTAATCATTCTATGATCGGTGACATCAAAGCTAGGATTTAAAGTCTGAGCACCAGCAGGTGCAAGCCCAATTCCTTTTAGCTCAGTTATCTCTGACATTGGTCTCATTTCAATTTCAATCTGGCTTCCATCTGTAATCGATGTATCAAAGGAGTTTATTGGTGCAACAACGTAAAATGGGACCTTAAAATGTTTAGCAACAATTGCTAAGGTGGAAGTCCCAATTTTATTGGCCGTATCACCATTAGCAGCAATTCTATCTGCACCTACAAATATAGCATCTACTTTACCAGATGACATGAGATAAGAAGCTGCTCCCTCAACAACAATGCTATAGGGTATATTTTCCTTGGATAGCTCAAACGCTGTTAATCTAGATCCTTGTAAATATGGACGAGTTTCATCGGCATAGACATGAGAGACATGACCCATAGAATGAGCATGTGAAATGACCCCAAGGGCTGTTCCTATGCTACCACAGGCGAGAAAACCGGTGTTACAATGAGTCATTAAATTCCATTTTTTGTTCCCAATTTTTTTTAAGAGTTCATTAAATCCAATCTCTGCCATTCGAAAGTTTTTTTCCTGAGAAAATTTAATTTGAGAATCACCAAATTCAACGAGTGCTGCATAAATTTCCGCATTCTTTTTTCCTGATTCAATAAATTCTTTCATTAATTGAAAACACCTACTAACTTCATAAGAAAGATTAACCGCAGTTGGCCTTGCGCTAATCATCTCCTGACATGCTAGATGGCAAGAATCCAAGGAAATCTTGTCTTGAGCAGAAACCCACAAAGCCATTCCATAAATTGCAGAGAAACCAATGCATGGGGCTCCTCTTACAATCATATCTTTTATCGCCTGAACGCAACCTTTCAGATCTGAAACCTCAATAAAAATCTCTTCTTTAGGTAATAGGCGCTGATCTAGTAAATAGAGCCTATGATTTTTCCACATAATAGGTTGAAAACTCAATGTCATAAAGTTCCTTTCTTCCAAAAAATCTCGGTAATAGCTTTTCTGGAAGATTTTAATTTTTTATTTTTTGGATAATTCACAACGAGATAGGACTTAACTTTGGGGGCCGTCGATAAAACTCCAGAAAGCAGGATCGTATCAGAGCCATTTAATTTTAGTGGGGAAAGTTTAATAACATTTTTGTCAATTGATACATTTATCGTTCTTTCTAAGAAGCCATTGCTATCGATTCCAAAGCTATTCCAAGCACTCTGAATTTGCTCATTAAAAAGTCCACTTGCATCTATAAATGACAGTAACTTTAGATCAATAGACCATTTACCGTCGTCCCATAATCCCAACCAAGAGCCATTCATTTGACCATTGAGTTTTCCTGAGCTCGCCTGAAAGTGTGGAATGAGAAATTTATAGTTACTGCTCCATTCAAAGTTATTTGCGTTAAGACTAAGCTGGCTTGCTGAAGTTTTTGATATGTAATTTAAATTAAATGAAGAATCTTTTGATTTTAAATCTACATGATAAAATCGCTCAAATGGAGAGATTCCATATCTAAAAGAACCATCAAAAGATTTTTCACCATCTAAACATTTCTTTAAAGAAATAACTGTAGAATAAAATTTTCTATCTGTCTGTCCAATGAGGGTGGAGATCGAATCCACAGCAAGAAGTGCTGTACTTAACGAGACCGAATTAAAACCGATTTCCTGACTAAACTGTCTTACTTCTCCTTGGATATAATCGATGACAGCTCTTTTAAAAAAACTAACTTCACCATTTGGGGTGATGAAATTTGACTCCCATTTTTCATTTTCAAAATTCAAGGTCCATTTCCCTTGGATCTCTTGATCTGCTCCAAGGGCAAATAAACCAGGAAAATTTAATTTTGCACTAACTGTAGAGTGACCATCATTTGAAAAAATACGCTTATAACTTAACTCCCCTTGAGCAACTCCCTCAAACTTTTTCCAGAATGGATTTCTTATTTCATTTCCAATTAAGTTTAAATAATCTAATGGGAAATCATTCAATTTTAACTTTAATTCAAGTTCATCATGCTTTGCCTTTACTTCACCAGATCCTACTTTTTTTCCATCCGCTGAAAGATCAATAAATGAAGTAAAATCAATTTTATGTGGATCGAATGAGGACTTTCCATCAAGAACAAGGTCATATAAATGAAGCCCCTCAATAGATTCCTTTGTCTTAAATTCTCCACGGTAATTCAAAGCCCAGAGATTTAGATTTGGAGTTATGTCGCCAAAGAGCCATAATTCAGAAGAGTATTTACGATTTTTGTGACTAATTCTGATAGGAATTTTCAACTCGAACGCAGAATTTTTGCCATACTGGAACTCTCTTACTAAAAGTTTTGAGAGTGTAAAAAAACTTCTTTTTCCATTTTGTTCTTCAATTGAAATATTTTTTGCTCGAACAGTATAATGGGCCTCAAGAAGATATTTAGGCAATTTTAAATCAAGCTGAGTAGAAGAATTTTTTTTCTTAATATCGCTTTCTGAGTCAGAATTTAAGTTCTTCTTTGTATCAACATAAATGATTAAATCTGAAAGATTAATTTGGGCACTTCCTCTATCTAGAAGTATAAGCCACCATGGAACTTTAAGTTCAAGCTCATTAACGCTCGCTAAGTTTGACTCTCCCCTCCTGACCACTAAATTTCTTAAAGTGAGATTAAAATCAAGCGCAAAGCGATAATCGACTTCTCCAACAGTCAGAACAGAACCCGGATAATTTTTTTGAACTTGTGTACTTAAAAGTGCAACAAGTGAATCTGGACGTAGTTTTGAATAAGCACTGTAAATGAGTGTTCCAATTACCCCGAGAAGAAATATCCACGCACAAATGATAATTTTTGTTGATAATCTCATTTTTTAAATTTCCTAAAGTTTTTGAAGAGGAGCAAATTTCACCATGAATTTTTTTCTCATACCATCTTTAAACTGAATCGTTACCTTTTCATCCTGACCAGTCCCTTCCGAATCAAGTACAATTCCATTTCCATACAGAGCATGGAGTATTTTTGAACCGGCAGGATAGTTAGAATGAATTGGTGATTTTTTTACTTGATACACCTTGTCTTGATAGAAAACGTCTTGATTGGAGTAGGTGCTGGTTTGATCAAATTCATCATAGCTATTATTTAATTCAGCTCTTTTTACTGACGTTTGATAAGTGATCCAATTATAGAACTGAGAAGGAATTTCTTGCAAAAACTGGCTTGGCCCATTGAATTTCAAGCTCCCCCATAGCATTCTGCCTTGTGCAAACGTAATAGTAAGATGTTTCATGGCCCTAGTCATAGCAACATAAAATAATCTACGTTCTTCTTCTAAAGCTGTTGGTCCTGCCTCTAAGCTTTTATAGGATGGAAAGATATTCTCCTCTGCACCTATTAAAAAAACATAGGGATACTCTAGACCTTTTGAGCCATGAACAGTCATTAATGAAACTAGCTCGCCACTTGCCTCTTCAGTTGTTGTGTCGAGGGTAATTGTTTCAAGGAATTTTATAAGATTTGGCTCATTCTCAACTTCTTCAAACTGTTTAAGTGCACTCATTAACTCTTCTAAGTTTTCTAATCTGGCGGCACCTTCGTAGGTTTTGTCTGCCTTCAAAAACTCATAGTAGCCCGACTCATTCAAAAGCTTTTCATAACTGAATGTTGGGGAGTGATTTTTTTCTTCCTGGACTTGAACTTCATGAATTAGACCAACAAATTGAACCAAGGCACTTTGAACTTTTCCAGAAAGTCCGAGATGCTTAAAATCTGAAGTTTGTTCAGTAATTTTTTCTATTAATTCAAAAAGAGAGAGCTGCAGCCTAACAGCTTCGTCCTCTAGTTTCCTTAATGAGGTTGCTCCAACACCTCTGGCTGGAGTGTTGATTACTCTCGTTAAAGCAAGAGAGTCCTTCTTATTAACTACGACTCTCATATACGAAATCATGTCCTTGACTTCTTTTCGGTCATAAAACTTTATTCCGGCAACTACACGATAAGGAAACTTTTCTTTTCTTAAGGCATCCTCAATTGTTCTTGAATGAGCATTATTTCTATAAAAAACAGCAACATCTTTTAAACTTACTCCTTCACTTGATAGCACTTTGATCTGTTGGGCAACATATTCAGCTTCGGCCCTATCATCACGGCACTCAACGATTTTGATATGATCGCCATCGTCATTATCTGTCCACATTTGCTTTCCCTTTCGGGCAATATTTTTAGAAATAACTTCTGAAGCGGCTTCAATGATCTTTTTTGAGGATCGGTAGTTCTGCTCAAGTTTGATTAATTTTGCTTCAGGAAAAATACCCTCGTAATCAAGAATATTTCTTATATCTGCTCCACGCCATGAATAGATTGATTGATCTTCATCGCCAACAACGCAGATATTTCGGTGTAATTCACTAAGTTGTTGGATCAGTTGGAATTGGGCCCTATTAGTATCTTGATACTCATCAACGAGAACATACTTATATTTATTCTGATATTTCTTGAGAACCTCAGGAAATGACCGAAAAAGATTGAGGACACCAGTAATTAAACCACCAAAGTCTATGGCATTGCTACGATGTAGTTCGCCTTCATAATCAATAAAAATATCCCAGAGCCTACGATCTTCTGCGTATTTTTCAACATCCTCATTTCGAGGCAGGCCCATGTAGTAGCCAAGATTTTTTAGTCCATCAATGTAAGCAGCTACTGTATATGGAGAAAGCTCCTTTAGATTGATTCCTCTTTTTGCCAGAATCGCCTTGATGATTGACTGAGATTCGCCATCATCATAAATGGTAAAGTTCCTACTGAGTCCAAGGTAGGAGGCTTCCATTCTAAGGACTTTGGCGCAAAATGCATGGAAAGTCGTAACTTGAAGTGCGCCAACATTAATATTTGTATTTACAGCTAGTCGCTCCCGCATTTCCCTTGCGGCTTTATTTGAGAAAGTCACGGCAAGCACTTGAAATGGGCTTATATTTTTTTCCTCTAAGAGGTACTGGATGCGAGCAACGAGAGTCCTCGTTTTACCCGATCCTGCTCCAGCAAGTATCATAACTGGCCCATCGGTCATAAGAACTGCTTGCTTTTGAGATTCATTTAAAAAATTCAAATTCATTATTCAACCGTCACTGATTTTGCAAGATTTCTTGGCTTATCAATGTCAGTACCTTTTAAAAAGGCAATATGATAGGCAAGGAACTGTAGGGCCACATTAACTAGGAGTGGACTAAGATTTGGGAGTCCTTCAAAATCTAATTCAATGTAAAAATCAGAAAGATGTCTTAGTTCTTCCGAATTACGAGGTCCAATGACGACAATTTTCCCTCTACGTGCCTTAACTTCTTCAACATTTGAGACAGTTTTTTCAAACAATTCAGGGCCTACGATGGCAATGTTTACAATGTCCTCATCAATCAAGGCTATTGGGCCATGCTTTAACTCACCAGCAGCATAACCTTCGGCATGTACGTAAGCAATTTCTTTAAGCTTTAGAGCACCTTCTAGTGAAATAGGAAAATATTTTCCTCGACCAGTAAAAATAAAGCCTTTATTGTAATAAATTTTCTCTGCGACTTCTTTTATCTTATCACCCCCTGCACATAATTCTTCAATACGTGTGGAGAGAAGTTGAATCTCTTTAAATAAATCTGCATCGTCTAAAGATCCTTCCATTGCACGACTCATGAGATACCCAGTCAGGACTTGCAAAGTGAAAGCTTTCGTCGAAGCAACACCTATCTCTACACCTGCATGGATAAGAAAATTTTTATTAGAATTTCTAAATAATGTTGAGCCTTCAACGTTTACAATTGAAAAGGAAGAAATCCCTTTCTGCGCACAAAGTTCCTGACACGCCAAAGTGTCGGCTGTTTCTCCAGACTGAGAAATAAATAGCCCAACTTCTTCTTTTTTAATGATTGGATTCTTATAGCGAAACTCAGAGGCAATCTCAACAGAGGACCTTTGACGATTTATTTGCTCAAAAAAGTTCTTAATCACCAAACCTGCATGCCAAGCGGTGCCACACGCAGTTAAGTGCCAAAACGGAGCTTCAAAATTCCTTAAATCATCCAGAATTTTTCTTCCTTCATTTTTAATATAATATGCAGCTAATTTATTTATCAGTTTGGGTTGTTCATGAATTTCCTTGAGCATGAAGTGCTCATAAGGACCTTTAGTTGTTGCATCCAAAGTCATGGCATTTGTTTGAAATTTATAGCGATTCGATGGACTTAAATCCAGTTCATAAAAATTTATTTTTACTTCAACTGGAGAGATTACACTTTCGCAAATTACTTCATCTTGAGGGAAGTATATTCTTGGAGCAAAACCAACCAGAGCAAATGGATCAGATGAAACAAAAGCTTCCCTTTTTTCTTTATTTTCTCCAACGACAAGAGGAGCGGATCTTTTTAAGCAGTAAAGCTTGTCTGAGGCTTTTTCAATAATCACAAAAGCTGAATTTCCCGTTATGGTTGAAAAGGCTTTTGAAATGGATTTTAAGACGTCATTAGATTGTTTAAAAAATTTAGTAAGCAAAACTAAAAAGACTTCCGAATCAGTTTGTGACTTGAATTGGAAACCTTCTGATTGAAGCTCTTTTTTTAAGGAAGAGGCGTTTTCTATAATTCCATTGTGTACGACTGCAAATAATTCATTTCCATGGGGATGAGCATTGTCACTTGTAACTGCACCATGAGTCGCCCAACGAGTGTGTCCTATTCCTGTGTGAGAAAAAGGTTTTTGTTCTTCTATAAGAAACTTTAAATTATCTAGTTTTCCCTCTTTTTTAATAATCTGGAGTTGATTATCTATTTTGAGGCAAATTCCGGCAGAATCATAACCTCGATACTCTAATCGAGAAAGTCCTTCAATAATTGGACCGACTGAATTTCCCGGGCCTGAATAGCCTACGATTCCGCACATAATTGCTCCTAAAAGCTGATAGAAAGTTTGGCTATCAATCTAGCATTTTGAGAGGAGTCTTACTAGCGTAACGCGAAGCAGTCCTAGGTCTTTTTAGTTTTAAGAAACTTTCTGGCGGCACCTTCTTTAGTCACCTGCTGAGGCCTTGCGATACCGAATCCTCCGTCAGGGATATTCTTGGTGATAGTTGAGCCGGCTGCTACGAATGCGTCATTCCCAATTTCAATAGGGGCCACGGCCTGGCAATCTGAACCGATAAAGGTGTTGGAGCCAATTTTCGTCTTATGTTTATTAGCACCATCATAATTACAAGTAATAAACCCACAACCGATATTCGTATTTTCGCCAATCTCGGCATCGCCTATGTAGCTAAGATGAGAAACCTTAGCCCCACGCTCAAGTTTAGACTTTTTAACCTCAACAAAATTTCCTATTTTTACTTTTTCCCCAATATCGCTTCCAGGCCGGAGTCTCGCCATTGGCCCTATCGTTGCGCCAGATTTTATATCGGCACCTTCAATATAACTTGAAGCCAAGATCTCGACTTCATCTGCGATGTAACTATTTTTGATGAAGCAGTTTGATTCAATTACGACCGAAGACCCAATTTTGGTTTGACCTATTAATGTACAACCGGGATAGATAATTGTTCCTGTCCCAATTTCGACGTGAAAATCAAGATAAACTTGTTCTGGATTAAGAAATCTCACTCCATTAATCATCAGATCTTTTAATTTATTCGAACGAATGATTTTATCCACGTTTGCTAGTTGTTCGAGGGTATTGACTCCAAGAAAAGGTGTTTCAGATTTAAATTTCACAGGCTTCACAGCAAAATTTTCTTGAAATAAATCTGTGAGATAAAATTCTCCAGATTTATTTTTGTTTTCAATTGTTCCTAAAATTGATTTTATATGACTCGTTTTAAGGATATAAAATGCAGAATTTACCTCGGTAATTTTCCTCTGAGATTCATCAGCATCTTTTTCTTCTATGATTCTAAAACCTTTCGTTCCTCTCAAAATTCTGCCATAACCTGTTGGGTTTAGAGTTTCAAATGTTGCAGCGACACCAACAAGTTCCGGATCCTGAATTAAAACTGAAAAAAGCTCCTTAAACTCATCTGCAGAGATGAGAGGCGTGTCTGCACAGGCAACTAAGGTAAAGTCGTTATTCCAAAAATCTGGAATGTCTGTAAAGCAAGCCTTTAGAGCATCTGCAGTTCCCTTCTGTTCCTTCTGCCATGCAGTTTTAATAAGTGACTTTTGATTATGATTTTCCCACCATTTTTCTAGTAACTCTTTACGGTGACCAACAACCACTCCAACCTCTGCCCTCAATGAAGAATTCTTGGCAAAAGTGAATGCAGCATCAATCACATAATCAAGCAATGGTTTCCCAGCGCATTGAGCAAGTGCCTTGGGATTCTCTGTTTTCATTCTTGTGCCCTTGCCTGCAGCAAGAATTACCATACCTATCGAGTTGGACATATAATTGAACCTTTTTATCAAAAAAACCTAAGTCACTAATTTATTAATGAAGACGTGCTATTTCACTCTGAAATTATACCGCACAAAAGTAGGTTTCTCAGCTAATTATACTAAAAAAAAACACGAAATAATTACAAATTTCTTTAAAGGCATCACGTAATTATCCCGATTTAGCATTTGTACATTGTTCTTGATGAAAGATACATACGAGATAGAGGAGAAAAGTATGGTGACAAATTACGAGGGAGAAGCGATTGAATTTAAAGAGACGCTCCCTTTGCTGCCTGTTCGAGACTTGGTTGTCTACCCGTTCATGATTCTGCCACTTTTTGTCGGACGTGAGACATCAATCAAGGCGGTTGAAGAGTCACTAAACAACACTGACAGATTAATTCTTTTGTCTTCACAAAAAGATATTACTGCAGAAAGCCCATCACCATCTGAAATTTATGAGATGGGTACTGTGGCGATGATCATGAGAATGAGAAAATTGCCTGATGGAAGAGTTAAAATACTTATTCAAGGTTTAGCAAAAGCTAGAATTAAAGAATTTGTTTCAACTGAGCCATTTTATCAGGTGAAAGTTGAGAAGATTGAAACTCAACCAGCTGTGGCAACAACATCAACAGTTGAAGCACTTTCAAGAATGGTAAAAGAAAATCTTGAAAAAGTTATCTCTCTTGGAAAAGTTCTTTCGCCAGACATTCTTATGGTTCTTGAGGATATTCAGGATCCTGGAAGACTAGCTGATCTTGTTGCCTCAAATTTAAATCTAAAAGTTACTGAGGCACAAAAAGTTTTAGAAATTTTAGATCCAGTTGAGAGACTCAATTATATTAATAAAGTTCTCAACAATGAATTAGAAATCCTTGCACAACAAGCAAAGATTAAATCAAATTCAAAAGATGATTTATCTAAGCATCAAAAAGAATTTTTCCTTCGTGAGCAAATCAAGGCGATGAAGCAGGAATTGAGTGATGACTCTTCAGACAAAAATGATGAGTTTACGGAGATGCGTGAAAAGATTATGGCGAGCGCACTTCCAGCAGAAGCTGAGAAGGAAGCACTTAAGCAGCTTGGCCGTCTGGAAAGAATGCATCCTGATTCTTCTGAGGCAAGCATCCTTAGAAGTTACCTTGAATGGGTTGGAGATCTCCCTTGGTCGAAAGAGTCTAAAGAAGTAACTGATCTTCAATTCGCAAAAGATGTACTTGATGAAGATCATTTCGACCTTGAAAAAGTTAAAGAAAGAATCTTGGAATACTTGGCCGTACGTACTCTGAAAGGGGCTACCGCCAAAGGACCAATCCTTTGTTTTTCAGGTCCTCCTGGTGTTGGTAAAACATCTCTTGGAAAATCAATTGCCAAAGCGACTGGCAGAGAGTTTGTTCGCATTTCTCTGGGCGGTCTTAAGGATGAATCTGAAATTAGAGGGCACCGCAGAACTTATGTCGGGGCCATGCCAGGTCGTTTCATTCAAGCGATGAAGCAGTGTAAAACAATTAATCCAGTGATTCTTCTCGATGAGATCGATAAACTTGGTTCGGACTTCAAAGGTGACCCAGCCTCGGCGATGCTAGAGGTTTTAGATCCTGAGCAAAATTGCACATTCAGAGATAATTATCTGAATATGAATTATGATCTTTCCAAAATTATGTTTATTGCAACTGCGAACCAGTTGGATCAAATCCCTGGTCCACTTCGTGACAGGATGGAAATTATTAACCTTGCTGGCTACAGCCAGGAAGAAAAAGTTCAGATTTCAAAAAAATATCTCATTCCAAAACAAATGGATGAGCATGGAATTACTGATGAACACATCGAATTTCATGACGATGGTGTTGAATTTGTCATTGCAGGCTATACACGTGAAGCGGGCCTAAGAAACCTTGAAAGGCAAGTTGGCGCACTTTGCAGAAAAGTAGCAAAAAAGATTGCTTCAGGACACCATGGTAAGACGCATATTATATCTACGACTGCTGAAGAATTGCTAGGCCCACCAATTTATTCAAGAGAAGACTCTAACGAGTATGATGAAATAGGTGTGGCAACTGGACTTGCTTGGACTGCTGGTGGAGGAGAAATTCTTCATATTGAAGCTACTAAGATGAAAGGGCGTGGTATCACTCTTACGGGCCAGCTAGGTGATGTGATGAAAGAATCTGCCCATGCGGCAATGGGTTTCATCCGAAGTCATGCAAAAGAATTAGGTATAGATGAAAAATTCTTTGAAGAGAACGAAGTTCATATTCATTTGCCAGCAGGAGCAATTCCCAAAGATGGACCATCAGCAGGGATAACACTTGCTACTGTTATAACCTCTTTATTGACCGGAAGTTATATTAGTAAAGATATTGCAATGACTGGTGAAATCACTCTTACGGGGAAAGTTCTCCCCGTTGGTGGAATAAAAGAAAAAGCCCTTGCGGCAATGCGTGCGGGAATAGAAACAATTATCATTCCTTGGAAAAACCAAAAGGATGTTTTAGAAATTCCTGCTCACTACCGCAAGAAACTGAATTTTATCCCGGTGAAGAATATTCAAGAAGTTCTAAGCATCGCCTTGGTTGACTGGAATGGTCAGTTAGATCTAGATCAGCATAAGCGCAAAGCTGATGGGCCCGTAAAACGGAAAGAGAAATCTGGTCAGGTAGCTGCATAAATATTAGGCCCCTAAAAAGGGGCCTTTTTCTTTTGTTTCGCTTCATTTATATCCCAAATTTGTTATCCTTAATTCATGAATGAGACACTAACAGGTTCGAGTGATTTTAAAATTGTCGTTGTGGATGATTCCGACTTCTCAAGATCAGTTATTATCAAAATGTTAAATGAAGCTGGTCATAATGTAGTTGGGCAAGCATCAAGTGCCACAAGCGCTATCCAAGTGATTAAAGATAAAAAACCTAATCTCGTAATCACAGATATTGTGATGCCAGAAGTAAGCGGAATAGAATTAACTGAAAAAATTAATCAGGATTTTGATAACATATACGTGATCGTCATTTCATCTCTTTCTCAAGAACATGTTGTTCTTGAGGCGATTGGCGCTGGGGCAGCAGATTTTCTTTCAAAACCGATAAATGAACAACAACTTATCGACTCCTTGAATAAAATTATCGCCCAAATAAATAAAGATAAGAAATAGTCAGGAGGACTAATGGAAGTTTCAAAAACAATTGAAATCTCAAGCATTAATGAGATCAAAATTTTGTCCAACGTAAGGCTAATTCATAGAAGGGATCTTAATCCGGCCTATACAAAAAACAATCTCCAGGTTTCCTTTTCAATCTCTGGCGACCTCTTTGGTAATATTACTTGTTATCTATGCCTTGATGATCAGGAATTATCAGCTTCGGATAAAAACTTTATCTATCCACTTTTTGTTGAATCAATGAATATTCTTGTTGGAAAACAAATCAGCACAGACCCACAACTAAGTGCTTTTAATCTTAAAATTGCAGCTCCAAAGATGTCGATGAATTCAAAAGAGGTCAATTCGGCTTATAAGTCAGGCATCCAGTCTTATGATCTTGAACTGGATGGTTTACGTTTTACCATTTTGACTGAATACGTAATCGGAGCTTTAAATTAATGAAAACGTTTTTAAAATTTTTTGGAATTTTTCTTTCAACAATTTTATTTCTCTCTATCGAAGTCAAAGATGAAACTATCTTTTCACATATATACTCGGGGATCTCTCCCGCAACTAAGATGGTGCAACATTCGGTAGAACAATTTTTTGATAGCTCATTAAATAACACTCACCGCTACTCAAAAAAACTTTTTGAAAACTCAGTGCCAAAATTAAAAGACTCAGTTAAATCAAAAATGTCGTCTTCAAAGAAAATCTCTACCCAACCGCAAGAAGACATTTTAATTAATGAGAAGCAAGAACTTGATGATTTAATTAAATCAAATTAACAAAAATGGCACTAAAGTCTTTTATTCTCTGCTTGATTTGGAAGATAAAGAATTAGATCCTGTTTTTTGGTAAGATATCTTATTTTGTGCCTTTGGATTATCTCTTCTCATCATTTCTCTCATCATTGGGCAATCCGTTTTAACTTCGCCGGCAAGAGCAACAGAAGAGAAAAAAATAAATGTAAAAAATAATTTCATAGAAACTCCCCTTTATAAATTCATTGATAGGGAATATTCAATAACGTGGCCAACTTATGGTCTTGTAAGTATCTGAAGTTATGTTGCTAAAGAGTCTGAGAGTGTAAAGAAATTAAACACTGTGAAAAAGAAAGACATCGCTGGAGGAGTCCAGGGAAACTACTCCAGCGACGATTAAATTATTCGCCTGTTGCTTTGCTACCACTTGCTTGTCCAGACTTTTTCATATCTTTTGAGAGGTTAAGCTTTGTATTAACTCTTTTATTCATCTCTCTCATCATTGGACATTCTGTTTCAGTTTCACCCTCAGCAAAAGCTGAAATTGAAAATAAAGAAGCTAGTATCGTAATCATAATTAAATGTTTCATAGTTCCCCCTATTGATTCATTTACTAAATATGAAGCAACTTCTATGCCAAAGAGTATAGGCTCCAAGTCGCTCAAAATTGGTAAGAGTGTGTTCATTTTTTTTACATTTTTTCATGGAGTGTCTAAACTTTTGACAGTTAAAAATAAAAAACCCTCTTTAAAAGAGGGTTTTACTTACTAATTCAAAATTTAGTGGAAACCTATTCACCTACTGCCCGAGCACCAGCGGCGCCCTTGCCTCTGCCAGGACGCTTTCCAGAGCTATCGCGCCTTTCAGTCTTCCTGGAGACTCCTGGGCATAGTGGAATGTCTGTTTTACAAAGACCAGTGTGGCAGCAATCGATTGAGGGAGAAGATCTCTCCCCCTCTGCGGAAGCGAATGAACCATAGAAAGTAATTAAAGAAGCAAATAATATAAATTTCATAAAACTCCTAATTACATATTTAAGTTAACGCCAGCAGGCTTAACAATTGAAAGTAAATTTTGAAAAGCTTGGGTCACTTGAAGTGCCATTTTGTGTCCAGCACTTGATTCTACTTTCTTAATTTCACCATAATTGTCGTAGGCAACATTAATTTTGCCTACTTGCTCCATTTCTATTTCTACAGGTTTTCCAAGTGCATTATACTTAAATGCGAGAACTCGTTTGGGTTTGGCAGTTTCCTGATCAATCATTTTAGATATCTTACCTCTTGTATCATAAAGCAGAATAACAAACTTTCCGGCGTTATTTGAAGCCTCAACTAGATTCCCTTTTGAATCATATTTAAATTGAGTCGTCCCATCATTGTTTACAACTTTTTTGATTTTATTTATTGCATCATCATATTCAATATTTACAAAATCGCCCTTAGAAGAAGTCTTTTTTGTTAGTAATCCATTCTGATTGTACTCAAAATTTGTCACGTGATTACCACGAGCAATTTTAATTGGGAGTGAGTTATCATTGTAGATAGTCTCGGTCTTAATGGTATTAATTTCTGTCACAATCCTATAAGTATATTGAGCTCCATCAGGCTTAGTCTTAATTTCATATTCATAGCGATTTGAAACGGGCTTCCCATCAAAACCTGGTTTAGTTACAACTGTCCAATAATGATCCTCAGGTTTCTTGGGATTAGAACCATATTGATACTTAGTCGCCTCACCATTTCTGTCTACAACCTCAGCTACAAAATAAGTTTGAGGATCATAACTTATTTTTAATTTGGTTTTATCGGCGTAACGAATTTCAGTAAGATTGTGATCCTTGTCAAAATTGTATTCATACTGGTTTTCTGCAACATCTTTTGAAGAGACAAGATCTGACTCCTCATACTTAAAAACAGCTTTTTTATCACCAGCAGACCATATTTCTTTTACCAGACCATCGGGATACCATGAAAAATAGATTTGTTTTGCCTGCGAGTCTTTAATCGATTTTAATTGTTCATTTTCATAGCTAAATCCAACAAAATATCCAGACTTATCAGAAATTTTAACCATCTGACCTTTGTTATTAAAAAAATCTTGTCTCCCATCAGAGTGATCGCGGCGAAAACCATCTTTCGTGACAGTAACCGTTTGGGGCCCTAAATCAAGAGAGTACAAAACTGAACCAGGAGCAAGGGATGATTGAACTCCAAAATTCATGGCATATGTGTGTCTTAATTCAGCGTTTGTTGCTAGTTTTTGAATCAACTCTGCTGATTTAGTCTCAGAAAGAGCTGTTTTTTTCTTCATTTCAGTGACAATTTTTGTTGCAGCAGCAACAGGATCAATAGCCGTTTTCGGAGTAAAGCGCGTTTTTGCTCCCACGCCGTGCTCATGAATAACAACAGACCCATCAGATGAAGGCTCAAGTCGAGTTTCAAATTCACTTCCCCACCCAAACCCAAACCACCCAATTTCAGTGGCTTTAGAATTATAGGTTCTTGTTATTTCTAGTTTCTTGCCACCACCAGGAACCACAATGTCTGTATAAGAAATATAAAAGTTACCATTTTTTAAGTTAACTCCGGCGTGAGCAAAAAAACTTACGATTAACCCCAAAATAAAAATAAAACTAAACTTACTAATCTTCATAATTCCACCTTATTAGAATCCCTTTTATGTCTCATTAATCGGTCTTAATATTGCTAAACTTTAATATCAATGATCTTTAAAATCACAAACATTCCCAGGGCAACCATTCCACAAATTACCATTAGGGCCAAAACCCCTAAAACGGTTCCAAAAAGCATGGGAAAATAGTCAGGATCGCCGCTACCAAACATAACAATCATCGCAAATGGCATACAGCCGATGATATAGGCCTGAATTTTTCCGGAAGCTACATAGGTATCTATTTTTAACTGAAGGCGAACACGCTCTCGAATCACTAGTGTAATAGTGTCAAAAACTTCGGCAAGATTACCACCAGTTTCGCGTAAAATATTGACACTTGTAACGAACATCTCATTATCTTCTGTATAAACTCTTTTCTTTAGGTTCTCGAGAGCCTCATCCAAGGGAACACCGATTTTTGCCTGCTGAAGAACAAGATTAAATTCTTGGCTCACTGGCGCAGGTAATTCATCAACCACCATCCCTATCGCTTGAGGCATTGTCAAACCAGCTCTGATCCCATTTGCAAGAAGGTTTAATGCATCCACCATCTGAAGCTGATATTTTTTTACTCTTTGTCTTTCGAAATAATCAACCAAAGGTCGTGGCAATTTCCAGCCAGCAATGGTCGCTGCTATCCCAGCAACTATCCCGAGGGTCGTTTTACCAACAAAGACCAAGACACTAAAAACAACAGCACCAGATCCAAAAGAGATAAGGAGAAGGGCCCAGGTTAATTTCTGGGGATCAACTTCTATGAACAGTATTTCAAATTTTTTTAGAATATATTCTCTGGTTCCAGATGTTTGATCATCTATCCAAGAAAAAATTTTTATACTATTTACATAGCAAAAAATAAAAAAACCTATACCGAGAACTAAGACAACACCATTTTTGCCTAATATATCTAGCATGAAGCTTACATCACGCTTTTGTTTCACGTCCTGAGCAAACACTGAGCAGGACATGATTAAGAAAAAAAATGTAATTAGTGTTTTCATTATTTATTCGTAAAAAGTCCTCTTGGAACTTTGTAACCCTTCTGCTCTAATTTCTCGATAAATTTTGGAATAAAACCAGTCGCCATAAATTTACCGACAATTTTACCGTCTTTACCCATACCCTCTTGTTTAAATACAAAAATATCCTGCAAAGTAACGACCTCTCCCTGCATTCCACCAATTTCAGTGATGTACAGAACTTTTCTTGAACCATCATCGAGTCTCGACTGTTGCACAATCATATGAACAGCAGAGGCAATCATTTCTTTAATCGCTTTTTGAGGAAGACCAGCTCCAGCATATTGAACTAGAGTTTCTAGGCGAGAGATAGCATCTCTTGGTGTATTTGAGTGAACAGTTGTCATTGAGCCATCATGACCAGTATTCATTGCCTGAAGCATATCTAAGGTTTCTCCACCTCGACACTCTCCAACCACAATCCGATCAGGACGCATCCTTAAAGTTTGCTTAACAAGACACCGAATATCGATTTCACCATCACCTTCCAGAGAGGGTGGTCTCGTTTCAAGTCGAACCACATGGTCTTGTGGGAAATTTAACTCAGCAGAATCTTCGCAGGTAATAATTCTTTCATTGGATTGAATAAATCCACCCAACATATTAATCAAGGTTGTTTTACCAGATCCAGTACCACCAGAGACCACCATATTTCTATGCGCCTCTACTGATATTCTCAAGAAATCTGCCATTTCTTCGGTCATTGAACCAAATTTAACAAGATCTTTATAATCAAGACGCTTATCTGGAAATTTTCTAATCGTAATCACACACCCATCAATTGCACAGGGTGGAATAATAGCGTGCACACGAGATCCGTCGGCTAGACGAGCATCTACATAGGGAGTCTTTTCATCAATACGTCTACCAATTGGTGCAACAATACGCTCAATAACATTCATGACCTGACGATCATTTGTAAAAGTTATTTCAGATTTTCTTACTTTTCCCTTTTGCTCATAATAAATTTTCTTAGGACCTACCACCATGATTTCTGAAATGGATTTGTCGGCCAACATATCCTCAAGAGGTCCAAGACCAAGAGCCTCATCCAGAATTTCTTTTACAATTCTGTTCATGTCTTCTCTTGTGGCAAGGATGGTTTTTGTATCTTCCTTGCCAAGTAACTCGACAACCATCTTCTTCGTTTGCTCTCTTAGAATAATCTTGGCTTTTGGATCATTATCATCTTGTTTTTTAAGATCCATCTCTTCAACTAGTGCCTTATGAATGCGACTTTTTAACTCCGTCCACATGTCCTTTTTCTTATCATCAGAAGGTCCTTCTTTAGGAGCTCCAGAATTCTGAGCATTAACATCTTGAGGCTTCGCAATTTTCTCTAGGGTCTTTAAAACATTTTTTTGAATAAGCTTTCTTACACAGTCAGTAATTCCGGCAGAGAAGGGGCCCTTTCCACCAACCATAGCGGGTATAGATCTTGAGAGAGATGCGATACAATTGGCATCATCTCGAGGGATCGCATGAAATACGGGTTTTCCAATTTGCTTCCCGATAACATCTGGGCTAACTGGGTGACCATTAACCGCTTGATTGACTAATAACTGAATCATATCTTTTGGAAAAAGCATGGTCACAAGATCTGTATACATTCTTTTGCACTGGTTAACTGCCAGCAAATCTGGGCTAGCAACAATAAAAATCAAAGTAGAAAATTCGAGTGCCTTCAATGTTAAGGGAGTTAATTCACTCCCCCCATCTATTATGATCACTGGATAAATATTTGTAATCGCCTTAAGTGCTTTTCCCAAACCTTCTTCATTTATTTGATTCGCAGCAATTGGCTCAGTTGGCATCCCAATAAATGAAACACCATTTTTATGATCGGTAGTGAAGAGCTGTATTGATCGAGGATCAATGGCTCCAGAAAACTCTGATAGCTCTTTTAGATTTTTTTTAGATTTTAAGCCTGTAATAATATTTTGATCACCACAAGATTTCTGATCAAAATCAAGCAAGAGAGTTTTCGCCCTAATTTCAGCGGCGTAAGCAAATGCGAGATTGGCCGCAACTTGCGATTTTCCTACTCCACCCTTCCCGCCTATAATAGTTATGATATTTCCGGCCATTTTTACTCTCTTCTCCTGAATTTCTTTCTTATTTCTTCAGTTCCTACAGAAGCAGAATCAATAATTTCAGGAGTGACAAACATCACGAATTGGGTTTTTGAAGTTGTATAATTTTTTGAACGCAGGAGTCGAAACAATGGTGTTGCGACCTGTGACCCTGCAGTTGCAGTGCTGGGAGCTGGATCCGTTTTATCATAATCTGTTACAGATTGATTTTGCACAACTCCACCAATAGCTGCTGACTCTTTAGATTTGACGACAAGAAAAGTATCAATCTTGTTTGAAGTCACGACTCTAGCATCGCTTCCAACAGTTAGGCTGACATTAAAAACAAGGTGCATATCAATTTTTTCTTGATCAAGTATTCGTG
Source organism: Bacteriovoracaceae bacterium (assembly GCA_947461145.1). Classification (GTDB taxonomy): domain Bacteria; phylum Bdellovibrionota; class Bacteriovoracia; order Bacteriovoracales; family Bacteriovoracaceae; genus Peredibacter. The sequence continues at coordinate 26,825 of CANHJD010000016.1, forward strand.
GAGTCACATTTAAATTAAGCCCAACATCGGCTGAGGCAGCTTTAGAAAAATCCCCCGTACCTACAGCGTAAGGAGTGGAGGTACTCTTATCAATACTTGCGGGTTGATTATCACGTGTAATCACCATACCAGACTGTATAATTCGCGCATAACCAGCTGTCTTGGCTGCATTAAGTTTGGGAAATAAGTTTGAAATTGTTGCACTTAAAGTTCCAGAGGAAGTGGTTGAAACGTTACCACTTTGTGTTTGGCCAAATTGAATTTTACTTGCATCCTCTCCCATTAATGGAGCCCATTTAAATGCAAAGACTTTCCCATAATTTTTAGATAACTCTACAAACTGGGTGGTGACCTTTATCATTTTAGGTGCCGGTTGAGGCTCTTTCTTTTCATTCACTCCGATGAAATTTAAAATCTGAGGCTGCTCAGCACTTGCATAACGGTCATCTTTTGTTGAAAGAGAGGCTATCTTAGGTGGAAGATAAGCAGAGGCAATACTTTGGGCCAAATCTTTTTTTTCTTTTGAACTCACGACTCCTTCAAGCCAGTAAGTTTTATTTACAATCCTAACACTCACATCTTTTAAATTATTCTTCGCTAGCTCATCACTCATTTTTCTTGCGATGACTCTTTGAGTTTGTGGACTTAATTCAATAATTGCTAGAACTTCAGGATAGCTTGCAAGTACTTTTGAAACTCTTCCAATTTCATCGGGAACAACAATTTCTCCACCGACGTAAACCTTGCCTCCGCGAATTCCAATATCTAAACCCTCAACATCACCAATTAAATCCCTCAGCTCGGCCACAATATTTGATTTTCCAGATGCAGTTACAACGATGGTGTATTTTAAACGTACATCTCCTAAATTATCTCTAATCATCACAGTAGTTTTACCGGATTGCAGTCCTTTAAAAATAATTTCTCTTTTCTGTGGAACGAGGATCAATTTGAGAAGTTTTTCATTCCCGATAGTCATCTTTGGATTAAAATCAAAATCGACTTTTTCAATAACATCTATCCCCATGGCAACTTCAAGTTCTTTTTCAGTAACTGTTGACGGAGCAGAGGAAGGCGCTAGAGTATCTTGAGCACTCACTGGAGCTGCAAATAACGAACTTGAGAAAATAAATAGTAGAAGTCTAACGACCACCACTTGGGGCTCCTCTACGAGTATTTTGTGCTGCTTGCTCGGCAAAATATGTTTTTGCTTCTGCAGCGTCTTCACCCAATACATCAAACAATCTAGTCGCTTTAATACGTTCAATATTCTTATCATCATTATTTCTTAAGGAAAGATAGATGCCATTGCCTGCAGACATCATGAAAACCATGTTTTGTACTTCAAAAGGGGTGAGCTCTAAAGTAATCGTATTATAGTTCGTGTAATTATTGAGCTTCATTTGTCTTGAATCGTTCTCTCCCTTTAAATTCACAAGTGGAATTGAATTAGTAACATAAAGGCCAGTTGAAAGGATTAAAACATCCTGTAAAACAGTTTTCACTTTTAGTTTTTCTTTTTTTCCTGCAGCATAATCAACAAGTGCGAGAACATCGACTCTATCCCCTGGCTTAAGCAGTCGACTCACAGATTGGCCTTCTGTCACTTGAATAGAAAGTGCTCGTTTACCAATAGAAATCTGACGCGAAAGTCCCGATTGGGCTCCAGGATAAGTCACTCGAGGAGCAGTAATTTGTTCACCGGCCTTGATAGGTACGGCTGCAATTGTATTGTAAAGTTCCTCGACACTTTTAAAGTGACCTGGCATTTGAAATGATTTTGGAATATTTTTTAATTGAACCTTACGATCATCAATAACCTCTAGTTCCTTAATGTCTTCTTTTGCTACAACCACAGGAGTCGATTCGCCATACTCACTTATTAATTCTGTTTCGCGACTTGAAATGTAGGACATAATCATGAGGACCGCAATTCCGGCCAATACAAGTGATGTCGTAAATGCCTTAGTATTCATAGAATTCCCTAAACCCTCAATGAAGTTTCCATAACTTATTATAGCAGAAAAATTTGTGCAGATATTAAAAAGGGATTTCTTTACCTACTGGGTAATGAAACAACTGCTCTTGGAAATAACAGAAGAAATATTCGGACTGCCCCAGTCAAGAATTGGAAGTGCGGTATTAAGACTTTTATTAGTGAGATAGGTTTCACCACAGATCCCATAAGCTGTCTGGACTCTAATATGAAGACTTGATGGTTGTGAGTATTTATTCTCGCACTTATCAGAATCACTCGCCTTAAGCGGAATTGTTAGTTGATAGCAAGGAGCAACTGGTTTCCTATCTTCAAAATAGTCTTTCCATCCAATAAAAAACATTCCAAATGTTCCCCAGGTTTTAAAGGTTTCGCCTTCATCTGGCTTGGGGATTGTTGAGTTATTCTGGGCCCGATAATAGAAATAGGCGCGAGCAATTTTTTGTTGATTAATTGAGCCATTTATTGCGTTAGCAAATCCAGAAATCATGGAATAAAACATGAACATAAGGGGTAAAAAAATAATGAGTTCAATGAGGGCCTGACCCTTTTGATTCTTCTTCATTAGCATCCATCATCAAATAAAGTTATATCCATACTGGCACTATCACATTCTCCAATATCATAAGTAATGGCCTTGCATACTCTACTGGCGCACACTCCACGAGTCGGCTCACGCCCGAGGAAGGACTCACTTATTAACTCTAGTTTAGCCTGACCAGTGATTTGTCCGACTAAATCAATTTTACGATCAAATTTAGTAAAAACTCCTACCATGAGATACTCTCCCGCTGATAAGGAATTTCTTCGAGAAGCTTCACTCACATTAAATCCAGAGTTTTGTATTCCAAAAACATCCAGAGAATATTTTTCAAAGGCCAATCTGGCCTGTCTTTCTGCCTGAACAAAAGTATCTCCTGGTCCCCAGTCAGCGGAAAAGTTAGAGCTTTGTGTTAAAAAAACCCGGCTGGCCATATAGGTTGCATAATGAGTTACATACCCTGACACATAATTCAGTGATGTATTAAAAACCATGAGAATGAAGCTCACAGCGAATACAAAACTGAAAATGAACTCAATGGTCGATTGACCTTTTTGATTATTTTTCATTGGTAAGGATCGCTTGGGCCAAAGAAATGTGTATCACTTTTTAATTGATTATAATAAGAAGGATGTTGTTCTGCAGATTGGTAAGGAACTGGTGACTCTCCAGAACTTCTTCCATTTAAGAAAGCATGTCTGTAACCCCATTCTGATTCAAGTTTATAGAGCTTACCAACAGAGCCATTGTCACCAAATAACTTTTGAAAAGTTGAACTTCTATAAACAGTCACAACTAAAGAAGCAGATACTGCTAGCAATAGAATATATTCCACAAGAGTTTGACCACGTTGATTTTTTATTTCCAAATTTTAAATCCCAACATTAACCAGGCCAGTAAAATCACGGGCCCATAACTAAAACGTGAACCAATAAATTCTTTAAGGCCTTGCCAATAATTAGAAAAAGCATAGGCCTTAATTTTCTTAAAGTCTCTGATAAGGCTTATTAATATGGTCATTAATCCGACAACAATAGTTGAGTAAACAAGATTTTCGAATAGGCCCAGGTGATATTGAACTGGAACTGCTATGAACAGTGAAGCTAGGTACTTACTATCTCCAGCTCCCATGATTTTTGATAAAAATAAGAAAAAACCAACGATAACCCAGCTTATAGGCATGATGAAAAGAGTCCAGTCAAACTCATAGACTTCAGAAAGACAAATATGAAAGAACATGGTGAGAACAATGTTTATAACAAACCAAAAATTAGAAATTTTTTTGATTTTAATATCGATCCAAGACACAATCACTAACTCAGCCAAGATGAGCAAATAGGCCAAAATCATCACTGACCTTCATACCCATTCACATAACCTGCAAAAAAACATTCATGGGGACAAATTCCGACAGTTAGATTGACTGAAAGAACATGGCCAACCTTGCCCATAGAGTTTCTAAAAAAGTCAGTGAATAAATTAGTGATGTTAAAACCTAACAGGAGTACAAATGCTAAAATGAAAATATACTCAACGGTCGTCTGACCTGTAGACGAAAACTTCATGCTAAAGATGTTAACATGATCTAGATAGTAGGCAAGCCTTTAAGACCCGCCTACTATTTCAATAGATCGCTTTCAATCTTAGCTGTGGTGCCTGACATAACTTTACCAAGTAAACCATTATCACCAAGGAGCTTATCTTCAATCTGCCCCTTAAACTTGATAACAATCGCTGCTGCAACAGCAACAAGCAAAATGTACTCGGTTGAAGTTTGCCCGCTCTCATCTTTCCAGTAGGCAATCAATTTTTGCTTCATAGTCCCCCCTTAAAGCTGACTAATTTCTTATCGTCTTGAGCACGAAAGACTTTAGCCTCTTCAAATTCTATTAAGATATTATATCGCATCACACCACGCCCCCTTAGCTTTTTCATCTTGACCTTCTAAGTGTCCGATTTTACTTAATGTTAAATAGTTTTAGCTGCCAACATTTGTTGAAACTTGCCTATGAACATGGGCAGAGAAATGAGTTATACTAATCTTGGGTCCGGGTCGAAGCCATAAAGTTTCGCCCCTACGATTTTATTTTCGGGAGCGGTCCCTGGTCACGGTGTGCATGCTTGCCTGGCTTAGTATTAGGCCAGAATGTGAGAAGCCTAAAGTGATTACTAATTGCGCCCACCTAGTTATCTAGGGGCGCGA
>CANHJD010000017.1 GCA_947461145.1 Bacteriovoracaceae bacterium
CTGGGAAATGATCGAAACTACGGAAAGGCATCAAATTGTCACGGAACTAATAATTAATGACGTGGAACAAGCTAAACTTAGAAAAACATGTAATTTAAAATAAAAGAGCCCCATCTAAGGGGCTCTTTGACTGATTCATGTTTAGAATGAAAATTTTCAATAGCTCCGGCCATTAAAAATGAATGGGCCCTAATTTTTCTTAAGGCAACGACCATATCAGAATATGTAAGAGCGGTCACTGGAGGGTAAACTCCTTTTGAAATTCTATCTAGGTGCTTCTCTCTCATAGAGTCTGCCCACAATTGAAGCTCATTTGATTTTGACTCAATTAATGACATATCCAGGACTTCACTATCCACAAGACTCTTGCCTACTAAATCGAAAAAATTCCACACATCATCCATAAAGTTAAAAAACTCAGTACGGCTTTCACCCACTAGAGTTTCAGTATTCTTAAAGCGATCGCGATAGTTGGCAAGTCTCTCAATATAATCGGCCACTGATTCGAGTTCATCAGCAATTTTAATCATCGCCTGAATTTGCTCCGACTGATGGTGACTCATTGGCTTTTCCATCACATAACATAAGAAGACAGTGATCTCTTTATGGATATTATCGGTGATACGCTCATAATCAACGATTTTTGCAAGCATTTTTGGATCGTAAGATTCGGCACTCCAAAAATCACGATTCAGTTTATACATTCTTTCAACAATGTCTTTCATCTTTCTTAATTCTGACTCAGCTTGTGCCATTGAAGCCGCTGGCAGCATGATCGACGGATCACCTAGAACAAGAAGATGAGGCACTTCTTTTGCTGCACCTCTATCAGGAGTGATTTTAGTCACAAAAGCAGCGAGATAATTCACAAAAGGCAAGAAGAGAATTGTTGCTGATAAATTGAACATCGTATGAGCCAGAGCAATGTGATGTCCAACAAATGGAACAGTTCCATCTGGTGCAATAAAACGTGGATCATGGGGAATTAAATAATCAATAAATTCAAAATATTTTGGAAGGATAATTAGCATAAGTGAAACACCAAAAATATTAAAGCATGCGTGAGCACGCGCAGCTCTCTTAGCATTAATGTTTGCACCAATTGAAGCAAGAATCGCCGTGATTGTTGTTCCTATATTTTCACCTAAAACAAGTGAAACAGCTGTGTGATAAGGAATCACTCCAGAAGTTGCAAGGGCCATGGTAATCCCCAGCATTGCTGACGATGACTGAACTATCATAGTGAGCAAACAACCCATCATAATGGAGGCAATGTAAGCCCCGTAATGCTCACCAGAGAAATAAGAAATTGAATCTAGGAAAGCTTGGTTTTCTCGAAGAGGCGCAAAAGCAGCAGACATGGTCTGGAGTCCCAAGAATACAAGACCAACACCTAATACGGACTTGCCTAAATGCTGCCATTTCTCCGATCTTGAGAAAAGACCTGGAATAAACCCTAAACCAATGAGAAGAAGCCCGTACTTATCGACCTTAACGGAAATAATCCAGCCAGTGATCGTAGTTCCAATATTTGCCCCAAAAATCACTCCGATTGCCTGAGTGAGATTCATTAGCCCAGCATTTACAAAGCCAACAACCATAACTGTTGTGACTGAAGAAGACTGAATAATACAAGTCACAAGAAGACCTACCCCGACGGCCATAAACCGATTTGAGGTAATTGAGTTAATAATCTTCCTAATGACATCACCAGCTACGGCCTGAAGGCCATCTGACATGAACTTCATTCCGAAGAAGAAAATTCCCAATCCTCCGAGGAGGGTATAAATAATAGTAAAGGCTTCCATTAAGTCTCCTTAATCTCTACTCCATCCACTTCGCAAAACCGATAGGTATAATGATATACAGGATGGTATCTCGTATTAAATAAAATAAAAAAAAGTACACAAAAGCTTTTGGACCTTTAAGAAAAAGCTTCTCGAGCCCTAAGTACTGGGCCTTCTTTGACATGGCCACCATGAACTTAGTTTTTCCATAGTGCTGAAAAAAGAATGTAAGCGCCCCATCAACCTTGCGGTCGAAAGCCACGAATCGACTTTTTATCCAAGTAGCCATATTAAGTTCCAAATGATTGAAAGAAATAGCAAAGATGACTTAATTTGTTTGTGAAGATTACGTCAAGCTTATCCTGACGCTAGACAAAATTTAGTTGGCCTAATTAGGTTATTTCTCACCTTTTATGACATTTTGATGACAAATAACTGCTTTAAATTACCTATGCTTGAGAAATGCTAAATGGCCTAAAGCTTTGGAACTTCAGTTCTGGCACGCACCCGGAAGAGGAACTGAAAGGTCGAACATTTATTTTAAAAACATGTCAGCGCTCTCTTGTGCTGTCATTTGATATTTATCCATTTGCAACTCAATCAATCCCTGCTCATGAAATCCATTATGGCGAAGATGCATACTTATTCTTACTAGAAACTATCTGCGGTCTTAAGAGTAAACTTATTGGGGAAAATGAAATTGTTGGTCAATTTAAAGAGGCCTACCAGGTTTATTCTCAATCAACCTTGAAAAACACAAAGCTCCTCTTAATTCTGGAGAAACTATTTAAGGATGCCAAAGATATTCGCACTAAATATCTTATCGGGATTTCTCAAAAGACTTACGCTTCATTAACGAGAAAGCACATTATTCAAAGGGCCAAGGCAGATCATGTTGTCGTTATCGGATCTGGTGCATTAGCTGAAGACCTTATCAATCAGTTTAAAAAGAAAGCTCAGGTCTCAATTTGTGCACGTAACTCTTCTAAAGTTCATGAGCTGGCCAAGTTGCACAACCTGATTGTTATCCCTTGGGAGGATCGCCAAACTTTAGTAAACTCTCCCTATATTGCAAATACCATTGGAACTGAGGGAATAATTTTTGATTCTGAATTTTTTAAATCCTGGAAAACAAAAAATTCGACAGGTATATTTGTTGACCTCGGCAGTCCTTCAGTGATTTCGACGAACCTTTCTTTACAAGAAGGCGTTGTGCGTCTAGATGACATCTTTAACGAAGGTGCGATAGTTGAGGGTCAAAAACAATACCAGATTGAGCAGGCCCGTCTGGCAATGCAAGCCATCACTAAAAAAAGAAAGTCTCTTTTCGAAGCAAAATTAAAGCAGTCTAATGCTGTTCTTACTCCTCAAATCACTCAGGACATGAGATACCTTTAGTCCTATGAGCACTTACAAAATTGGAACTCGCGGTTCACTGTTAGCAGTGACACAATCAACATTAATAAAGAATCAGCTAGAGAAAATTTCTGGGGAGAAATTTGAACTTGTACTAATACAAACTCAAGGTGACCAAATCACGAACAAACCACTTTGGCAGCTTGAAGGTAAAGATTTCTTCACCAAAGAACTTGATGAAGCCCTTCTTGCGGGAAAAGTAGATTTTGTCATCCATTCTTATAAAGATCTTGGCTCTATTCGTCCCGAAGGAATCAAGCTGGCAGCCATTACTGAAAGAAAATTTGCTCATGACATATTACTTATTCCAAACTCCACGATTGCAAAGCTTAAGGACTGGAGTGGAGAATTCGTTGTAGGAACTTCTTCGCCACGGAGGATTGCAAATCTGACCCATTCTCTTAACACTTATCTACCCCATCTGAAGAAAAAAAATACCAACATCCGTTGCGAGACATTACGCGGAAACGTGAACTCGCGGATAAAAAAACTTAGAGATGGAAACTACCAGGCAATCACTCTTGCTCTTGCAGGGCTTGAGCGCCTTGCTCATGGAGAAAAATCAAGAGAAGAGCTTGAATCACTCCTCGATGGGCTTAATTACTTTATCCTTCCTCAAAGTGTATTCCCATCCGCGGCATCTCAAGGAGCCCTTGGGATTGAGATGCATGCTAAGAGGGATGACAACGGAAAACTTGCTCAGATATTGGCAAAACTAAACCATCAAATCACCATTGATGAAGTGACTCGCGAAAGAATTGCGTTCAAAGAATTTGGTGGTGGATGCCATCTCGCTGTGGGAATCAACGTAAAAAAAGTTGGTGAAAATTATTTCCACGTTCATGCAGGTGAAGTAGATGGAAAAAGAATTGAAAAGAAATGGCTCGAAGGATCTGCAAAACCAAAGATCCCAAGCCATCTAAAACTTTTTGTTGGACTTGCTCACGGAGAAAAAAGTGATGTGATTTATGATCAATTCATCACGAAAGTGCCTCACTCTCATGAACTAAACTTTTCAGACAAGCATATTTTTGTCACTTCAAGATATACCATACCTACTCTTAAGGCTTCCCAATTACAAGGGACTCAAGGTATTTGGGCAGCTGGAACAAAAACAGCTCAACTTTTATGTGAAGATGGTTTTTGGGTCAATGGCACCAGTGACTCCCTTGGGACCAAAGATCTTTATGAATTTAAAAGCTCAAAAGCTTTAAAGATTATTCATCCTTCAATTGATAAAGACTGGAGTATTCTTTCTCACAATGAAGCTACATCTGACTTAGGTCCGGTTGTTGGTTGTTATGAAAGAAAAACTCAACCAGTTTCAGAACATTTTATTTCTGAATTAAAAAATGTGGGTGCTTGTCTTTGGACAAGTTTTCCACAATACCAAGAATATTTAAAACAATTTCCCTTCCTGAAAGAGGCTCACCATTTCTGTGGTTTGGGTAAAACTTGGCAGGAATTTCAAAAGGCAGGGGTAAAGATTCATCCTCTGGCAAGTATGCAGGAATTTTATGAACTCAAATGAACTATTTGAAAAATCACTCCGTTTTGTTCCTGGTGGTGTTCATTCCCCAGTAAGATCATTTAAAGGTCTTCACACCACTCCCAGATTCATTAATCGTGGAAAAGGAGCATACATTTGGGACGAGGATGGAAAAAACTACATTGATTTCTGCATGAGTTTTGGTCCTCTCATCCATGGTCATCAAGATCCAGAAATTAAAGAAGCAATCATAAAAGCTCTTGAAAATGGTTGGACCTTTGGGGCCTGTGAAAAATACTCACTTGAGACTGCTGAGTATATCGTTAATAAGATTTCTTTCATTGAGCAAATTCGTTTCATGAGTTCAGGTACTGAAGCCGTAATGACAGCTGTTCGTCTTGCTCGCGGAATCACTGGTCGCTCAAAAATAGTTAAGTTTAACGGATGCTATCATGGTCACCTAGATTCAATGCTTATCAAAGCTGGATCTGGCCTTGCCGGAACTGCGGAAGCCTCTTCAAAAGGAGTGACGTCTCAACAAGCTGGAGACACACTTATATGTGAGCTTGGTGACTTGGAGGAAGTAAAACGAGTCTTTGAAGACCACAAAGATCAAATTGCTGCCATATTTGTTGAGCCACTACCAGCAAACAATGGGCTACTCATTCAGCATGAAAGTTTCTTGAAAGGCCTAAGAGAAATTTGTGATAAAAATTGCGCTCTTCTTGTATTTGATGAAGTGATCTCTGGCTTCAGAATTGGATTCGGTGGAATGGCAGAAAGAACCGGGATATTCCCTGATCTGGTGACATATGGAAAAATTATTGGTGGTGGTATGCCGGTTGGCGCCTGCGCAGGACCAAAAAAATTCATGGAATTTCTTGCCCCAATTGGACCAGTCTATCAAGCGGGAACTCTTTCAGGAAATCCTGTGGCGATGGCCGCGGGCCTAGTAAATCTAAAAAAACTAACACCTGAAGCTTATGTAAAATTGAATACCAACACGACTGGTGTTGTAAAAGTTATGACTGAATGGATGAATGCAAATGGTTTTGACGATTATCAGACCATTCAATATGAATCCCTGTTTTATCCAATTTCAACTCATGAAAAATTAACAAATATTACTCAGCTCCCTAAAAATATGAACGAGAGATTCTTTGCACTTTTTAAAGTCATGTTAGACAAGGGAATCTATCTCGCTCCAAATGCGTACGAAGTAGGCTTTGGAAGTATTGCACATGATGAAAAAGTTATTGAGGATTTAAAAAACAGGTTATGGAACTAAACCGAACAAGAAGATGGTTTTATGGTCTCACCCTGATTTGGGTGATCATGCTTCTGGGGCTAGGCTCCTGGTGGCTCTATCTTGTGTTCAAACTCCATACGATGCTGAGTTCACTAAATATCCCTCAGCTAGGATCTCAAGGCCGCTTTCTCAATATGGTTAAATGGGAAGGCACTTTCTTTTTTATTTTTCTCATACTTCTTAGTAGCTCACTTTTTTACATGTATTTCAGAGACATGAAAAAAACCAAGGCCATGCAAGCCTTTTTTGCTTCATTATCACACGAACTAAAAACTCCCCTTGCGAGCATGCGACTGCAAGTTGAAGTGATTAAAGACCTTATTGAAGATGAATCACATTCCCATGAGCAACTTTCAATGCTTGCCAGCAGACTCGTAGAGGACTCGATTAAACTTGAGAGTGAGCTGGAGAAAAGCCTGCAGTTATCTCGAATCGAAGAAGATGGGAATCTCACGCTCGTACCAATTAGCTTGGAAAGATATCTTAAGCGCTATGCTCAGAAACTTTCTGGAAAAATAGTGTTGGAACTTGATCTTTCGGATAAAGCTGAAGAAGTGTTGGCAGATGAACTTGCCCTAAACGTCATTTTTAGGAATCTTTTTGAAAACACGATTCGTCATAATCCAACTTCTACAAAAATCAAAATTAGCGCTACTAAGAATGCTGACCAAGTTGAACTTATATACGATGATTACGGAAAAAAATTTTTAGGTTCAACTCATCGACTAGGTGAGCTCTTTTATAAATTTGATTCAACTAAAGGCAGTGGAATAGGTCTTTATCTAATCAAAAATCTTATGCGAAAAATGAATGGCCAGCTTACTATTGAAAATCAAGAGAGCCTAAAGCTACACTTAATTTTTCAATCTGCCGGGGGTGGAGACCATGTCTAATCTCCCCCTACTATTGGTTGAGGATGAACCAAATCTTGGTCAGACACTAAGAGATTATTTAAGGGCAAAAAAATATATCGTTGAATTGGCGACAAGTTGCGAAGATGCACGACAAAAGTTTCATGACTTAAGGCCAGCAATTGCAATTTTAGATATAGGCCTTCCTGATGGTTCAGGAATTCAATTAGCGAGAGAGTTTCGCTCACAAAGGAAAGATTGTGTCCTTCTTTTTTGTACAGCACTTAATGACCCATCTCTTAGGGTTGAAGGGCTCGAGCTTGGTGCTGAGGATTACATCACAAAGCCTTTTGAACTTAAAGAACTTACCCTGAGACTTGATAGAATTTTGAAGTCACGAGAATTCACTCTGCAGAATCCAGATGAAATGCGCTTTGGAAAGCTTATTTTTTGGCCAAAGAGATTTGAGATGCAAGATGGTTTAGGGGTAAATGTACAGCTTGGACAAAAAGAATGTGCGATTCTTGAATTATTTTTGGAAAGAAAAAATGAAGTAGTCTCTAGAGACGAAATGATTGAATCAATCTGGGGAGAAAATAGCTTCCCAACTAATAGAACAATAGACAACTATATCGTTAAATTACGCAAATGGGCTGATTCAGATGAACAGGGCTCTCTGAAAATCACTTCTGTAAGAGGAATTGGTTATAAGCTGGAATTAAAAGGAAAATAAAAATGGATATCTTTGAGAACAGAAAAGATTTTTTACCAGTATGGTTCATGAGACAAGCTGGAAGATACCACTCGCATTACCAGAATATTAAAAAAAATTCAGACTTTATGACCATGTGTAAAAATCCAGAGCTTGCCTGTGAGGTCACACTTGGACCGATACAAGATTTTGGATTTAATGCTGCCATTTTGTTTTCTGATCTACTTTTCCCACTAGAGCAACTGGGAATGGGCCTTTCCTATCATTCAGGTCCTCCTACGCTAGAGTGGCATCTTGAATCAGTGAAAGATATTGAAAAGTTGAAAGTTATTAAGCCCGGCAAAGAATTTTACAAGTTTCAAGGTGAAGCCTGTAAATTGTTGCGAGAGCGACTCCCTAAAGATGTGACTCTTCTGGGATTTGTTGGTGCCCCATTTACTCTTTATACTTATGCTGTAGAAGGCTCACATGCCGGTAATCTTGTGTCTGCAAAGCAGGGCCTTTATGATGGCAGGTTTGAAGCTTTTACAAAAATCTTGATGCCTGAACTTTTAGAAGAAATGCTGACTCAAGCTAGTAATGGTGCACAGGCCATCGCACTTTTTGATACAGCGGCGGGAGAGCTGTGCGCCTCAGACTTTAAAGAACTTATTGTTCCAAAAATCACAGAACTCCTGACGGCTTTCAAGAAAAAATCTCCAAATACAAAAATCATCTATTATTCAAAACATACCCAGTCAGGTCACATTCAAGCACTTGATCTTACTTGTATTGATATTATTGGAGTAGATTGGCGTTGCGATCTAGTTGAAATTCAAAAACTCCTCCCCCCTCATGTCTTTATTCAGGGAAATCTTGACCCGGCCTGGCTTCATTTACCCCAAGAGCTCATGTTGAAAAAAGCTGCCGATTATTACAAAGATCTAAAAATGAGGGGGCTTGATTTTAATCGCTGGGTAGCAGGACTTGGACATGGAGTCTTAATCCAAACTCCTGAGGAAAATGTGAGGAGCTTAGTTAAACTTATTCAGAGTCAGAAACTGAACTGATAATCAAGTGTCGACGAAGAATTCTTTCGGGAGACCAGCCTTTTGCAGTCTCTCAAAGCAACTTGGAACAAGACCAGTAAATTTCAGTTTGCCATTTTTCAACGTTCCAATGTCTTGCATAAGAATTTTGTCACCTTCCATGTTTGAAATTTCTGTCACATGAGAGACGACTCTTTTGCCATTTTTTTCGCGCTTGATTTGAATAATGAAGTCCACTGCTGTTGAAATTTGAAATCTTAAAGCCTTGATTGGTAGATCATAACCTGAAAGCATAAAAAGGTTTTCTAAACGCATTAAAGACTCACCTGGTGAGTTTGCATGCACTGAGGTCATTGACCCCTCATGACCAGTATTCATTGCCTGCAAAAGATCAAAGACTTCTCCTCCCCGGCACTCACCCACGATTATTCTGTCCGGTCTCATCCTAAGCGTGTTTTTTAGAAGATCTCGTATAGTAAGACCTTTCTGCTCTCCATATCCAGGGCGGGCTTCTAGCCTCACAACATTAGGTAAGCTGAATTGCAGCTCTCTAGTGTCTTCAATTGTTATAATCCTTTCCTTTTGTGGAATTTCCTGAAGTAATAAATTCAAAAAGGTGGTCTTACCAGCACCAGTCCCACCAGCGATGACAACATTCATGCGAGATCGTACTAAAACCTTCAAAAACTGAACCCAAGTTGAGGAGAGACCAAATATTTCAGGAGAGCCATCGAGTGTTTTGATGCTTTTTGTAAATCGTCTTATGGTGATCGCATGACAAGACTGAGTGTAATCTTTATGAATAAAATTAACTCGGCTACCATCACTCAGATTTCCATCAAAGATTGGATGTTGATTGTCAAAAGGCTTCTTGTTTGAATTTGCAATTTCATGACAAAAGCTATCGATCTCATCATTAGTTAACTTCAGATCAATCCTAATTAGCTCGCCATCCATTTCAACAAATATATTGTCGAGACGATTAATTATTACCTCAGTAACTCCTGCTTTTGATGAAATTTCCTCGAGTAATTCATAAATTTTATTTTTTGCCATAATCGTCCTTAAACTTTCTCGTATAAAAAGATGTCAGATTCAAAAATACTTGCACCATATGATAAGAGATTAGAGGCCATGATCTCTTGGGATTCTTTATTCATCAATTGAAAGATATCCTCAAACTTTGTTCCTGTAACAAGATATTGAGTTAATTTTTTTTCTCCTAAAGCAATGAGAAAATGAAAAAGGATAAGAATCAACCAATCAATTTTTTCAGATCGGCCCTGAGATAACTGCAGAAGAGACTCCATAACTCTAGGTATTTCAATCGCTTCAGACTCACTATGCTGGGAAATTTTTAAATAAAAGCCTAGAAGAAATAGTCTTGAGAAACTATTTACAGAATTTTTCGAAAATCTTGATTCAAATTTTTTAATCTCATCAACAAGATGAGTATTAGTCTTTGAAGGATAGTGGCCATAAATAGTTTTGTAGAGGTAGATGCTCGCAGTTCGTTCCCTAAAATTTTGCCAACCAAGAGTCATGAAGGCGTTTTCAAGTCCCTTGTTACCATCAAACTCAGCAAAGGATGTTTCCAAGACACTATAAATTGCTTTATTCGGGCGAAATACATCCAAGATAAGAGCGGGAGAAGAATACACATTTAAATTTGATTTAAGGAGCGTTACAAATTCTTGCGGTAGATTAATAAAAGGAAAATTAGGCATCTTTACATTTCCTAACCAAAACAGTCGGGTTCAAGAGAATATTTCTAATTAATTAAACCACGACAGATAGCTAAAACATAGGAATAATAAATTATGGCCTTACCCATCTACCAGTCTCTGATAATTAAAGATCTTCACATTGAGGACCTCGCAGGTATTTTAGATCTTCAAATGAATACTAAGCATCCAGTTGTACTGAACTTGGGACAACTTGAATTTGATCAGCAACGAGAGGCTATTGGATTAATTGAGAATTTTTTTACTACAAACAATGTTTCTTTTCTTTTCCCTTACCCTATTTATTTAATCACTGACCATGAGAGCTCAATCACTAAAATGCCTACGGTGAAAACAACAAGTCAGCTTCCACGTTTTTTTATGCAGAAGGATTCCCGGATTAATATAAAAGAGACTCATCTATTAAAAAAGAATAGCCTGCTCCATCAGGAAATTAGAAATACTGATACGATTCAAATAAAAGAATTTATTGATGATTATGGAAGTATCCATAATTCTATTCATAAAAAAGAAAAAGAGAGACTTTTTTATAGTTCTATTTTGAAAAAACTAATGAAGGCGAAATAAAATGGAGCATAAAAAAAACAACAATGAAGTTGCTGGTGATGACCTAAGAGGTTTTGAGGAATTCATCGAGGGAGAAAGTGACACATCTTTCTTGAATCGCAATATTAAGAAAGATAAGCCCATTGAGCATACCACTTTTATTAACTATGATTCATCTCGATTAGAAAAGATTAGGGATTTATGTACGGATAAAATACCTTTGGCAAAAAAATATGAACAAGGCATCAAGCTCCTTGAGATTCAAGACTACGAGACACAGCTTTTGAAAAAAAAGCTGGTTGAAATTTTTAACAAACCAGAATCAGCATACAGGAAATCTCTACGAGAGGTTTTTGACTCCTATTTTCAGCCTCCAAAGAATTAATTCTTTGTGTAATTTAGCAGTATCGGTCCTCCGATGTGCTTATAATCTTCATCAACCATATCATCCACTTCATAGCCATTGAGTTGTTCCAACATAATTTGGTACATATAGGTTTCGAAGCCTGAAATTTCTTGCATTCCAAACTTATTTTTAAATTCCTGCAACTTTGATCTTAAAGTAGGATCTTCTTCGCCTTTAATTAAAAACTCCCTGTCTCTTTTCGTAAAGAACTGATGATAGAAGTTTTTCATCTCTTGTACTGTTACTCCCATTTTAGCCGAAGTTGAATCTTCAAAGTGACCACCGATAAAGTTTATAAAACTTGAAATGATGATCGCCTCAAAATCAATGTTATCCACTTCATAATTGAGATAAAACTGATCGTTAAGTAATCCGGATGTTTTTAATTTCTCAATATTTACAAAAAAACTTTGTATATATGGCAGTGCTTCTACAAACGTATCGATGGCATCTGTCCAAAGTGAATAGGATTTCACATCTCTTAGTTCAAGGGCCTTGGAACTTCCATCGAATTTATATTTAGCAAGATCATCATAAGAATTCTCAAGAAAGGCGTTCCAATACATACCAAGAAAATAAGAAAAATCATCTTTCTCAAAAGGAGTGAGGGAGAGAGCTTTTTTTATCTTCCTTCGATTGATATCAAGCAGGCTATGACCTATTTTATAAAAATCGATAAAGTCAAAAACTTCAAAAGCCACTTTTTCTCTAGGAAGCCTTGATTGAACATAGTCGAAACCAAGCTCAAGGCAAAGTTTGGTTTGCTGACCCACTTTAGTCATCGCCAGTGTTCCATTTTTTAAAGCATCATCCAAAGTTATTCTAGCGTTAACAAGCCTTAAGAAATTAAAATGTAAGAATTGCGACCTTTCTGCTTTTGAAACAGCACCTAAGGCATCTTTAATCTGATCCATGCCATTTTGATAAGGGATTAAAGACGTTGAATGTAAATTTTGATTTAGCGAATTAGAATCTAAATGACCAGTAAGTGATTTCTTATGATCTATAAATTGATCAAGTTGATGCCGTGACATGAAACAAGAATTATATTCAAGGGCTTCAAAATAATCAACAAAACCAAAATCTCTTAACCGATCCTTCTTTTCCTGAAAGCAATTTTCTTCCATAACCTGATAGGAATCTACAACCATTTTAAATAGAAACGCGTAAGCGTTCTCTACTCCCAAATCAGAATAAAGCCTGCGGATCATTTCTTTCAGTTCACTTACCAAGTTAAAATCTTCGGGATATTCAATTAAAAGTTGATTGTCTTCAGTTAGAAAATAATTGTCACTATCTGGATACATGGGGTCTTCAACATCAAAAGTATCGATGGTAAATTGATTTTTTAGACCTAGAAGAAAGTCCTCACTTTTTACAAATTCAAGGATAACTTCATCACTTGGGCACTTTGAATATACTTCAAACCAATACATTACGGATTGAGGATCAATGGTATCTTTTTGCCATAGATCTATGTCGAGTAGGGCCTGTCTTTGCTCTTGGGACAACTTTGGAAGAATTAAGGATATCTGATCTTTTGAGGTGTTTTGAAGTGAAACATAGAGTGGCTGAACTGGAATCATAGAGAGATCTCCACCACCCTCTACAAGTTTTTCTATATCCTCAAATTTTTTATAAGACTGGGCTTCGTACAATAACTGGCTTAAAAGATCTTTTTTGACCTCAGATGTGCTCATAAAATATTCCCCGTTGGATTTAATTGATCTTTTACTCTCTTTTTAACTTTTTGGCCAATCAGGCTCGCCAAAACACTCCGCATCAAGTTAAGATAATAGCTATGTCACAAATTCACCCTATAAGCATGAAAATTGTCCCAAATTTGAACACTCTGAGAGCGGGCTACCCCGAAATTCAGACTTTGCTTTTTGATATGGATGGAACTCTGTTTGATACCGAGAAGTACCATACTCTGGCCCTCCAAAGTATCGGGAGAGAACAAGATATAAGACCTCCATTTGGCCCAAGTGAGTTACATCATTTAATGATGGGCAAAGCTGATCATTTATTATTTGAAATTATTAAAGACTGGCCAGGTTTTCCATCGGGGTGGGATGTTCATACTTTTGTGAACGAAAAAAACCGTCATTTATTGGAAGTTCTTAAAGTTATCGATTCAACACTCTTCTTTTCAAATAAAATAGAGGCTCTTCTTAAAGAATCAAATAAAGCTGGAATTAATATTGGTCTAGTAACATCATCGGAAAAGGTCATCACGAATGAGCTTCTTAAAATGTCGAATTCATCACAATATTTTAATTTTATACTGACCCGTGATGATTCTTTAAGAGTAAAACCAGATCCATGGCCTTATGTAGAAGCCATGAAATATTTCAATTCAAGTTCTATGAATACTTTGATTTTTGAAGATTCTCAAATTGGTATTCAAGCTGCAACAAGTTCAGGCGCACATGTGATTAAAGCTGAATGGTACTAAGGCCTGATAACATAAAACTGCCATTGTCTTCCAGTTGAGTCATTATTAATCATCTTCACTTTTTCAGGCGAAGGATTAAAGGTTTCATCAATCTCATTTGAAACGTAGAATTCATCGCCTAGAACGCTTATAAGATTAAATAAACCGGTATGCTCTTGCATATCGACCATAAATTTTAAAAAAAGAAGAGGAACAGGTCCATCTTTTGTTCCCAATTTATCAAATGTGACCATTTCTTTTAGTGCTTCTCTGGTCATAAAGTTCTGCAATTTGTCGGCAAGATTGTTGATCATATTAAGAGTAAAAACATAATCATATTTAAGTTTGATCATATCAACTTCAACCATTTCCAAGTCTTGTGACTTTCTTGTTTCAGCTGCAATTAAAAAAGCACTTTTTGAGGGGCCTCTTATCTCTTTGATAATTTTATTTTTTTCAACTCTCGGTTCTTGTTTTTTTTGGACAATAACTGGATTAGATTGGGGCAAAATTCTTTCAGCGTTTACTTGCGCCTTGGGTAAGGGTGCTTCTTCAGTAAGAACCGCAATTTTTAATGGTTGTTCCATGACATAAAGATTAGTTACACCCTTTTCTTCAAATTCTTTCCCTGAACCATAAAAAAAGACTCTCCCTTGGAGGAATCTTTCTTGATATTGATTTTGTAGATGCGCCCTTAAAGTAGAAAAGAGATTTTTAAAAACAGGATAGCGAACTTCCTTATGAGACATGAGTGTCGAAAATCTTCTAAGGCAACCAAGGGCTTCACCCTCTTTATTATAAGTATTAATGATATTTGAGAGTCCAATTAAATTATAGGCATCGAGGTGACTGGATAATCCGTAAATACTATCCAACTCAGAACAAATAAGTGTCATCAAATTCTGATCATCCGCGCACGCTTTGGTAAGATTGGGCTCGACATCCTCTATTCTACACTTTCCTGAACATTCTTGATCAAGCCTGTAATGTGAATAATACTTAAATTCTTTTTTATTAAGATCTGCAAACCATTCTGACTTAGAGTATTTTTTTGGTAATGACTCTTCATACTTCGGCCGAAACTTCTTTAAAAGAGAAACAAAATTAGTCATTTCAGTATTTTTTGGATGGCAGGTAGTGAGCCAATTTTCAAAATCAAAATTGCACCCTTTTTTATGTGCAAAGTGCTTTGAAACCATGTTCAGATGCCATTGACCTTCTAATAAATAGCTAAGAGCAATCAAACGATAAGAATAACGTAAATCATCGTAGTGTTTAGAAAAATACTCGTTAGAACAAGTCATCCCCCCCTTTAGCTCTGAACTAAAGAAGTCACTCATTTCTTTTTCATCTTTCAAAAGAAATGGTTGGAAATAATTTTGCAAGAAAACATCGTCTTGAAAACTCAGATTCCCTTGATACATATCAAGATAAATATGGGGTTCCCAGCGATTATAATAGAAATCAAGTCTCTTCTCGCCGAGAAGAGACTCAGAAAAGATTCGATCAGACTTGGCGATTCCTGAATTTATCAGAAGACCAAGTAGAATTATGAATTGAACCAAAATAGTGTAAACCATGGTATGTACGTAATTATTATTAGCGCCAATAGCATGAGAAATAAAAAAGGTATGCTGACCTTATAAAGCTCAATGACTGGCCGGTTAAATCTAAATGAACTGATAAATAAATTAATTCCCACTGGTGGAGTTATGTAGCCGATTTCAAGATTGGTAAGGAACACAATAGCTAAGTGCAAAGGATTGACCCCAAACTGCTCAGCAATTGGAATGATGAGGGGAACCACCACGATGATGGCACTAAAGATGTCCATTAAACACCCAACGATGAGTAAGAATACATTTAGAACAAGCAGGAAAAGATATTTATTGGTGATTAATGTTCTCATCGCCTCAAGAATTTTCATGGGAATTTCTTCATCCACTAAATAATTGGTGAGACCTAGGGCACAGCAAAGGATAAGAAGAATTGCGCCAACGAGGGTTAGACTCTCTACGATAACTTTTGGTAAATCTTTACGTAGCGAGAGATCTTTTGTTACAAAACAATTTATTACTAAAACGTAAAAGGCGGAAAGTGCAGAGGCTTCAGTTGCTGTGACAAATCCTCCATAAATCCCACCCAAAACAAAAACAGGCAAAGGTAATTCGAAACGAGCCTCAAAGATGGAATCTCTCATTTCCTTGAAAGAAAAAACATGCTTTTTCTTGGGATTTGATCTCGATTGGTAAACGGCATAACTCCCCAAAATGATCATCAAAATAAATCCAGGCAAAAGGCCAGCTAGGAAAAGTTGATCGATATCAACTTTCGCAATAATTCCATACAGAATTATTGGGAGACTTGGTGGGAATAGAAGCCCCAATGAACCACAAGTTGTGATGAGACCAAGTGAAAATTTTTCGGAATAACCTTCTTGAATCAAAATGGGATATAATAAACCACCAAGAGCAATAATTGTTACACCAGAAGCACCTGTAAAAGCCGTAAAGAAAGCGCAAATCGCCAAACACACGATGGCAACACCACCTGGCATCCAGCCAAGAAAAGCGTTACAAAGCCTTAGTAACCGTACAGGAGCCTTTGACTCTGCTAAGACATATCCAGCGAATGTGAAAAGTGGAATTGTTAAAATTGTTGGAGCACTTGCTAAGCGATAGATCTCTATTGCGACGGCAGAGAGCTCAATCCCACTAAAGTAGAATGCCGTTAATGCAAATGCCGACATAACTGCAAAGATGGGCGCCCCAAAAAGTGCAAATCCAAATATGGTAAGATAGATGGTCAAACTCAAAGTTTATCTCCTGAAAATACCCCTATCAAGAGTTGATTAAAAAACCTGAGACAAATAAGTCCCATTCCAAAAGGAATAATAGCGACAAGCCATGAACTGTGAATATCCAAGAATGCAGGTGCGCCAAATTCTCTTTCTACAATAAAAAAATCCCAAGCCGCTTTAACGAGTGCAAGCGTAGTGATGAAGCAAAACAATGAAATAAGATTTGCATGGAGCCAATGAACAATCTTGCTAGAGGATCTCTCTACAAGTTTTGTAAGTAAATCCACTTTGATGTGCACATTGCTTTTTGTTGCGAGAGAGCCGCCAAAGAATGCAGAAAGAAAAACAAGGTGCCTGACCAAAGGATCAATCCACATCATGCTTGCACCCAACCATCTCAAAACGATCGACACAACTGCCAGGGAGAGAATCATAAAAAGACAAATCACAATTCCTTGTCGACTTAGTTTTTCTAATCCATCATCAAACATCAGAATTACTTTCATCATTTGGCCTCTTTATCTAGGACCTGTATCATTTTCGAAGAAATGTACTTCTCTTGAATTTTTGAAATCACTGAACCTCGCGCAGCAGCTGCTTTCTTATAATCCTCTGCCGGAAAAGAAATAAACTCTATTCCAGATTTTTTTAACTGTTGCCTCGCCTGCTCATTTTCTGCAACCGATTTTTGATTCGCTTCAGAAACATATTTTTGAGCGATTGCCGTAATTTTTTGCTGATATTCAGGTTTAATCTTTGACCAAACTTTATCCGAAACAAGAAGGGCACCAATGGACATGGCCGTAGGGAAATCCACAAGGTACTTGACTTTACTGTGCCACTGAAGAGCAAGGATTGCCAAAGGTGGTGCATAAGCGGCATCGATAATACCAGTAGAAAGGGAAGATAAAACATCCGGTAGGGCCAGTGGAACCGATACAAGTTGTAATGAACTAATCATGGCCTCAACTAATTGATCGCCTTCCCAAGACCAAATTTTTACACCTTTAAGATCGTTGAGATTAGAAATCTTTTTAGTTGAAACAACATAGACCTGCCCAATCTCGTAAAATCCTAAATTGATAAAACCCTTGCTTTTTAGACCTTGATTGAATTGAGGGGCGAGTTTTGTCAAAGCAGCCGAAGCTTTGTCCTGACGCTCGTAGAAAGTGAATGGGATCTCCATGGCCCTAACATCACCATAGATATCACCTAGAGTTTTTCCAGTAAAAATCCCACCATTAAGCTGCCCTATTCGAATTTTTCTTAATACATCCGGCTCATCACCTGAAACTCCTCCATAGTAAACCTTGAAAGAGACTTCATTATTTGTGGCAGCTTCAACTTCTTTAGATAACTTCTTAAGACTATTTCCCCACGTTGTCCCCTCTGGCACAAGAACGGCAAGCTTAATTTGCTGAGCTCCAAAAACAACTTTTGTTAAGGATAACATCAAGGTCATGAAAACCATTTTTTTAAACATAATAAATTTCCTTAGAAAATTTTCTTTTTATTTAATTCAATTAATTCAAATCTTTTACGAGCGATAGCATTATAGAGATTTAGATGTTCCACGGCTTTATATTCAGATTTATCTTCAAGATTATCTCTATTCAAGTCCTCCCACTTTGCAAATTCTTCAACAAGAAGCTTCGATTCATTTTCGTATCCTTCTTGATCAAAGGCTGGCAACAAAGAGAACTGGATATAACTGATTCTTATTAATAGATGTCGTGGGTACTTTTTAATTGTGTTCTGATAAAGATCTTTTGCCTTCTCAGGATTTCCCCCCAGCATTCTAGGCCTCGAGGCTTCGTATTGGGCCTCAAAGATATCACATACACCATGCTCTATTTCATGATCTTGCTTGCATACCCAATCAAAAAGAACTTTTACCTTAGGTACGTGTGAGACGAGGGCAACATTATCTTTTTGTAAGTTAATAAGACTTGCCCAAGACTGGGCCAGGAACAGAATGGCGGTAAAATCGGAACGTCCCATTTTTTGATTAAGCATCTTAATCAGCTCAGTTTCATCTTTAACGAGTAAATCCTCTCGCTGAATGCCCTTCTTATGAAGATAATCCAATCCATAATCGAGAGATCGAGTGTAAAGAGAGATTGCATTTTGTTTGTGAATTGACCCTTCAACACCTGCGAGTTCATCACCAAAGGCCAGAGTCTCTGGGACAGCATAGGCATATCCAGCGTAGCTTTTAACAAGAGTTCCTAAGAGCCGAAGATTGTCAGTGTCTTGAAGATAGAGCATCTCTAAAAATTTCAAATTTCCTGGTGATGACTCTTTAAAAAACTCCCAATTTCGCTCGAGAATGAGCTTCTCAGATCCGTTCACAAATAGAGGTGATGCCCCTCTCAGAGCGGTTTTCTGAATAGAACTACACCCTAAAAGTACCAGGGCAAGCAAAGGAAAAAATGCGTGCATACATATCCTAACTTATCAAAATTACGTTAAGAATATCTTACTTGCCTGATGGTTTTTGGGACAGAACAAGTTTAGATGTACATTTTTTCCCGGTTACACCACAGCGGGTTAGAAAATGCTATAATGGATAGGCTCTTTAAGTTTTAGCTTAAGTTTAATTGGCCAAAGCCGACAAGAAGAGTAGATTACTTCAACAGGAGAAAAGTTGTTGGACAGTGATCAAAATGATCCCCTCGCCTAAAAACCTTCCATCGTTGATCGTTGGTTTTTAAAGCGAGATACAAAAACGCTTTAAAACCAGAGGTCGTTATGAAAACGAAAGAAAATCTTGAGTCTAAACCATTTAACTTTGAAAAAACGCTTCAGAAGGCAAAGCCTAAAAGCTTAAGACCTATGCGATCACTTGTTGCGACAAGAAGCTTTAAGCCTAAAACAAGTGTAGCAAGCATGATTGTAAAAGCTGAAGAAAATGCGAGAAGAGACTAAAAACTCTTCTCAATATCAGTTTTAAGTCTATTCTGAATTTGAGTTAAACTTTCAATCTGACGGTTGTGAATAAGCCCAAGATATTTTTTCTTTAAATTATAAATCGTCTCTAAAGCTTCAAGATAGTTTGACTTGAGGTCTCTGAAACATAATTTCCTCTGATCCTTACCCAGTACCTTCCCATCTGTATCCGCTGATTCCCCAGAACAAAAGAGCTTTTCTTCCTCTATCGTAAGCTCAATTGTCTTAACTAATTGATTAAATCCTTCCTCATAAGCTGGACCATTGTCCATTTCGAGACTCTTCAATTTTTCGACGAGAGTTGGTAATTTGCTTTTTGGAGCATTCCCCGTTTTAAAGCCAAGGAAGTCTGCTTTTGCCTGAAAAGAGAAAAGTAATATTAAAATAAGTCGAACCATGATCCACCAAGAGAAAAAGGTTTAAAAAAAGTATCACACTCTAAGACAAATCGACTCAAGGGGAAACCTACAACATTAGCATAATCACCCTCTACCTTCGAAACAAATGTCAATGATGGTCCCTGAATGCCATAAGCGCCTGCCTTATCAAGAGAATCCTTGGTTGAGAGATAACGTTTTAGAATCTCAGGGGAAATTGTATTAAATGTTACTTTTGATTCTTCAACAAAAGAGTGAGACATCATCTTGTCTTGATAATATAAAATAAACGCCACTGCGGTAAAAACAGAGTGCGTTTTCCCAGAAAGTTCATTTAAAAAAATACCTGCTTCAAACTCATCTCTAGGCTTTCCATATATCTTACCATTTAGGCAAACAATCGTATCTGCTGACACAACAAAGCACTGATCTTTTCTTCCTTGAAAAACAGCTTCTCCTTTCATTTGGGCAATATGTCTGGAGAAGTCAACTGGATCACTATGATGTGATTCTTCTGGAATGTTTTTCGTGATAATTTCGAATGGTACTCCGAGGTGCCCAACAAGTTCTTTTCTCCGAGGAGAGGCGCTAGCAAGAATAAACTTAATTTTTTCTTTTTCCATTTCTCAAAATCCAAATGTAATACTGAAGATCACTCATTTCTCTAACCTGAGTACGTGAAGCTGCAAAACGATTTTTTATGTCCATCAAATAGTAATTTAGTGCAGATCGATAATGCCGATCATCTAACTCCACAAGATGACCCTCTCCATTGCTCTCAAGTTTTTTAAGAAGGTTATCAATAGAATTAAGGTTTGTCGTTTCCATTCTACGCATGTATTCAACTAAAAAATCAAAACGGCGAGATAAATTATTGCCCCACAAATAGTATCCGTGCTGAAAGGCAAGCTGTTCAGCCGAATCAAGAAATTTAACGACTGGTAGAGTATACTTCTCAATCCATATTTCCCTGGCTAATTCAAAAGTTTTAATTCTTCTTGTTATGAGTTCTGTAATCTCAAGATTGCCTGTAACCTGATCCACTTTTGAGAATTTTCTTCCATTAGACTCGACTTCATACCATGCCTGCTCACTTAATGATTGAGATTCAGTCGCTAAATATCCCCGAAGATGCAAGGAGAATTCCTCCCCCTCATTCTGAGTTCTTTTCTTAAAATACGATTTCCCTCCAGGATAAAATAGAAAATCGAAGCTGGATTGACGAGCGACAATACTCGCGTTCGGGGCAACCAACATTAAACGGGATTGAGGAATTGCAATGGAGTTATTTTTTATCTTCAATTCATTTAAGTTTTTTATTTGAGAGCTAGCTGCTGTCTCTTCGAGTTTTGCTATTTCTTCTGTTCGTCCTGAATCAATTTGAGACTTAAATAAGGTCCGTTCAAAATTGGCCTGATTGGCTTCCCTTACAAGAAGTGGAAGACTGAAGCTATCGGTTTCCGGGGCGATATCAGTGGGGTATTCTTTACTTTCTCTAGAGTGCCAAAATACATGACCTTGATGAAGTCTTATAAGTTGAAAGACTTCACTCTTTGACCAATTCACCTCTAAAAATGATAGCGACGTTGAGGGACCAACTCGCACGAGTGAGCCATCCATTAAATAGATCCAGGCGACAGAGTCTTCAAGTGTTTTAAACTCATCTCCTTCGTCTATACGTGAAAGATGGCCTACGAAGGCCTTTCTAGATCCACGGAAAATTTCACATTTGCCGCGACATTGAAGAACCTTACCCATATGTTCACTTTGACGATCTTGTCTTAAAAGGAATTTCCAATCAGGAACTTGATCTTTTAGATTTCTCTCTACTTGCCACTTTTCAAAACTCAGCCACTCATTGGCATCAATTGAATCCCACGGAATAAGAGAATTGCCTTGGCCCCTAAAAGGCTCTCGATCAATCTGAACCTGCTTTTCTGAGACAGTCCAATCTGATTTTTCATGTAAATTTTGAGGTGAGAATTGCTGAGAACCTACAAGTGCGGGCAGGACCTGGCTTTCAAGCCCAAGGAAGTCCTCTTGCTGAAAGTCAGTATCTGGCAACGAGTTGCCCGAAAATAAAACTAGACTCATTGCAAAAGCCGACAAAAACACTTTTTTCATACTGTTTTCCTATGTGTTTCTTATCGGAAAACGACTCATAAAATTTACGATGTTGAGAGTTTCTGTTAGAGTGTAGGCTCATTTTACCTATTCGATTGGAGTTTCCCAAAATGGAACCACGTGAAGCCTCACCTAGTAATGAGAATTTCTCTTTTGTTGAAGCAGAAAAGTCAGTCTTAAAATTCTGGAATGAAAAACAGATTTTTCAAAAATCCCTGGAAAAAACCAAGAAAGGGAAAAATTATATTTTCTATGATGGTCCTCCCTTTGCGACTGGTCTTCCTCACCACGGCCATATTGTAGCCTCAACTCTCAAAGATGTTGTTCCCCGCTATTTTACCATGAAAGGATATTATGTTGATCGCCGATTTGGTTGGGACTGTCATGGTCTTCCAATCGAGCAAGAGATCGACAAAAAATTTGGTATGTCTGCTTCAGATTTTGTGGCGGCCCATGGGGTAAAAAAATATAACGATGAATGTAGAGGTATTGTTGATCGTTATGTGAACGAATGGGAAAAAACAATTGGTCGTCTCGGGCGATGGGTTGATTTTAAAAATGACTACAAAACCATGGATTTAACTTTCATGGAATCAGTCTGGTGGGTTTTTAAATCTATTTGGGACAAAGGTTTAATCTATCAGGGCAATAAAATTGTGCCTTACTCTTCAGCGCTCCAAACAGCTCTTTCCAATTTTGAGGCAGGTCAAAATTATCAAGACATTCAAGATCCAGCCGTTACAGTTTTGGTAAAATCCAAAATGAGCTCGGATACATATTTTGCCATTTGGACAACGACTCCATGGACACTCCCTTCAAATTTATCACTTTGTGTTCATTCTGATATTGAGTACGTCAAAGTTAAAGACCTCGATAAAAATATCTTTATCATAATGGCAAAAGCTCGACTTGAAGCCTACAAGAAGAATTTTAAATATGAAGAGATTGAGTCTTTCAAAGGATCGGCACTTAAGGGTCAGCGCTACGAACCACTTTTTCCATATTTCAGTCACCTCGAAAAAGATGGTTACTTCACGATTTTAACTGATGACTACGTTACAACAAGTGATGGTACTGGAATTGTTCATCAAGCCCCAGGATTTGGTGAGGACGACAATAGGGTCATGAAAGAAGCTGGACTCACTGAAGTCGTTGTACCACTTGATATCTCCTCAAAATTCACTTCAGAAGTTAAAGAATTTTCTGGCATGTTTATCAAAGATGCCGACAAAGAAATTATAAAAAACCTAAAGGAAAGAGGACAACTCTTCCATCAATCAGTTCTTGTCCATAGTTATCCTATGTGCCCAAGAACGGATACTCCACTTATCTATCGAGCAATGCCTCAATGGTATCTTGCCGTGGAAAAGATAAAAGACAAAATGATCAAAGCGAATCAGGAAATCAATTGGGTGCCTGAAACAATTAAAGAAGGTCGTTTTGGTAAATGGCTCGAAAATGCAAGAGACTGGGCGATTTCTCGCTCAAGAGTTTGGGGTACACCATTACCCATTTGGATCAATGAAATAAGTGGCAAAGCAATTTGCATGGGCTCAATTGCTGATCTTAAAAAATACACAGGGGTAGAAGTTCAAGATTTGCATAGGGAATTTATTGATGATCTAATTTTTACAATCCCTGGAGAAGAAGGAACTTATAAAAGAATTCCTGAAGTTCTAGATTGTTGGTTTGAATCAGGATCAATGCCTTATGCTCAACTGCACTACCCTTTTGAAAATCAAGATGTTTTCAAAGAAGGATTTCCTGCCGAATTTATTGCTGAAGGTCTCGATCAGACTCGTGGCTGGTTTTATACTTTAACAGTTTTATCTTCTGCCCTATACGATAAACCTGCCTTTAAAAATGTGATCGTTAACGGAATGGTTCTAGCTAAAGATGGTAAGAAGATGAGCAAACGTCTTCGTAACTATACTCCACCTGATGAATTGATAGACACATTCGGGGCCGATTCACTAAGGCTTTTCCTTATCAATTCGGGTCTCGTAAAAGCTGAAGAGCTTCGTTTCACAGATGATGGTGTAAAGGACATGGTTCGTCGTGCCTTACTTCCATGGTTTAACTCATACAAGTTTTTCTCAACCTACGCTGCTGTAGATGGATGGAAAGTGAGTGCCACTGAAACTCAATCAGATAATATTCTCGATAAATGGATTCTTTCTAAACTTCAAACTCTTGTGAAAAATGTTAACCATGAAATGCAGGCCTATCGCCTTTATAATGTTGTACCAGAACTTTTCAATTTCATTGAAGATCTCACAAACTGGTATATCCGTTTAAACCGCAGACGTTTCTGGGAAGAAGGAATGAGCGCAGACAAGAATGCAGCTTATTCCACACTTTATACAACTCTAGACAGCCTGGCCCGCCTGATGGCCCCATTCACACCTTTCTTGTCTGAGTACATTTACCAAGACTTAAAAAAGTTTGGAGCAAAATCTGAAGAGTCAGTCCACTTATGTTCATATCCTGAAGCTCAAGAGGGTTTGATTAATTCTACCCTTGAAACTGCAGTAGAGAGAATGGCACAAGTAGTTCTTTTAGGTCGCCAGAAGAGAATTCAGGAAGGGGTTAAAGTTAAAACTCCATTGAAGACCTTGAAAGTGATCCATCAAGATGCAAAACTCCTCCAAGAGATCGGGAAGCTTGAGGAGTATATCAAAATTGAACTTAATATTAAGCAGGTTGAATACCTTACGAATGAAGCAGATTTTGTAACTTTATCTGCAAAGCCTAATCTTCCTGTCCTTGGTAAGAAGCTTGGCAAAGAGATGGGAGCCTTTAAAGTTCTAATTGAGAAACTATCATCAGTAGAAGTGCAAAAGATTGAAGATGGTGGGTCCATTAGTCTTAACAATGTTAGTTTTAACTCTGAAGAAGTTCTTGTCCTAAGAACAGCAAAAGTCGGGACTCAAGCAGTGACAAATCGTTTTGTCACCATCGATCTAGACTGCACACTCGATCAAGAGTTAATTGATGAAGGTCTGGCTAGAGAAATTGTGAACAGAATTCAGAAGACTCGTAAAGATTCTAACTTTAATGTAGCCGATAGAATTGAAATCACGATTCATACATCGGATGAATTAGCGAAGGTCTTTCAGAAGTACCAGAGCTACATTTCTTCAGAGACTTTAATGATGAAGGGATCCGTTTCTTCAGAATCATTACCTGGAGCAATGGTCCATGATATTGATGAAGAGAAGATTGAAATTAAAGCGACAAGAATTTAAGGCAAACGATGGAGCATGGATTTCTTAGGGATGTAGGTGTCTCCATCGTGAGTGCTGGTGCCATTGGTCTTGGTACTTATCTTTTAAGACTCCCAATCCTACTCGGTTATCTTGCGGCGGGTGCGGCCCTTGGTCCAAATTTTGGAATGGGAGTGATCACTAGTCCTGAAACAATCTACACACTCTCCGAAATAGGTCTCATCCTCCTGATGTATATTTTAGGAATGGAAATTGATCTCAAAAAATTATTAAAGGCTGGCCGAGCTGTTTTTATTAATGGAGTCACACAGTTTTTAGGTTGCGTTCTTCTCGGTCTTTTTACTTTTTCACTTCTCGGCTTTAAATCAGCTGATGGAGACTTCTCACTTATCTATATTGCGATAGCTGCCTCACTTTCTTCGACACTTATTGTAGTAAAGATACTATCAGACAGGGTAGAACTAGATACTTTTACATCTCGAATCACTTTAGGGATTCTTGTATTACAAGATATTTGGGCCATTGCTTTTCTAGCTGCACAACCAAATCTCTCGCATTTTAATGCCTCAATTATATTTTTCTCTTTCAGCAAAGCAGCACTGCTAATTCTCATTGCTGGTTTAACTGCTAAATATTTTCTTCCTTGGCTTTTCGAACGGATAGCTAAAAATATGGAGCTGACTCTCGTCATTGCCATGGGGTGGTGCTTTGGCTTTGCCGGATTGGCGGGAATGCTTGGCCTATCCTTAGAAATGGGCGCACTAGTTGCTGGAGTCTCAATTGCTTCTTTCCCTTACCATGTCCAAATATCCGTAAAAATTTCAAGCTTACGAGACTTTTTCGTTACACTTTTCTTTGTTGGGCTTGGTCTTCAAATACCCGTCCCAAACAAGGAGATACTAAGTCTTGCCTTAGTTATTATTGCCTTTACCTCTCTAAGCCGAATTTTTACTGTTTTTCCCGTGCTTCATAAACTTAAATTTGGAAATTATGGAAGCCTTATTCCGGCCCTTAACCTTGGACAAGTATCAGAGTTTTCTTTAGTCATTCTATCGTTGGGAGTAACCTACGGACATATTGAGAAAAATATTCTCTCATCTTTTATTTTGGCCCTTGTTCTCACTACTCTTATTTCTTCAATCGTTATCCCTAATTCACATAAGATTTATCGTTGGCTTAATCCCCTGTTGGAAAAAATGGGTTTTAAGGACATGATAAACAGGGAAAAGACAGAAGATACAACTGAGGATGAAGTCCAGGCCAAATTTGTTTTTCTTGGATTTTTTAGAGAAGCGAGCTCTCTTTTAAAAGAAATTGAAGATAGGCACTCTAAAAGTTCCTTAAAAGAAATGTTAGTAGTCGATTTCAACCCAAAGACGATTAAGACTTTAAGAGAAAAAGGTATCAAGGTTCATTACGGAGATATTGGAGACTCTGATACTCTTAATCATCTTGATCTGAGTCATTCAAAATTGATTGTCTCTACTATTCCTGACTCTATCCTTAAAGGGACTTCAAACCTGAAACTTCTTAAAACAGTTAAACGAATAGTTCCGACTGCAGTCGTTATTGTGACCTCGGAGACAATTGAAACTGCCAGGCAATTGTACAAGGAAGGTGCCGACTATGTTTACATACCAAGAATAGTATCTGCTCATTATCTAACTGACATTATTGAGAGAATTGAGAGCGGAAATGCAACCATCATAAAAGAAAATGCCACCAAATTTCTGCAAGATAGAAAAGAAGTCATCGGATAGGCCTAGGCAAAGAATAGACATCTGCAGGGTTCAGGGTATGTTAAGCACAGAGAGACCTGAACTAAGTTATACTGTACTCATGAAAACAACCTTAAAGCTTGCTGCAGTTTATAATATATTATGGGGAGCCATTGTTATCCTCTTTCCAAATCTTTTCTTCGATCTTATTGGTATGGAAAGACCAAATTATCCCGAGTTCTGGCAATGCATTGGGATGATTGTTGGGGTTTATGGCGTTGGCTATTGGTTAGCAGCGAATGATCCTATAAAGCATTATCCTATCGTCTTAGTGGGCTTTTTAGGTAAAATTCTTGGACCTATTGGATTTGCTCAAGCACTTATTGAAAATAGATTCCCTTTGAGTTTTGGCATAAATATTATTTTTAATGACCTAATCTGGTGGATTCCCTTTTATTTAATTCTCAAAGAGAAATACAAACGTGATAAAACGTTTTTTTCTTAGTTTCATTCTTATCATTGCGGCTTTAGTTCACTTCCTGGCCCCAAGGTTGTTCTTACCTGCAATACCCGTAATTTTTCCTTTTCCTTTGGAAATAATTTATATCACAGGAGTGATAGAGATTATTCTTGCAGTTGGACTCCTATGGAAAAGCACTCAAAATATTTCTGCAAAATTAACGGCCTTCTATTTCATTTTGTTGCTTCCCATACACATCTACGTCTCAATTGAAGGGATAGAAATATTTGGTATTAATAATCAGATCCTTCTGTGGTCTCGAACGCTTTTTCAATTTGTGTTAATTTTTTGGGCCCTCTCGCTCCAAACAACTGGCTGGATCATTGAGCAAGAGTGGAAGCATGTGCTTTTCATTCATTACCAAGTTGATCCAGAGTTATTAGCACAGCAAGTGCCTTTTAATCTGGACCTATATAATGGCAAAGCAATCCTTTCAGTTGTCCCTTTTCTTATGGAAGGAATCAGATTTCCTTTCCTCCCTGCCATTCCAAAGATCTCAAGACTTTGGGAGTTAAATATTCGTACATACGTTGAAGTCAATGGAGTTAAGGGAGTTTATTTCTTTACCTTAGAAACAGATTCAAAAATAGGTAAACTGATAGCCAAAAATTTTTTCCATCTTCCCTACCGAATTTCCAAGATTAAAGCTTCAGTTGATGAGATAAATTATCATTTTGACCATCACCGTGATGACCTCAATTTTAAACTTGAGGCGCAAATCGGAAATAGAATTTCTCCAGAAGAATTTACAGTCTGGGCAACAGAACGTTATTCACTTTTTACTAAACATAATGGACAAATCTTCCAGGGAATTGTCTCACATAAACCGTGGGAGCACAGGGATGTTAAAATTAATTTTTTAAATAATAATTTCTCAAAAATGGTTGTAGAAAACGATATCCAGCAATATAGAGTGAGTTATTCAAAATATCTTAAAGTGAGATTTAGACCGTTTCAGGAAGTAAGTTGTAAGGTCACCAAAAGATGACCTTACAATAAAGAGAGAATTAGTTCTTTACGTACTGAGAACAATAAGTTGTTGGCCAACAGTTATAAAATTGCGGTCCACCATAGTAAGAAGAAGTCCAACCACATCTGGTACCATAACTGTAAGCAACACAAGTGTGTGTGGCATCAAACCAGATTGAATAACCGATCAAGGCCACAACGACAACACCAACACCCACCATAACTGCAGTTGAACCATTCCAACTTGCACCAGTTGAGTAAAAATTCTTTGAATTTTCTGAAATTACTTTAGCTAACTCATTAGTTGAATTTGCACTTTTTGCCATTGCTTCTATTTTGGTTTTTAAAACCTGCAAATCATTTGAATTAGTCGTTTTCTTTGAAACAACATTCATTATTTCATTTTGAGTTAGTCCTCTCTCCATCAAGAAAGATACATTTTCATAAAATGTCGCCGTAGCTTTTTCAGCGAACCGAGAATCATTCTGATCCCAAGTGACTGTCATAGAATAGTGATATTCATTTAGTGCCGACTCAAACTCCTCCGCTACACCCGTTGAGGCAAGAACATTAAAAGTCAGACAGAAGCAAAGTAAGGCCGAAATAAGACGCATAATCATCTCCCGGATAATAAATTTAAGAACTCTTATAAAACTATTAGAATGATCGAGCGAATCCGTCAAATACTCTAAACATTTCAAAACCTTACATGCTTTCTTAGTAATTTTGGCCTAGTCCTGACGATACTTGTCAATTTTTCTAGAAAAAATGCCGATAGGGATAACTCTAAGAAATTGCGCAAAAGTAAAGGAGATAGGAGTATGGATTGGCAGGACTTCTTTAAGCTGACTGTGTCAAAATCAGGAAAAAATGGAAATGAACTCTTTTTTCAGGCACGTCTTAAAACACCATCGGCCTTTCCAATGCAGGAACTTATCCTTTCCCATTTTGACTACTTAAATCTTAGTGCGGTTGAGAAGAAAAAATTCTCAATTGGATTAAGAAAAATTGTTCTCTGTCACGATCTTTTTGAATCAGAAACCTTTAAGGCTCACTGCAGAGAGTTTAAATCTAAAATTGAACACTCTAAAGAAAAGGAGTTCGTTTTTCATACTCAAGGCGGTGGAATCTATTTATTCCTTCAACTAATTAAAGACCATCGAATTCATGGAAAAAAGATTACCTGTTACACCTCTGAACTTCCGTTACCTATTATGTCTCTCAGAAAGAATCCTAATGTACAGATCATTTATAGCCCACATCGCTCTGGTTTTTTATCTGACTTCTCTACTCTTTGGAAAGAATCTGAACTCATGAGTCTTTTTGAGTTGAAGGACTTCAAAGCTTCTGCATAATGGATTTATGAAGTTTATTTTTCTCATTCTATTTGCCCTTTCTTTAAGGGCAAATGCTCAGAAAGCTTTAGGACCAGAAGCTTTTCAATCTAGTGCGAGACCAGTTCTGGCAGGGATCTTAAACGACTTCTACCAGATGATTACTCTTTTTCCAGATTTTCCCAAAGAACTTATTAGTATCGTGGATGAGATTGATGATCTCCATGGGGCCAAAGAAAACTTGCGCGAAAAATGTCCTCGCTACCTAACGAATTCTTGCCTTGAAAGCATTAATGCCCTAAGAGTCCGACTAAGCAGCATTCAGGCAAAAACTCTAAAGCTAGTTGCAAATCAAAAAATATCTTCAAATCTAAATATGAATCCG
Source organism: Bacteriovoracaceae bacterium (assembly GCA_947461145.1). Lineage (GTDB taxonomy): Bacteria > Bdellovibrionota > Bacteriovoracia > Bacteriovoracales > Bacteriovoracaceae > Peredibacter. The sequence continues at coordinate 30,130 of CANHJD010000017.1, forward strand.
CTTGGAGGTATGCGTACCACGAATCAATTTCAACTTGGCCTTGAGGAGATAAAAGGCGAACTAGATAATTCAAGCCTCATCATCAAAGCAGGTGCCTCTGACAAAAAAGCAACCTATCCCATAATAAAAAAAATAGATGAACTCAGCACTTATATATCACTCACCGTTGTGGAATATATTCCCTTTTTATATCAAGATGAATTTCGTCACTTTTACTTCACTTTTATCCATCCAGTTCAACAGCAGATTTCTAAGCATAAAAACTACGAGTTCTTAAACAAGAACATCAACTCATTAAATTTTTCACTTAATTTATTAAATCAAAGTCTAACAAAGAGAAACAAAAAGACTCCAGAGGGCATGGCCCCTTACCTATTAATGATTCATAATCGTTGGAATAGTTTATTTAGATATTATTTGTAAAAAAAAGGCCCTCTTTCGAGGGCCTATTTTTTTTGAAACTAGTACTTAGAGCGAACTCTGCTGCGGCTGTCAGTCTTGTGACGACGCTTTTCAGCGTTCTCAAGCTTTTCTTTCATTTTCACAGAAGGTTTTTTGTACTCTGTACGAGCGCGATATTCTTTTACAATACCGTAGGCATCACAAA
>CANHJD010000018.1 GCA_947461145.1 Bacteriovoracaceae bacterium
CTGATTTATCTTCAAAGCATGATTCTTCCGCAGACTTTTGGTGGATGGTTTTATTTTCTGACCACCTTCATTGGCCACTACGGGATGATTCTGATTCTGTCTTATTTCTTTCTCTACTGTCCCGTCATTCTCATTTTTCCGACCTATTACATCTCAAGAATCTGGTCGATCATCTTAATGTTATCGATCAATCTTGTGATCTTTTTTGATGCCTATCTCTTTGCTCGTTATCACTACCATTTGAATTCATTTTTATTGGATATTTTAAATACTGAAAAATCCCTTCAGGTTTTTGGTTTATCGCCAGTTAAGCAGTGGTTGATGGCCTTTGTGACCTTCATCTTTTTTATCTTGTTCTGGATCAGAGGAGAAAATATCTGGAGAAAGATGTGTGGTCGATTCAGTAATCCAGTGAAAAATTGGTACTTAATTCTGATCGTCAGTTGTTTCTTAACCAGTAATTTAATTCACATGTACTCTAGCTCCAGAGGGGGCGGACAGGTCACGCAACTTGCGACTCTCTTTCCTATGCATTTCCCTCTTACGGCAGAGTCTCTCATGAAAGAGCATGGATTTTCGTATCAAAACGGACCTAATAAATCTGAAAGTGTGCAAAATTTTTACTACCCTTCTTCTCCTTTGAAATGCACAAATAAGAATCAAAAAAATATTTTGATGGTTGTTATGGATAAGTGGCCAGTGAGCTGGGATAGAACTCTCGCTCCTCATTTATCCCACTATTTAAACCATGGTCTTTTCTATACTCATCATTTTTCTGGAAGCCCAGTAGAGGAAGAAGGATATTTTTCACTTCTATATGGCGTTCCTGCACCTTACTTAGTCCCTGCCATTAAGAATTCAAAAGGGCCGGCATTATTTTTGGCGCTTAAAGAATCAAAAATGGATATGGCATTTTTCAAAACATCTGAACCAAGTCCACTTCATTCACTCATTCCTGGCACCTTAGAAAAGCCTGTCGGAGAGCTTGAGTCTTTCCTTGAGTCGAAGGCCAGCGCAGAAACATTTACTCCCTTCTTTGCACAAGTTTATCTCAAAGGTGGTAATTTGACTGAGAAGGACCTGCAGCTTAAGGAAGTGATCAACTCCTTTATTCGAAACAAGTTCACTGAAAATACTATTATGATAATTACAGGTGCAACTGGTGAGGGACTCGAAACACCACTGCTTTTGATATGGCCTAATAAAAGACCAGAGCAAATTAGCAAACAAACAACTCACTACGATGTACTTGCCACCACTATAATTGAAAACTGGAAATGTAAAAATAAGACTTCTGATATGAGTTTAGGGAAAAGTCTCTTCTCCAAAGACGAAGCTTTGCAACATGTTGCCGGCAACGTTGAGCAGCTTTTTATTGTGGATGCAAAATCAAAAACTACAGTTATCGTCGATCATTCAGCAAAATTGAATATCAAAGGCAATGGGCATCCTGACATGAAAGAGATTCTTAATGCCCTTCATCGCATGACTTATTTCTTTAGGCCTTAATACGCTTTAAAAGGGCAAGAGTTTCAAAGTGATCTGTGTGGGGAAACATATCAAAGAGTTGATACCTCATAAGTTCATAGTGATCTTTTAACTCTTGAATGTCTTGGGCCAGGGTAGAGGCCTCACAACTTGAATAAATGATATAGGGGCTATGAATTTCTTTAAGAAGTTCTTTCGCTTGTGAAATCCCTCTTCTTGGGGGATTAACGAGAACAACCTCTGGGGCAAAGTGGATAAGTTCACTTTTTATTTTTCCGGCATCCTCAGCAATAAATTTAAGATGACTCCAGTGATTTGAAGCTGAAGTTTTATTCGCGCGATCAACTGCGGCCGCATTAATTTCAACTCCGAGTGCTTGCTTCACTTCTTTTTGGATAAAAAAACTGAAGGCCCCTTGACCACTAAAGAGTTCTAAAAAAGTGGTGGCCCCAATTTCTTTTACCCAACTTGCGGCCGTGGAGTAAAGTTTAAGTGCCATCTCTTGATTGGTTTGAACAAAGCCTTGGGGGTGAAGAGTCATTCTTACTTCTCCCAATTGATGAGTTATGTAGTCTTGATCAGAGAAGAAAATTTCTTCTTCCCCTTCAAGAATAGCATGAGCAATGGGCTGAATATTCGCCGAGAGAGATTTGAGCTTGGGTTGCTGTGAGAGAAAATATGGCGAGTGTTTTTTTATACGATCAAGTGACTCTTTTGAGCGCAAAATAAAGCGCAGATAGATTTCTTCCGTTTCAGAGGAGTAGTAAAGAATAAGCCCCTTAAGTTCTCCTGTTTTCGCTTTGATCTGGTAGGGCGTTAGGCGAGCGAGGGTAATAAACTGACTTATATCTTTTAGAAGAGAGTTTATTTCTGGGTGATGTACAGGACAATTTGTAATCATCCGACCCTCATCAAGTTCCTCAGTTCCCGTGAGTCCTATAATCGGATTTTCTAAACTTCCAGTGACTGAAAATTTTGCTTTATTCCTGAATCCCGTTATTTGAGAAGAAGTAGAGGGAAGTTGTACGATAGTTTTACTGTCTTTGGGATTTAAAAGTGCAGCAAGTTTTTTACTTTTACTTTCAAGTTGCTCTGAATAGGGGAGTTCTATCCTTATACAGGAGTGACAAATGCCTTCATTAAAATAACTGCAAAAACTGTTCATAGGTTATAATTATAACCTATGAACAGAACTATGAGACGCCGAAGTAATATAAAATTTTTAGGGTTTGCCCTTATTTTTACTTTAAGTTGGGTCATTTATGGGGCCCTTGATAAGTATTTTTCCACAGATGTGGATCAATTAAATAGGAAATATCCTCACGTCACGATTTCTCAGAGTGCTGAAGTTGAAGTGGAAATAAAACCTGGTAAGCCCAATTATTGGGTGAACTTAAAAGAGATTTCCCCCTATGCGAAGTGGGCCATCATTTTCTCTGAAGATTGGTCATTTTATCAGCATGAAGGGATTGATCTAGAGCAAATTGGAGAGGCCCTAAGGGAAATAGTTGATGGAGCAAGGTTTAGAGGGGCCAGTACCATCACTCAGCAGATGGTTAAAAATATCTACCTCACAAATTCAAGAACCATTGCTCGAAAATTAGAAGAAGCCGTCTTGGCCCATAAGGTGGAGAAGGCCCTGAGGAAAGACAAAATTCTTGAGATTTATCTTAATAGCATTGAGTATGGCCCACGGATTTACGGCATTAAGGCAGCTGCTCAACATTACTTTAAGAAAACTCCAGCAGAGATCGGTCCTAGAGAAGCTGCTTTCCTGGCCATGCTTCTTCCAAGTCCGAAGCGTTATTACATTTCTTTTCAGACCAAGCGTTTAACAGGTTTTGCTCAAGGTCGTATAAGAGCAATTTTGCAGAAAATGCGAATGGGAAAAGTTATTTCACCAGAAGAATATAAAATTGAGCTTAAGCGACCACTGAGTTGGGAGAAGCAGTAGTTTTAGACGAAGTGTCTCATGCACTCATAGGCGACAGTTGTGGCCACATTGGAGAGATTTAGAGACCTAATATGCTCTGAGAACATGGGAAGCTTATAAAAATTGGATTTGTACTCGTCTTCAACTTCGTAAGGAAAGCCACGGGTTTCGCCACCAAAAAGTAAATAGCAGTCCTCGGTATAGGGAGCCTCATAATGAAGCTTCTCGCCATTGTTTTCAAAAAAAAGAAGTTTCTCCCTCGGTGGTTTTTCTTTTATTAAAAAATCTTCCCAGGATTCAAATTCTCTAATCTGGACATGTTTCCAGTAATCAAGACCAGCACGTCTCACGGCCTTCTCGTCAATTTCAAAGCCATAAGGTTTGATGAGTAACAATTCAAGATTAAGGGCGACGCATGTGCGCCCGATACTCCCAGTATTACCGGGAATCTCAGGCGCAAAAAGCACAATTTTAAAGTGAGGCTTACTTTGCATGAACAAGAAGATGAGTTAAAGAGCGAACAATTAACCCAGAAGCTCCGTGTGGTGAACAGTAAGGAAGATGAGACTGAGAATCAACAACTCCCGCAATATCTAAGTGGGCCCACTTCACATCGTTTTTAATAAATTCTTCGAGGAAAGCTGCACCAATCGCTGTGCCTGCTCTCATCGGAGTTCCGATGTTTTTTAAGTCAGCCACTTTTGACTTAATATCATGTCTCCACTCATCAATGATTGGAAGCTGCCACATGTATTCATCTTGCTCTTTGGCCGCACTAAGAATCTCATTGATCCATTTTTGATCGTTACCAAGAATGGCACATACTTGATTGCCTAAGGCCACAAGACAAGCACCTGTGAGAGTTGCTGCATCGATAATATAGTGAGGATTTAGGTCACAAGCATAGTCAAGAGCGTCCCCAAGAATGAGTCGGCCTTCAGCATCAGTATTAAGAATTTCTACTGTCTTTCCATTTCTTGCAGTCACAACGGCATCAGGAACTGTTGCAAGTTCATTGATAGCGTTATCTGTTAGAGCGATGATGCAAGTAATTTTCACAGGAGCTTTTTCTAAAACAGCTGCACGAAATGCACCGTAAACAGTTGCTGATCCACCCATATCATTTTTCATTCCGGCCATGCTTGTGCCTGGCTTAATACAGTAACCACCAGTATCAAAGGTAATCCCCTTACCAACAAGCGCGATGTGTTTTGTTTTTGAAGTCGAGCGCGCCGGTTCATAACTGAGATGAACGAGGCGAGGCTCATAGGCCGAACCTGCATTCACTGAAAGAAACATACCCATTTTTTCTTTTTGAATCTGCGCCTTATTCAAAATTTTTATTTTTACACCTTTAAGGTTCTTTTTTACATCAGCTTCAACACGCTTCGCGTACTCTTCTGAGTGAAGCACATTTGGAACTTCATTGATGAAGTCTTTCATGACATTAATTGATTCACAGATATTTTTTGTTGAAGTGAGGGCCTTCTCAATTTTTAGAGAATTTTTCTTTTCTGTATGAGCAAGAAAAACGGTGAACTCATGGGGCTCTGATTTTTTTGATTTGTATTTATCAAAGGTATAATCTGTCATGTAGGCAGACTCGGCGATGACTTGGGCGGTACGAGCTTCATCTTTAATTGTGTTAAAGCCCGGAACATCAATACCGATTGTCGCAAATTTACTGGAGCGAGTGCCTTTCAAAATTTTTGCGATAACTTTTCTGATATCCTCTGCATGAAATTTTGTTTTATCACCAAGACCCACAACCCACACCACTTCACCAGTGGCACCAGTAAAAGAAATTGTTTCATCTTTAGCGGCCTTGTAATTTTTGCTGCTTTTAAGATTATGAAATTCTTCTTTGAGGCTTGCATCCGACCAGTGATCTATGGAGATCAATTGTTGTTTTTCCCCTTTCTTCGTAGCAGGGGTATTTTTTTGGAAAGCTGTGAGAATTTTTAATTCGGCAGCAAGAAAATGGTCACCGACAGTGTCGAGCTTAATTAGCATAGGAACTCCTTTTATTTAGACCACCATATTTTGCCTTTTCTTGAATGAAAGGGAAACACTTGGTATCTTCTACCTATGAGACTTTTATTGCAAAGATACCTGGCCGCTCAATTTATTTTGCCCCTCGTGGTAAGTACGGTCTTTTTTATATGCTTCTTGTTAACTTTTGAGCTTTTTAGGATGACGGAGCTTTTAGTCACTCGAGACATCTCCATTTGGTTCATTCTTGGACTCGTAGGCAACATCGCATTAACATTCATTCCTCTCTCCCTGCCTATTGCAGTATTTTTCTCAACTATTTACTGTTTGAATCGCCTTTCAGGTGACTCAGAGTATATTGCGATGCGAGCAGGCGGCATTACCAAAGAAAAGATTCTACTTCCTTTTCTCATCGTGGCCGCCATCCTTACTGCCAGTGTTTATAACCTCAATCAAAATTTGATCCCGATTTCGAACAAAGACTTTAAGCGCAAAGTAAACTACCTCACTTCAAGTGGACTACTGGCCGGAATTAAACCTGGGCAGTTTTTTACTCTCATTCCTGGGGTGACACTGTTTGCAACGAACTCAACGAAGTACGGGAGAAGCCTAGAAGAAGTCTTTCTTCACTTGAAAGAGAAGAAAAAAGAGAGTGAAAGAGTCATTTTTGCCAGAAGAGGAGAATTAGTTTTTGAAAGAGACCCAAATGCACTGACAGAAAAATTAACTCTCTCTCTATACGATGGAAATATTTTAGGAAGTAATGAAAAAAAAGAGATTGAGAAGATTTTATTCAAAGAATATATATTTCCAGTTTCTCAGTCACAATTTGAAGATAGATTCTCTCTGAAGGAGACCATGTTGCCTTCCTGGGAGCTTGAAGAAGTCCTCAAGATGACTTTTGAGCAAGCAAAGGCAAAGTATGATTTTGGAAAAAAAGAATTTTTTAAAGTTAAGTATGAATATTGGAGCAGAAAAAATGGGGCCCTGATTGTTTTTATTTTCTGCTTTCTTGGCTTTACACTTGGGATTACTGGAACAAGAGGAAAGTCAAAAAATTCTGGTTTAATTGGGATCGTTTGCTTAATTATTTACTATGGTCTTTTCTTTTCACTCGTAAGCTTGGCCAACAAGGAAAAAATCCCTGTCCAGCTTGCTGTCTTTACCCCGGCCGTCGTCATGACGATGTTGGGAATTTGGTTTTACAGAAAGCTGGACTGGCAATCTTAAGATTTTATTCTTGTCTCTTTTTGAGTTCTTCTTCTTCTAGGTGCATGCGCTTAATGTAATCCTCTGAAGTATAGAAGATGTCATCCTTTGCCTTTGGGAAAAGAGGGAGCATGTATTTTGTATTACTTTCTTCAGGAAAGACCAAACTTTTCACACCCGCTTTATTAGGTGTTTCAATCAGATAGTTATTATAAAAAATCTTAGTCACATTAACATTCCCTAGGAACAATCGAATTTCATTCCCTTGAAGGAAAAGATCATTCCCTTTGTTAATAATCACACTCTCAATGGGTTTATCATCAATTTTATAGCTCACCCAAGTATTACCATCGGCAGCTTTAATAAAAACATTCTGCATTGAAGAATTAAATGAACGCTTAACATTTTCCGGAAGGATGGCCGGATCTTCGTTCTCCGGAGCATCCGTTTTCACTTGAAAAAGTTTGCCCTTTAATTTTTTGAATTCAATTGTTGGAAAATTTCTTTCAAAAGTGGCAGCAGGTTTATCTTCTTCTTTCTTCTCTTCTGGTTTGCTTTCAGTTGCCGCTACTTTTGTCCCATCGACTTGAGAGGCTTGAGCTGCCTTGGCCTCTTCTGCTTTTTGCGTTGGTTTAACAAGTGCTGCACTTGAAACAATTTTAGGTCCAAGGTCATTGTTCTTATGACTATTAACTTCGTTTTCAACAATTGAGGAAACGAGCTTGTAGCCCCCGATAAAAACAATAATCACGGCTGCAAGAATGAAAATGGGAAGGGCCGATTTTGTATTTTGGATTATAGAGTCACTGCCTTCAATGACTTCATGAGGAGACTGTTCTTCTGGGTTGGGCTGGCCCGATTTTGTTGCAGGTCCTTGAGTCGGCATCAATTTAGTATGATTGAGTGCCGGAAAAGGTTTTCCCAAGATTGTTTGGTAGGTATATTCCATATTTTGAATCGCTTCATTCAGAGGCAGACTCAAAACTTTCACATAACTTGTGACAAAGCCTTTGATATAGGCAGCACTTGGAAGATGATCAAAATCATTGGCCTCAAGACTTTTGAGAATATTGATACTAATTTTTGTCTTTTGAGATAATTTTTCCAGAGAAAAGTTTTTATCTAATCTCTTTTGTTTCAGGTAATCTCCCAAGAGAGTTGGACCATTTGTCATTACCGAATCTGTAGTTGTTTCTTGATTCATCTCATCCATCCTTGGGTTGATTAAAATTCCGGAGACTCAAGCACCTTCCTTGATGCATGAGATTCTTCAATGAGAGCGTTGTCTTCAACTTCACCGAGTTCCATCGTTTTCTTTCTGGCCATAGTCGCGTATTCAGTATCTTTAAAGCGAGCATCGATTTCATCAAATTTCATACGTGCTTCATTGAAACGCTTAAGACTTCTATAGGTTAAGCCTAAGTGATAATGGGCTGCAGGAGATTCGTAGCAAGTTCCCATCGTCGCTTCTTTAAAGTTTTTAAGAGCAGTATTAAATTGACTGCGATTGTAATTAAGTAATCCTAACTGGTAAAAGGCAGGACAATAGTTACTGTCTTCTTTGATCGCTTTAGCAAAATAATTTGCAGCTACGTTAAAGTTATTTCTTTTCACCTCTAGGATTCCAAGATTGTAGAGAGTTCTCGCCTGTCTTTCATAGGTAAGATTTTTAAGCACTGATTTATATAATTTTTCAGCGCGATTTAAATCCCCATCCTGAAAATAAATACTCGCAAGATTAAGTTTAGCATCTGAATTGTCTTCATCTAATTCGAGAGTTCTTTTAAGTGTTTTAAGGCAAAGATGTTTTTCACCTTTGAAGTAATAGGCCATTCCAAGATTATTTAGAATTTCTGGATTGTTAGGGTCTAGATCGTTGGCCTTAATTAAATTTGTAAGTGCGTTTGTATAATCCTGTGTCATTAAGCTTTGAGTACCAGCGCCGAAATAAAGTTCTGATTGGCGTTTTTTTGTTTTCTGGGCTGCGCTCGAGCAGGCAGATAAAACAATCAAACAAACCAAAACTAGTGCATTCTTGGCACTCATTAATCTACTGGACATAGGATTCTCCTAAAACAGGATATTTTTATACTTACATCCATTCTAGGGAAGGGAGGGATTTTTGTAAAAAGAAAACGCTATATTCTCTCTAGAAAAACCATCGTTTCAAAATGGAAGGTTGAAGGGAAAAAATCTATAAGGTGCAGCTCGGTTATTTTATAGTTTTTTACCAAGGTTAAATCTCTGACCAAAGTATGTGGATCACAGCTGATATAGGCTACTCTTTGAGGGGCAAATGCTTCGAGCCACTCTTCCAAATTTTTAAGTCCAGAGCGTGGGGGATCCAAGATAATTGTCGATGGATTTAGGCCAATTTGCTTTGTTTTTTTCCTAATGACTTCAAGGGCTTTTGGAAAATAGAGATCTTGTGAAGTAAAAGGGTCGGTTACTGCTTTTTGATAAAAATCCACACACAAACGTCGAGAATAATTAGCTTCTGCGCTCAGATTGCCGTTTCCAGCAAAGAGATCCAAGACATCTTCAGACGCAAAATTTTTTGTCCAGTGAGAAAGAATTTTTTTTAATTCCTGATTCATTTCGTCAAACACTTGGGTGAACCCACCCTCTGCGTAAGGTTGATTCAGCGAGATCTTAACCTCTTCATTCATTTCATAAATTTCAATGTGACCTCTTTCAGGCCCACCATTTAAAAGCTTTATCCAGCTTTCATTTGCATAAAGGTCCTTAACTTTTTCTTTCACTCTCGATCTTGCAATGAGGCAATCGGGTATAGGGGCAATTCGCTGGTTCTTTGCATCGAGCATCCCAAGTATTCTTGCTTTCGTATCATAGTGAAGCTGAAGGCGGTTGCGATATTCAGTTCTACGCATTGCCGGAAGAACTTGAATTGGAGGATGTAAAATTTTATGGAAAAGTTTATCTAGATTTAATTTTTTAAACTGGATTTCCTCTTCATAACTTGTATGGAGAAAATGACAAGACGGGCAAATGTTAAAGTGACGACAGAGTGGTTCAACTCGGTGGGGAGATTTGGTTTCAAGCTCTAAAAGACCAGCGAACTGAACCCCTTTTTTGCCAGCTAGGACCATTGCCTTTCCAGTTTCCCCTGGCAGGGTTTTTGGTATAAAAGTAATTTTATCAGTTTCTTTACTTACCCCTTGACCAAGGCTATCCATACTCTGGATTTTAAAAGGAATGATATTTTTATTTTGCATCAACAATCCCTAGGAATATTTTTAAAAGGCAGTAAGATTTAAGCTATGAACTATTTAACGGGAAGAATGTCAGTCTTGCTAGAGATTTTCATTAATGGCTTCTTTGTTCTTATTTATACACTGAAGAAGACTGGTCGCATCCATTTAGTCATGGATAAGTTGCCAGTTGATCAGATCTTTGAGCACTCTATCTGGGTTGTTCCCCTTGTGCTTTTTATTTCACTTGCATCAAATTTTTTAAGGAGTGAGGGGTTTGAAGATTTTCTTCGAAAATATGTTTTCTCGCTGATCATCTTTGTTCCAGTTGTTATTACCTTTGGCGATCAAGAATTCGTTTATTGGCTTTCAGCTGTTCATCTTTTTTCTACCATTATCTCTTTGTATGAAAAGTCTACCCCAGCAGCCCCAATTCAAACTGCAACCACGAGTAGTTTTCTTTTTCGTCTAAAACTTCAACCTGCACAGGTTGTGCTTTTATCATTTGCTGGTTGGATACTTTTAGGGGCTCTTGTCCTGATGCTGCCTGTCTCTTATCAGGCCGGTAAGTCAATTGGTTTTGTTGACGCTCTCTTTATGTCAACTTCTGCGACCTGTGTAACTGGACTCGCCACTATTTCCTTAGTTGATGATCTTACTATTTTTGGGCAGATGACATTATTAGTTCTCCTACAGGTCGGTGGATTAGGAATCATGACTCTCTCAAGTTCTCTGGCCGTGATGATGGGAAGAAATCTTCAGATGAGAGAGCAAGTGATCATGCAAGATGTATTGGATACTTCAAGTTCTGAGGAGCTTTTAAATCTTGTTGTGAACGTTATCCAGTATACTTTTACGATTGAATTCATCGGAGCGTTGCTACTCTCGATTGGTTTTTATTCGGAAGGTTTTGAGATTGGTCAGTCAATGTATTATGGTTTTTATCATTCAATCTCTGCATTTTGTAATGCGGGTTTTGCTCTTTGGAATAATAACTTAGAGGATTTTAAATTCGCTCCCCTTATTCATATGACCATCGCTTTTTTGATTATTTTTGGCGGTATTGGCTTCACTGTCTTAAAAGATGTCCAGCAGACCATTAAGAATAAAAGATCGTTTAAAAATCTCTCCGTTCACACCAAAATTGTTTTAACCACCAATACAATGCTTCTTGCCCTTGGAACAATTTATTTCTTTTTTGGAGAGTTTCTCCATATTTTCCAAGATTATTCAATTTGGGAAAAGTTTCAACTCGCTTTCTTTCAATCCACTACTGCAAGGACCGCTGGTTTTAATACGATTAATATTTCGGCCATGCAATCCCATTGCATTTACGTCATGATCCTGCTGATGTTTATCGGCGCTTCTCCAGGTTCCACAGGGGGCGGGGTGAAAACAACCACTTTTGCAGTTCTCCTCCAGTCTGTGACGGCGACTCTCAAAGGGAAACAAGATGTGGAGTTTTTTGAGCGCACTGTTCCTGCTCAAACTGTAGTTAAGTCCATTGCCATATTTATCATCTGCCTCATTGTGGTGAGTATTGGAGTCTTGGTGCTCGTAAGAGTTGAGCCTGATAAGAGTTTTCTCTCTCTTCTTTTTGAGGTCGTAAGCGGCTTTGGTACTGTTGGCCTAAGCATGGGAGTGACACCTTTTTTAACTGTGGCTGGAAAACTTTGTATTACAGTAATGATGTACTTGGGTCGAGTGGGCCCATTGACTCTCGTACTTGCTGTCGGTAGTCGAGTTGTCTTACCTAGTAACGTTGAATACCCTGAGGGGAAAGTATTAATAGGATAAAATTATGATCATCGCAGTTATTGGATTAGGGACTTTTGGTGCTAAAACCGCCGTCAGACTTTTTGAAAAAGGTGCAGAAGTTTTAGCGATTGATTCTGAACCAGATTTAGTGGACAGGATTAAGGATAAAGTTTCTCACGCTATTTGTATTGATGTGACTCAGGAAAAATCTCTTCGTGCCGTTAATATTTCGGACGTTGATACGGCCGTGGTTGCGATTGGTGATAATATTCAGATGAGTATCATGGCCGTCGCCATGCTCAGAAAATTAGGGGTTGGACGGGTTGTGGCCCGTGCGACTAACCAGTTGCATGAGCACGTTTTAAGAGAGATCGGTGCTTCCGAAATTATTAAAGTTGAGGAGGAGATGGGAGAAATTGTGGCGAGTAAAATTGCTGCCCCTCACGTTCTTCAGCGTTATAATTTTGCTGCTGGCTATTCTATTGTAGAAATTAAATTAGGTAAGTCATTTGAGGGGAAAACTCTTGTTGAATCACAAATTCGTCAAAATTATTCCCTTAACATTGTGGCCCTACAAAAGAGAGTCCCATATATTAGTGAAGAAGGAAAAGCTGCTTATCGAGTGGTCATCAATGATTCTCCACTTCCAATGGATGTGATTGAGGCAGATGATATTGTAGTTTTAGTAGGTAGTGAAAAAAATCTGGATCGTTTGTTCCAAGATCTTGAAGAAGTGTAAACGGAGAAAGTTATGCAGTTATCTTTAAAAAGAAGAGTTGGAGCAAGTTTCATCATTGCCAATGCTGTCGTCCTTATTATGGGATTTACCGTATTTTTCTTTCTTGATTCTCTCAATTCTCAAATTTCAAGTATTACAATTAGTTCTAATAAAATTGCTCAGCTTACTGATGAGGTGAGAATTTCCGCAGTCTCTATTGTAAAAATGCAGAAAAAGATTGTGACCAGCACACCTACATCTGAGGACCTAAAAAGATTAGAAAATCTCTGCGAAGGATTTCAAGCCCAGCTTCAAAAATTAGATAGTTTTTATCAAGAGGTTGAAGCAAAAAAGAAAATCTCCCGCATGCAGGGGTATGTTGATTCATTGAAGACCATTGTGGCAAAGACTTCACTTTATTCCAGAGATGGCGAGGGTATTTCTTCCATTAATGACCTGACTGATAAAATTCTAGAATCATTCTCTGAGTTTCAAGATATGCAGTATTTTCAAAATGAGCAGAGAGATAAGGAAGTAAAATCGATCATTGGGGAAACTCGTCGAAATATGCTCATCACTTTAATTATTACTTTCCTGGGAACCATTTTGCTCTCTCTTGTTGTGCCTGGGAAAATTGCCATGCCTTTTAAGAAAATCAATGACGCCGTTAGAGAGCTTCAGGATTGTAATTTCGATGTTTCTATTTACTACGATCAAGATGATGAAATTGGTGAACTCGCTCGAGAACTTAATAAGATGATTATTAATATGAAAAAATTTGAGCAACTTCGTACTGATAGAATCTCAGTCGAGCACAGAAAATTTGATACCCTGGCCAATATGATCAAAAAGAACATCATGATCTCCAACGCCAAGGGCGAATTGATTTATATGAATAACCCGATGTATGCTCTGCTTGAGCTACAATCCGATGATATTATCAATAAGGTAATTACAGATACGATGATGCCAGATTCAATTGTGGAAACCTTTGAATTAGCAATTAAGCGCCGCTCAAAAATTGAAAACGCCGAAATTAATATCCCTAAGCGTAAAAAAGTTCTTATTGCAGAAACTGGTGAGTACACCTTTGAGGAAACAGAGGAAGTCTTCCACGGATATGCCAACGTCTTTCCAATCCGCGCCAAGGAATCAAACCTTGATTATTACATGATGATTATCTCGAAAGAGGTCTTTGTTTAGCCTATTAATTAGTGTATGCTTGACCCGCAACGTAAAAAAGGGTCAAGCTGTTCTATGGATACAAGTCTCATCCGCAATTTTTCTATTATCGCTCACATTGATCACGGGAAGTCGACCCTCGCAGATCGAATCATCGAGATGACTAAATCCATCACGGATCGTGAAAAAACAGACCGCTTATTAGATAACATGGATCTTGAGAAAGAGCGTGGGATTACGATTAAGGCGCAAACTGTTCGCCTTCAATACAAGGCGAAAGACGGAAAGACCTATTTTTTTAATTTGATTGATACTCCGGGACACGTAGATTTCACTTATGAGGTTTCTCGTTCTCTAGCTTCTTGTGAGGGTGCTCTTCTTATTGTAGATGCTTCACAAGGAATTGAAGCTCAAACTCTTGCTAACGTTTATATGGCGTTAGAAAATAATTTAGAAATTGTTCCTGTCATCAATAAAATTGATCTTCCTCACGCTGATCCTGAAAAGGTAAAAAAAGAAGTTGAGGATGTTATTGGATTAGATGCTTCAGAGGCTCCTCTTGTTTCAGGTAAATCGGGCCTTGGCGTAGATGTTCTTTTGGAAGAAATTGTAAAAAAAATTCCACCTCCAACTGGTAAAGTCAGTAATCCCCTTCAAGCCTTAATTTTTGATTCATGGTTTGACTCTTATAGAGGTGTGGTCGTTCTTGCAAGAATTATGGAAGGAAACCTCAAGGTTAAAGATAAAATTAACTTTAAGTTTTCTGGCCAAGATTATGAAGTGATTAAACTTGCAGTTCATCAACCGTTCTATTCAGAAGTAAATGAATTAGGTGCTGGTGAAGTGGGTATGATCATATGTGGAATCAAAACGGTTCGTGATGTAAAAATCGGGGATACAATTGTTCACTCTGATAAAAAAGACACAACTCCCACACTTGCTGGCTACAAAGAAATTAAGCCCATGGTCTTCTGTGGGATTTTCCCAGTTGATTCTGAAGAATATGAAATTCTTAAAGAAGCCCTTGAAAAATTGGCCTTAAATGATTCTTCATTTACCTATGAACCAGAGGTTTCTCAGGCCCTTGGTTTTGGATTTCGTTGCGGATTCTTAGGTCTTCTCCATATGGATATTATCCAAACAAGACTCGAGCGAGAATTTAATCTTGCCCTTATTTCAACGGCCCCATCATGTAGTTACGAGGTCATCACGAATTCAGGTGATAAAGTTATTGTCGATAACCCTTCTAAACTTCCAGATCCAAGTATAATTGATCAGATTTTAGAGCCTACTGTAAAACTCTCGATCCATCTTCCTAATGAATTCGTGGGAAAAATTATCAAGCTCTGTGAAGATCGACGTGGACGTCAGCAAGCTATTAATTACATCACTGAAGATCGCGTTCAGTTGATTTATATTTTGCCTCTTTCTGAAATGATGTTTGATTTCTATGATCAATTAAAATCATTATCCAAAGGCTATGCCTCGATGGATTATGAGCTTAATGAGTATATGGAATCAGATATGGTGAAGCTTGATGTGCTTCTTAATGGCGATAAGGTAGATGCACTTTCTGTGATTACTCACCGATCAACGTCTCATCAAAAAGGTAAAGACCTTACTCATCGATTGATGAAAGTTATAGATCGTCAGCAGTTCGATATTGCCATTCAGGCCGCAATTGGGGCCAAGGTTATCGCTCGAGAAACCGTTAAGGCCCTTCGTAAAAACGTTCTTGCGAAGTGTTATGGTGGTGACGTTTCTCGTAAGCGCAAGCTCCTTGAGAAGCAGAAAGAGGGTAAAAAGAGGATGAAAATGGTCGGGAATGTTGAAATTCCTCAAGAAGCCTTCTTGGCAGTTTTAAAGACTGAAGAGTAGAATATCCTATGCTCGATATTGTTCATGAACACCTAGATACTGTGCTTAAACTCTACACTCAGGGGTCACATTTTGATGCTTTAAAAGCAGCAAAAGAGAAGTATTTCTCAATCACTGGTAAACTAGACGAAGATAAGGATGAGTTTGAGCCTCGTATGAATTGCTTCAATGACTGGTACATCTTCCAATTTCGCCACGAAGATGGTTCTAAAGTTATCGAGGACTATATTCGTACAAATCAACTAGACGTTGAGCTTGCTCAGGCGTTATTGAACGTGAATCACTCTCTCTTTAATTTTTCCAAAGTAAACTTTCGTAAACAAATTGTCCTACACGATATTCTTCATGATGAAAAAATTGTTCTCATGAAAAATCATCCAAATATCTCTCTTATGGAGGGGGATGTTTTCACTGGAAGAGTCATTAAGTATAAGGGTGAATTTTATCTTTTAAGAGGGGTTTGCATACTCCCTCAAGGCGTAAAATCGATTCTTAAAAAACAGTCTAAAAAAGTGAGAAAGTTAAATAGCTTTGAAGAAGAGCTCAACTTTCTTCTTCAACTTGAATGCCTGAAGACGAAGGCCATGCATTACTCACACATTGATCCATCTAAGATTTTTATCTTTTAATTATTTTCTTTTGCTTATGAGATAAGGGATGGCACCAAAGAGGTTTACTACTAAGGTGACAACGAAGAAAAGATTAAAAAGTGAAGCCCCATTTTCAATCCCTGAAAATTCGAAAAGCTTATGAAAAATGGCATGACCTACCCCAAGTCCTGAAGGGGCCACAGGTAGGGCCAAAGTCATAAGTCCCAGAGGAAGAAACGCTAAGGCCTGGATAAAATCCATTTTATCAGAAACAAATGGAGAGATCAGTGACCAGAAAATCACCACTCCAATAAATTGAACTAAAACTGAAAGAGCAATAGCGCCAAGGATTTTGGATTTAATCATCACAAGATCATCCCAAAGATTAATGAGCTGAGTGAAAAGGCTGGAAAAAAAACGAGACTGAAGTCTCGTTAAGAGAAGTTTTATCGATTGATGCCAATACATAAAAATAGAAATTGCGACGATGACGGCGAACGCGAGTAAATAGTTAAATTTCAGCAGGGGTTCCATTGCAGGTGCGTTGGAAATAATATGTGAGGAAAAACCAAGCGAGCTTAATCCCACTAAAAGAATGAGTCCTGCTAATCCCAAGAGCCGATCAATAAAAATTGAAGCAAAGAGAAATTTTTTTGAAAAAGAGGCTTCATATTTTTGAACATAAAGAATCTTTACTAGATCCCCACTAACACTTCCAGGCAGTACACTACTGAAAAATTGTCCAATCCAAGTAATTTTAAGCATGCCAAGAAGAGGAATATCAGTGGTTGAACGGGCCTTTAAAATTGTTTTCCAGCGAAAAGAAATTAGCCAAAAATTAAAAAGACTAAGAAACATGGCCAGAAAAACGGCTCCAGGATGCTGCTTTAGCGAGGCTAAGAGCTTGAAATCAAGTTTTCCTGAATTCAAAAGCCACCCAATAAGGAGAGCAACCATCGATAATTTCAAGAGATTTATTAAAATTGTTTTCAGCATGTCTGGATGATCTTATAACTTGTCCTTGAATAGGTAAATCTCAAAAGGATGAATGTCATGAAGGTAGGAGTGATTCAGCTTCAATCGGTATTAGACCCACAAATTAATCTCTCAAAAATAAGAGAGTTTTTGGAAGTGGCAAAATCAGAAAAAGTAAAAGCTGTCTTTTTACCTGAAGTTTTTTATTCGATGTCGGATGGAACAAAACCGACTCCCCATTTAGTTCAAAAAAATAATGAACACTATGAAGCGATCCGCTCATTGGCAATAGATTCTGGGCTCTATATTTTAGGTGGTTCTGCAGCAACTTTAATCCAAGATAAAGTGATGAATCGCTCATATAATTTTGATCCAAAGGGAACTGAGATTGCTCATTACGATAAAATCAATCTCTTCTCTTGTGATTTGTCCAAGCATCCAAGTAATCAAATTATTGATGAGGGGAGAGTCTATACTTCAGGGAATCTTCCCCAGCTCATTGATGTAGAGGAATTCAAAATTGGCCTCTCAATATGTTTTGATCTTCGTTTCCCTGAATTGTTCAGGTCTTATTCTTTTGCAGGTGCCAATATTCTTTCTATTTCTTCAGCTTTTACAGTGCCAACAGGTAAGGCCCATTGGCACACACTTGTAAGAGCACGCGCGATCGAAAATCAATGTTACGTCATTGCCTCAGCGCAATGGGGTAAACATAACGAAAAGATCAGCACCTTTGGACACTCACTTGTCGTCGATCCTTGGGGCGAGGTACTGGCCGATGCAGGAGAAGGTGAAAAAATTATATTTGCCGAATTAACTCATGAGCGAATTCAATCAGTGAGAGAGCGATTGAACGTATTGAGAGATCCAAGAAAATAATCTACATGTAAGGGTTAGTGCCATTTTGATGATCTGTAACATCAACAACTTCTACAATGTCTGGAAAGTTTTGCTTCACTAATTGTTCGATGCCGCCTTTAAGAGTGGCTTTAGAGCTTGAGCAGCCTTGGCATCCACCAAAAAATTTAACAAAAAGAATATTATTATCTATATCGATAATCTCTACATTCCCTCCATGCTGAGCAAGTGCAGGACGAATTTGTTGATCGAATATTTTTTCAATTTGAGTAATCATGAATGAACTTTATCACATTTGTGACAAATGTTGATTCCTAAAATCACGCAATAAAGCTGAAAGATGTTTTGCCTGATTATTGCCGTAGGTAAATGGCTGGACCCAAGTAATTGTTTCGACATGACCAGATTGAGAAATTTTATAGATTAAGCCCTCTTCAGGCTTTCCAGCAAAAAACCAACTTGGGTCGTCACTTTGAATATCCGCAGGGGACATTTGAACTAGGGATAGTTGTTTCATCTGAGGATCTTCAATTCGAATAGGACGATGAAATTTCACAACAGCACTGGCGACGATATCATCTCTAAAAGTGATTTGAAGTTGCGAAGAATCTTCAAGGATATAAGTGAAAGTATTTCTTAAGCGTGAAACTGGAGAACCGAAGGATTTTTCAAGTTCTTGCTCAGTCATGCGTAAACGCAGAGCACTTAAATCGATCTTTTTAGTCAGATTATTATTTGCATTAATGTAAGCTAGGGCAATTAATCCCAAAATCGCGGTGAGTAGAGCACCTAATTTCATGTTACGGCCTCGCACATATTAAGAATGGATTAATTTAAGCATCGGGGCGATTCTTTGGCCATAAATTAAGTCTTTCCGTATCTTTCTTTCCCTGTGCGTTAGTAAACTTTTTCCGTTTATTCGCGAGATATTAAAGATTTAAATCTCGAAGTTTTAGATATGAACTATTCTGACTGATTGCTTAAATTAAATTCGCCTAGGTTAAATGAAAGCTCTAGTTAAGTTAAATGAAAAATCATTTCATTATTCTTACCTCTCCACCGGCTTCCGGAAAAACCTTTTTAGTAGAAAATTTATTACAAAATTTAACTGAATCTTTCTTGTTTGTTTCTCCACTACGCGCCCTCGCCAATGAATGTTTGGCCAAGTGGGGTCATCGCTGCCAAGTGGTGACACCAGAAGAGGCCTTGATAAAAAAAATTCAAGCAAAGATCGTCATTCTTGATGAGTTTCATTTGTATTTTTACTGGGGTGATACGTTTCGTCCTGCTATGTGGGAAGCCTTTTATGAATTAGTGAGTGAGGCAGAATTAGTTATTGCTCTAACCGCTACTTTAACCACAGAGATGATAGGTGAGATAAAGAATTATGGCCGTCACTTTGAAGGGGTCTCTTGGATCAATTATGGAAATCAAAAATTAAAAAATAGACCTAATCAATATATCCGTGTCCCTAATTCTATAATGATGGGAGAGATTATGGAATTCCTAGATCACAAAAGTGGAACTAATCTCGTCTTTTGCAAATATAGAAGCGAAGTTGAGCGTTGGCATCTACGACTAAGTGAAAAGGGTTTTTCAGTTTGGAGTTGTATCGGAGGTGAAGCAAGTCTTTTTTCATTAAAGGTACAAGCTGAAAATCCTCCTCAATTTATTGTGGCAACGACAGTTCTTTCTCATGGAGTAAACCTCCCAGGAATTTCGCGAATCTTTTTTCTCTACCCAGTTGAAAACTTAGATTTTTGGATTCAAATGGTCGCGCGTGGTGGTCGAAGGGGTGAAGCATTTGATGTTTATGCTTTGGAAAACCCGAATGGACTAAAGTGGAATCGGTTATTAAATGTCTTGGCTATCTCGATATTAAGTTTAAAAATGAAGTGGCAACAATCAATCGAAAAGATTCAAGAATGGTTTTTGAAGGCATAGTCATTCATAAAGTTCCTTATAAAGAAAGAGACCTTGTGGTTAAACTCATTTTGCGTAATGGGACCATGGGGAGTTTTTATATTTATGGAGGTCAGGGTGGTGGAAAGCACCATAAGCCAACTATTTTTGAACTTGGATCCATGGTTAAAGTGATGATCCGTGAGCAGCGAAGTCGAATTGATGGAAGCGAACTTATGATAGCTCAGGAATCGCAAAGACTTTGGGAACCACAGAATATTCGCCATAATATTCAGGCCTTCTATCTCATTTGTTTATATTTTGAAATTTTACAAAAGTTTTCAGTAAATTTTCAAATAGGGTCAAGTGAATATAATAACCAAGAGCACGATGGTATTTTTTCAGTTATTAGCAACGCAATTTTTCACCTTAATGATGTCCTAGGGAAAAATGAGTTTGTGGCCCATCAGCATATGACTCTCTTCATGGTGAAGTTGCTTTTTCATCTTGGAATTATGCCTGATACAGATAATTGTTCATATTGCGGAAATTCACTAATGGAAGCAGAGGGAGCCTCTTTTTTACCCGCTAATGGCCAGTTTGCCTGTCTTCAATGTGTGAGTGGGGAAAATGAGAAAGGATTTTTGCTCAGAATCAAAAAAGGTTATCAAACAAAATACCAAGACATTAGAGAGTTAACAGGCACGAATTTTCAAGAAGCTGACAAGCTCGTTCATTATTTTTGCCACCACTTTCAATTAAAACCTGTGGAACTAAAGTCCTACGGATTGCTTTTAAGGTGATGGGCAAAATCTAGAAGATTTTTGAAAAATGGGAAATCAGTTTTTTGGGACACTCTAACGAGAATCCCATTCACTCCAGCATTCTTTCCAGATTCGGCATCAATTAATTTATCGCCCACCATATAAGATTTTTTAGGGTTGATATGGTATTTGGTGATTAGGTCCTGGATCATCTGGCCAGAAGGTTTTCTGCATTGGCAAATATCATCTGGTGAGTGGGGACAAATAGCAAAATCTTTAAAAGGATGGAGTTTATTTTCCCGAAGATCATTCTGTAGTTGACGGTGAATGACATAAACATTTTCAAGTGAAAAATAACCACGGCCAACCCCGGACTGATTTGTCACAATGAAAAGTTCAAATCCAAGATCCTGAAAAATATGGAGGGCCTTCATAGTGTCCGGAAAATACTCAATATCCTCAACTCGGGAGAGATAGTTTTTATCTAGAATAATAGTTCCATCGCGATCAAGAAAAATTGCATTCCGAGTTTTAATTTACTTAGCCTCCGTTAAAGCCTAAAATAAACAAATGATCAACGTTCTTAAATCTATGTTCCCATATCTTCGTCCATATTGGAAGCAAGTCCTGCTCGCTACCATTCTGGCCTTACCTTTAGCTGGCATCAAGGCCTATGAAGCCTATTTGGTTAAAGATATATTTGATAAAGGATTTGCTGCGGGCTCCAGTTCAGAAGATGCAAGGAATTTGGCGTTGCTAATCATCGGCCTGGGAATTGTGAATTATCCTCTACGCTATTTTCATTATTTTACCCTGAGGCAGGTCGTTGATAAGTCAACACGCAAGATACGTTCAAACATGTATTCAAAATTTCAGGCGCTCCCCTCAAGTTTTTATTCTTCAACTAAGCAAGGCTCACTCATTTCAAATATTATGAATGACACGATGGTCTTCTCGGAAGCATTCAAAAACTCCCTTGAAGTTATTCGAGAGCCTATCACTGCAATTTCTTTGCTAGGAGTTGCCTTCTATCATGATTGGCAACTAACATTGATTATTTTTGTAACGGCTCCCTTATTTATCGGTACTTTTCATTACACAGGAAAGAGGATCCGTCGTTATGTAGGGATGGCCCAAAAAGATACAGCTGAGATGACCCATATTGTGAGTGAAGCTCTTATGGGCCAAAAAATAATCAAAGCGTTTGGTCTTAAAGACTATATCATCGGCCGTTTTGAAAAAACGCAGGATCTCTTTATTTCTCACAGAACAAAAAGTAATTCAGCAGAGGAACATTCTCATCCACTTGTTGAATTAATTGGCTCATTTGCTTTTGGTGGAGTGATTATTTTTGCTCATTATCGAATTTCAACCGGACAACTGACTACGGGTGGATTTATTTCTTTTGTTGCTGCCCTTGCCATGTTCATGGATCCTATCCGCAGATTCAGTAGGGCAAATGCTAAGTTAAATCAGGCCCAAGCTGCTGCTACAAGAATTTTTGCAATTCTTGAAGTCGAGGAAGAAAAAGAATTTCAGAAAAAAGAATTCACAGGATTTGAAAGAAATATTGAATTTAAGAATGTCTCATTCTCTTACGGAGATGGTTACGTTTTAAAAAATCTTAACTTAACAATTGAGAAAGGCCAGAAAGTTGGACTTGTGGGCCTATCAGGTTCAGGAAAGTCCACACTTGTGAGTCTTTTGATGAGGCTTTACCCCGTTGTTGAGGGAGAGATCCTAATAGATGGTGTAAATATAAATCAATTCACCCTCGATTCTCTTCGTAAAACATTTGCCCTTGTTAGCCAGGATATTTTCTTGTTCAATGACACCATTCGAGAAAATTTAACTACTGGCGAAGATCATACAGAAGAAGAAATTACACAGGCGTTAGAAATTTCTTATGCCTGGGACTTTGTAAAAGAGTTACCTGAGGGCGTCCTCACTCCAATTGGGGATAGGGGGCTTCGACTTTCTGGTGGGCAAAGTCAGCGCTTAACTATTGCTCGTGCCTTTCTTAAAAATCGTGATGTGCTTCTTTTTGATGAAGCTACATCTGCGCTGGATAATGAATCTGAAAAAATTGTTCAAGCAGCCTTGGATCGTGTGGCCGGTCATAAAACAGTCATAGCTGTGGCGCACAGACTCTCAACTTTAAAAGACTTTGATCGCATTGTTGTGATGAAAGATGGCTTAAAAGTTGAGGAAGGAAGCCATTCTCAACTCATTGAAAAAAACGGTGAATATAAAAAGCTTTTTGAATTATCCCAGAGAGATTAATTCTTAATTGGCCAGATCTCACTTAAAACATCAAAATGCGCTTTGGTTCCTCCAGCTGCCCCTGCAAATCGACTGTAGTGCATGACTCTTAAGCTCGAGTGAACATCATAGGGAGTCTCATTGATGGAGCTTTTAGTGGAAGTAAATTTTGTCATCAGCTCTTTTCTCAACTGATTACTGAAGTTCTCTGGGTCCATGCCTTTTACTGTCGCTAGAGTCAGTTTGCCTTCACTAAGATTAACCCAATTCTTAAGTGCATCTTTTGTAGTAGCGCCATAAATCCCATCAAATATAGTCACCATCGAAACTTTTAATCCTGCGCCAAGAGCACCTGCTACATATTTTCCACCGCCCGAATGACCTGAAAGATTAAGAGGAGAGTCTTTGAGAGACTGATTGAGGACTTGATGAAGGTCATTTAAAAACTGTGCGTAAGACGAGTCGTCCTTAAAAAATTCTTTGTACGTCACATTCTTCCCAAGGCTTTGGGGAAAGACGGTCAATTCATTACTAAGACATAAATGTTTTGGAAGACCAAAAGCAGTAATCATAGAGGTGAGGCTTGTTTCATAAGGAAGAGTTTGAGGCATCCCTAGATGATGGCCATGAAAGTGAATACGAAGTGAGCTTACAGAGCTAGGAACCGCAATTAATATGGGTCTTGGGTAGCTGCCAATTTGACCAACGCATTCTTCATAGGAGCAACCTTCCATGACTTTAGGAGTGCATTCAAGGCCGTTGAGTTTGAGAGATTTTAAAACTTCAAGTGAGGATGACTCAGCACAAACATGAGTTGCTAAAAGACCGACTAAAATAGTCCCAAAAAAAAGAGAAAAGATAAATTGCGTCATTCAAACCTCATCTTCAACCTCGTCGGTAAATTCGGCTTTTTTCTTAGAAGAGTTTCATGTGTTATGATAAAACAATTTCCGTCTATTTCATAATCAGGAGAGCAATGTGTCAGAAGAAAATCTCAAATCTATGGCCGATTTGGTCGCCCATTCTAAGCATCGTGGTTTTATTTTTCAAAGTTCAGAAATTTATGGTGGACTTGGATCATGTTGGGACATGGGGCCTTTGGGTGTTGAATTAAAAAATAATATTAAAAGTTCATGGTGGAAATCCATGACCTTCCGTGATGACATCGATGGGGTGGATGCCGCCATTCTTATGCATCCTCTAGTTTGGAAAGCGTCAGGACACGTTGATAATTTTACTGACCCAATGGTGGACTGCAAATCTTGTAAGAGCCGCTTTCGTGCTGACAATATTGATCTGAATGCTCCATGTCCAGTATGTAAGGCGAAAGATTCTTATACTGAAGCAAGAAACTTTAACCTCATGTTCAAAACACAAATGGGCCCAGTGGAAGATACTTCTGCTTTAGTTTATCTTCGTCCTGAGACCGCTCAAGGAATCTTCGTCAATTTCAACAACGTTCAAACAACGATGAGAAGAAAGCTTCCTTTTGGAATTGCTCAAATTGGTAAGGCCTTTAGAAACGAAATTACTCCTGGTAATTTTATTTTTAGAACCCGAGAATTTGAACAAATGGAAATGCAATATTTCATTAAACCTGGAACTCAAGCAGAAGCGATGGAGCAGTGGAAAGAAATCCGCTGGAACTGGCATCTTGAGAATGGTCTTCGTAGAGAGAAACTTCAGTTTAAAAAGCACGAAGCTCTTGCTCATTATGCTGATGCCGCTTTTGATATTGAGTATGAATTTGCTCACGGATGGGGAGAGATGGAAGGAATCCATTCTCGTACTGATTTCGATCTTCGTCAGCACCAAGAATTCTCTAAGAAAAATCTTCAATATGTAGATCAGATTGATGGAAATAAAAAATATATTCCTTACGTTCTTGAAACATCTGTTGGTTGTGATCGCTGTATGCTTGCTATTATGAGTGATGCCTACAGAACAGAATTCCCTGGTGACGCTGAAAAAGAGCGCGTGGTGATGAGATTCAAGCCTTCTTTGGCGCCTATTAAAGCTGCTGTTATGCCTCTTATGAAAAAGCCAGAGCTTGAAGGGATTGCAACGAATCTTCTTCGTGATCTTCAGAAAGATTTTAAATGTGAGTACGATACAGCTGGCTCAATTGGTAAGCGTTATCGTCGCCAAGATGAAATCGGAACTCCTGCTTGTTTAACAATTGACTACGATACAATCACTGATCAATCAGTAACTGTTCGTGATCGCGATACGATGACTCAGCAGCGAGTTGCACTAGATAAAGTAAAAACTTATTTGAAAGAAAAATTTTCTCTTTAATTTTGGGAGAGTCTCATGACTAAGTGGGTTTATAAATTTTCTGCAGAACTGACTGATGGTAACAAAGACATGAAGGGTCTTCTGGGTGGAAAAGGGGCGAACCTTGCTGAGATGTGCAATCTCAAGCTTGCAGTTCCGGCCGGATTTACCGTTACGACTGAAGCCTGTCTTGATTATTACAAGACCAATAAACAGATCTCTGAAGAAATTCGAAACCAAGTCACCGAATCACTTCAGTGGGTTGAAAAACTAACTGGTAAGAAATTTGGGGACGTGGAAAATCCACTGCTTTTTTCTGTTCGCTCAGGGGCAAGAGCATCGATGCCGGGGATGATGGATACTGTTCTGAATCTCGGGCTAAATGACAAAACAGTCCTTGGGATGGCCAAAAAAACTGATAACCCACGCTTTGCTTGGGACTCTTATCGTCGCTTTATTCAGATGTATTCCAATGTTGTGCTTGGTGTGAATACTTCTCATCTTGAATCAAACATGGAAGATCTTAAAGAGGCTCGTGGCGTCCATGAAGACACTCAACTCACGGCTTCTGATCTTGAGGAACTAGTTAAAGTTTATAAGAGTGTTCTCCTTGAAGATCATGGAATTGTTTTTCCACAAGATCCAATGGAGCAATTATGGAAAGCAATCGCAGCCGTCTTTGGATCTTGGCATAATAACCGTGCTACAAAGTATCGTGAGATGAATAATATTCCTCATGATTGGGGAACGGCAGTTAATATTCAGTCCATGGTCTTTGGTAATATGGGGGACACCTGCGCGACAGGAGTTTGTTTTACCCGAGATCCATCGACTGGTGAGAAGAAATTTTTTGGAGAGTTTCTTGTCAATGCTCAAGGAGAAGATGTTGTGGCTGGAATCAGAACTCCACAGCCCATCAATGAAGCCTCAAAGATGGAATCTAATAAGCACCAGAAGACTCTCGAAGAGGTCATGCCAAAGGCCTACAACGACCTCGTAAATGATTATAAAATGCTGGAGCAGCACTATAA
Organism: Bacteriovoracaceae bacterium; assembly: GCA_947461145.1. Classification (GTDB taxonomy): domain Bacteria; phylum Bdellovibrionota; class Bacteriovoracia; order Bacteriovoracales; family Bacteriovoracaceae; genus Peredibacter. The sequence continues at coordinate 26,030 of CANHJD010000018.1, forward strand.
GGACATGCAGGATATTGAGTTTACGATTGAAAATAATAAACTCTACATTCTTCAAACAAGAAATGCTAAACGCACAGTTAACGCTGCCTTAAAGGTCGCCGTTGATCTAGTGGCCGAAAAAGTCATCACTGAAAAAGAAGCAATACTTCGTATCAATCCAGAAGATCTGAATCAACTTCTTCACCCGAGACTTGATCCAAAAGCAAAAAAAACTGTTATTGCTACCGGATTGCCTGCTTCGCCTGGAGCAGCCTCTGGCCATATGGTCTTTACTTCAAAAGATGCTGAGGAATGGGCAAAAGAAGGCAAAAAAGTTGTTCTTGTTCGAGCTGAAACTTCTCCAGAGGATATTGGCGGAATGGCCGCTTCAACCGGGATCTTGACGGCCCGTGGAGGAATGACCTCACATGCGGCGGTTGTGGCAAGAGGCATGGGGAAACCTTGCGTTGCTGGCTGTACGGCACTTGTGATCAGCGAAAAAAATAAAACCCTGACTGTGAAAGGCAAAGTTTTTAAAGAAGGAGATTTCCTTACTTTTGATGGGGCCAATGGTGAGGTCTATGAGGGAATCATCCCAACAATTGAGGCTAAAATTACTGCTGATTTTGCAACTTTTATGAAGTGGGCAGACGATACTAGAAAACTAAAAGTTAGAACGAATGCTGACACTCCAGAAGATTCAAAAATTGCTGTTGAGTTTGGTGCCCAAGGAATTGGACTTTGTCGAACTGAGCATATGTTTTTTGCACCGGAGAGGATTCTTGCTGTGAGAGAGATGATATTTGCGGAAAATGAAAAAGATCGCAAAAAGGCCCTTGATAAGCTTCTTCCATTTCAGCGTTCTGATTTTACTGGCATTTTCAAAGAGATGAGTGGACTTCCCGTCAATATCAGACTTCTTGATCCACCTCTTCATGAGTTTCTACCTCACAATGAAAAAGATCAGCAAGAGCTTGCTAACGTATTAGGAATCTCAATTGCAGCAGTGAAAGAGAGAAATGATGCTCTTCATGAATTTAATCCAATGCTTGGCCATCGCGGTTGCCGCTTGGCCATTACTTATCCTGAAATTTATTTGATGCAAGTTCGGGCCATTATTGAAGCTGCAATTGAATCAGATAAAAATGGTGTGAAAGTTTATCCAGAAATCATGATTCCTCTAACCTCTGAATTAAAAGAATACTCTTTAATTAAAGGCGAGTGTGAGACAGAGATTCAAAAAGTTTTGAAAGAAAAAAATCATACCATTAAATATAAAATGGGAACCATGCTTGAGCTTCCTCGTGCCTGTATTATGGCCGGAGAAATAGCCAAGGAAGCGGAGTTCTTTTCATTTGGGACAAATGATCTGACTCAAACAACGTTTGGTCTTTCACGTGATGACGCAGGTAAATTTTTACCAAGCTACACGGCCCGTGGGATTTATCCAAAAGATCCATTTGTGTCGATTGATACTCAGGGTGTTGGGTTTCTCATGAAGCATGCAGTGGCCGAAGGAAAGAAATCAAATCCTACGATTCATGCTGGGATTTGTGGCGAGCATGGTGGTGAACCGGCTTCAGTAGAATTTTGTCACTCTATTGGACTTGATTATGTGAGTTGTTCACCGTTTCGAGTTCCCATTGCAAGATTGGCAGCGGCCCAAGCAGTTTTAAAAAGTTAAAACTAAAAAGCCCCGGTTTCCCGGGGCTTTTTTTTATTCTGATTTTGCTTTTCCTGAGGCGTTCGGAGCTTCAGCGCCCGTAGTCGGTGCAAAGTAGTCTGAACTTTTTAAGAACTCGCACTGTTCAATGGCCTTACCATAACCAAAAACAATTTCTGCGACATCCTTGAGGGACTTACTCTCAAGTCCGTAGAGATTATCTGCTCCGGAGAGTCTTCCATTCAAGCTTCTCATCGCTGACATATCTTTGCTGTGACCATTTTTTGTTTTATCAAAAAGATTTTTTTGATGCTTACCAAACTCACCCATAAGGTCTGAACAAGATTTGAATTCTTTTAAAAGTGATTCATTAATATTATTTTGCTGAATGTAATTACAAACATCCATGCTAACTGTCACACATTTGAAATCAGACGCTTTCTTTTTTGTGCCGAAAGCTCCTATTTTGAAATCCTGATAACACTCAGTATTTGTATCAACATATCCAGTTGGTAGTATACTCGTGCTTTTAACGGTCTGATCACCAGTTTTATTCTTGTTATCATCAAAATTCACACTTGTGATTCGCGAAATTTTACCGTCTGTACGATCCACAGTAAGTTTGAATTTAGACTTTCCACCAAGGAAAAATTTCTTTGGAGTTTTAACTCCATTAACTTTATAAACAAATTCTTCTCGTGTCTGATTTTTTGATAAGTCAGATCTTGAGATATTATAATTCGTGATATCAGCAGACTCCTTGAGAAGACTTCTTCCTTGTTTAATTTCAAAGTGATCTTCTGTGACAAGATTTCCATAATCTCTATCTTGAGCAAAAGCCGACATAAAAGGGATAGATGAGAGGGCGATAAAGGCAAAAAGATTTTTCATTGAGGCTCCTTTTTTTATCTCTTTCGGCTCATTTCCTCTCTCACCTAATCACAATCCCTTGAAGGGAAAAAAGTGCCTCGTCTCAATCAACTTTTTTTGTCGGCTATAGGGATTCTTGAGTTTTACATTTATCTCCTTTAAGCTGAATGTATGAAAGAAATTGTCCAAATTGTTCGCGCCCTTATGCCTCATGGAGAATTCGATGCTCTTGGTATAGGTCTAATTGATTTTAGTAAGAAACAATTTGAAGTCATTGAGGCCAATCAGTTTTCCGGAGAATTAACTATTTCTTCAGAACCTCAGCTTTTTTTTGATCTTGCTTCCCTCACTAAACCCCTTACGAATTCCTTGGCTTATTTTCTTAAAACAGAAAATTTTGATACGGCCCTCTCACTTTGCTTAAACCACAGGGCAGGACTTCCCGCGTGGGGTCTTTTGCCAAATAAAG
>CANHJD010000019.1 GCA_947461145.1 Bacteriovoracaceae bacterium
AAGGGAAATATCTTATTCTAAAATGTGGCCTAAGAACTATAGGTCTCCAAACCAACAACGAGGTCTCTCTAAATGATTCCATCCTGCGATCATTGTATCGAGTCGACACTGAACCGAGGGATAACCAAAATTAGTTCTCTCAACAACTCGCTGATCACAACTATTTATTTTGGGTTCTGGCTCTCTTGCCACCTGAGCATAGATGGTGGCGAGATTCAAAGCAGCATCTAGAAATTTCGCTTCATTCATTCCAAGAGTTTTGGCACAAGAAAACCCTAAATAATAGTCTGCTTGACCTTCTGTAGATGACCAACCATTTCTTGATTTTAATGGAGCACCACCCATTAGGTGACCTAATTCATGACAGAGTAATAGCCTCAAGACATCTGAACCCATATGGGGATGTTTAAGCATGCCACCCAAAACATGAATAGTCGCTTGATTCCCAGACTTATTAATTTCAGCATTTATTCTTGGGCTGGTAGGATCTAATTTTATAAGGAGTTCAGTTTGATCCGGAAGATGATTTTGAACTGAGAGATGAAACTCTCGAGTTACCTCTTCCGCCCCCTTCACTTCCACCTCGGTTGGTAGTTCTCCAAATCGATCATGCTCAAGGCAGAGAGCTTGAGCATGATTCATTATAAAGATGATAATAAGGGGAAGAAGCTTCATTTCTGTTAGTTCATCTCAATAATTGAATTTACTGATTTTCCATCCATTGTTCTTACATGCAAGAGAGGACGATCAATTTTGAGTGAGCTTACGTCAAATTTAACATCATATTTAGATGGTACTCCTTTCATTGGACAAAAATCGCGTACCTGCTTCATTACTGGAAGAACTGAAAGAGTATCTTTATTATTTGAAACAATTTTTACCTTATCAAGTTCAAGACAATCACTATATTTCCAACCATGCAGAACGACTTCGTCATTTGATTTTTTCTCCACCCACTCAACAGCTGCATAAATACTGTCGTCAACAGAATTTGACGCCGCTTCAGCAATAACCAACTCATCACTTAATGAAGTTGCGCTATTTTGATTTACACGTATTTCGTAGTTTCCGCCTTGAAGATTTCCGATAGTAACAACCTCTTTAAAGGGAACGATCATCTTTGGACAAGACTTTTCAGTGAGGACAGGCCTTGCTGGAGCAATCGCAGTAATATTAATATTTACGATATCACCTTTGATTTTTACATCGACACTATTTCTTGAATAACAGGTATTAGGAAACTTCCCAGTCACAACGACTTCTACCGCATCATTACTATCAAATCCTGTTGGTACATAAAGGTGATCAACTGGCGCTTGAATAATTTCACTCTGTGAAAAAGCCAAAGAAGAAAATAAAAATAGAAATAATGAAAGTTTCATAGGAACCTCGCTTTAGTTGAGTAGAAAATATCCTTCCCAATTGAATCTGAGGTTGAGCTATATCATATAATTAAATAATTTTACTCAGTTTATATTACACACTGTAAATATTTGAGATTATTGAAGCGGGGTAATTAAGGAAAAGAGTAGGGAGGAGAAATCCTCCCTACTAAAGTTAAACTAAGCGGCTTTTTTATTCTGTTCCTCTTTGTAAGCATTTAGATCAATGACGTTTGAGCCCCCACCACCCTTACTGGCCATCAATTTGGCATGGTTCATTGCCTTGATTTCTTTTTTAGTCATCTTTTTCTTGTTTGCATGTCCATCATGTTTTTTACTCATAAACGTTCCTCCGAGTTGCGAGCTTTTCAGGATGCTCAAAACTTTATCGGTCATTTGCTTACAATTCTTGAGGAATTAACTCTGTCTTTGTTTGCAGAATTGAATTATTACAACACCTTGGAACGTTACGGGTGCCCCCTTTCTTGACTTAACTAGTCTAGAAATACTGCGTCCAAAATGGTTTAAGAGGCTTATCCATATTGGATGTAAAAAGGAATCTAGAGATGAATAAACTACTTTTAATTGCAGCTATGGCCGTAAGCACTTCACTTTTCGCTCAGGAAATTAAACTTCCTGATTTTAAAAACTGGGAGCTAACAGAAATTTCAAAACTTGGTTACAAAAAAGAAACACTTTTTTCTCAAATGAATCGTGATTTATTAAAATTAACAAACTCAATCTGCTCAAATCGTGCGCTAGTTTGGGCCTATGATTTTAAAAGAAAACAGAATATTGATGCTGGGAAAATCTTCATGTTTTTTACTGAAGAAACTGGAGATGTTGGCCTAAAGACTTGGTGGTACCATGTATCACCTATTGTTAATGAAAAAGGGATCGTTTACGCTTTGGATGCTGGGTTTCCTGCAATGGTAAAAAAGCCTCTTACAGTTAAAGAGTGGCTCAAGCAGTTTGCTCATAGAGAAATTTGCAAAGAAATAAAAGCCTCAGAACTAGATCTGGTGAATAGAATGTTCAAAGGTTCTGTATATCCTACACGTACTCAATATGGCTCATATGAGTGTTATTACATTTTAACTCCTGGTGGGTACTGGACTCCATCATCTGTGGCGAAAGGAATTTTGGGCACAGATGAAACCGGCGCACAAGTAAACTACGAAAGAGATGAAATTGATAAAGAAGAAGTTTTCGAAGCTTGCGTAGAAGCTGCGACTTCACCACTTGGCAGAGCTTTAGGTGGCGGTAAAAAACGTTGTGAGAAATATCTCGGTCTTTAGTCTATAAAAGCGCTTCAGGTTTTATCCTGAAGCGCCTATCCTAAAACTTCACTTGATTATATTCGCAGGCCTTCCACTCCTTCCATGAAGGTGTATTCGGCTGGTGCTGTGTATAGTTTCTATTATAGCCAGGTAAGGACAAATAAATTTCAGGAATTGGCTTCATCAAAATGATCATCCTCATTGAAGCTCCAGAAAACTGCTCGTAGTTTTTTTTATCTGGATCCCATTTTGAAGTACCTGGATCAACACTATGATTATCTCCAATCCCCTCAATCTCAGGAGAGAATTTCCAATCTGCATTTTTCGATAAATGCGCAAAAGTAAGCTTATGAACCTGCCCCCAAGATCTTCCAGAGATTTGATTTCTTGCTACGGTTGAAAAAGAATTCAACTCTTTTATTTGAGTCTCTGATGGATGATCTAACAATTTAAAAAGAGCATGTTCATTAACTTGCCAGCCCTCCATCAAAAGATCCATAAGCCTTCGATAAAGCGAGGGAGCGATGGAGTCATTTGACGTATAATAATTCCAATTTTTAAATTCTGGGATTTTAACCAATTTAAGAATCTTAGGAACAAAGAATTGTGCATCCACCGCCTGACGATCACACTGAATTCTCTTAAAAGAATCTAAGTCATGCTTTCCTATTTTTAACAGCTCATCAATGCGATAGCCTCGAAATGAAAGGGTATAACCCCTACCGCCATAGAATTTGCTATTTTTCGGCCAGTGACGATTGTTAGCGGAGTAAATGTATTCTCTTTTTGGCTTCAAGACATGAGGGCGCTCCATCGGATGAAGCAACTCTTTTATCCTAAACTCCTCAGGAGTTTCCGTAGAAATACCATACTCATCAATCTTGTGCTCTCTAAAGGCTTCTCCAACAACGCGATAACCTATATCTCCTTTCTGATCAGCAAATACAAAGTTCCAAGCAGGAACCCCAACCTGTTTAAGGGCATCATCCATTTGGGTTACATTCTTTGCCTTCATTAAATTGAACATTGGCACTAAGTGATGGGATTTCATCTTAAATCCCGTCCATCGTAAAACCATCTTCGCATTATTATCTATATCCAGAGGTAGAACGGGATCTCCATCTATCGTCTTTTCAAAGGTCTTAAATATGAATGGGAGCTTTAAGAATCCAAGTTTTACATCTACCTTAGGCCTAAAAGAAACAAAGTAATCTTTGGGGTAATCTTTTAGAAAAACGGCATCGGCAGTATTGATATAAGCGTTGGTGAGCCCCCAGGCAACATTCCCGTTTGTTCCACTGATAATTACGGGAACTCCAGGAAGAGATCCTCCGATAATATTAAAATCAGGTGTTTTAAAACTCATCCAGTACCAAAAAAGTGGAGTCTTCAGATCTAAATGGGGATCGTTGGCCAACATTGCATAACCATTTTTTGATTTATTCTTACTAACGACCCAATTATTTGAACCAGACTCCTTACCAAAAACTTCAGGAAAATTTTCCCAAAGCGCAGGTTTTTTAGAAGGAATATAACTTGTTTTTGAAACACCGGTATTTTTTGGGTATTCGCCTTCTTTTAAAATCGTATTGAACCAGGGCGCATCATCTTCATTAAAAAGCTCTACTGCCTTTTCTTTCCAATGCTCTTTTGATTTTTCCTCTTCATAATCTCGAAAAAACGTTTTTCTAGTTTGATCAAAAGATTGAAGCACAAGAACGAGAATAGAATCTTCAGGAGTCCATGGTTCAGGAACAATATTCAAATCTTTTAACTCTTTGGCATCTTTTCCCTCAATAAATCCCTTATTGGCACCGGCCGAATAGGCAGCAAGCCAATTTTTATTTTCAGAGGGAAGGCCTTGATAAAGCTTCGAAGCTAAACTTGGCAGATCCAAAAGTCTCATCATGAGGTCTGATTTTAAAGATGAGTAACCGTAGACTTCAGCGTTTCGACCTTGAGCAACTCGCCTGAAATAATCCATTTGCCAGGCGCGATCTTTTCCGTGGTGATAACCAAAGCAATAATAGTATTGATCCAATGACTTTACGTTTTGGTAGGTGACGCCAATGTTGTTGTAGGTAGCTTCACAATTCATTTCTGCAGATGCAAATGAAGAGAAGAGGATGGAAATTATAAAGACAGGTATCATTTTTTATCCAATCGAGAAATAAGTTGTTGCTTGAAAGATTGCTTTAATTCAGAGCTGAGTTCAGTATTGTTAATTTCCAGATAATGAATGATAGATGAAGTTTCAATTTCATCTAAGCTCAAGTACCTCTTGCGTTGACTCCAGCCATTTCCCCATTGCTTAGTTTTAAACTTTATAGGAGATCGCCCACCAAGACTAACGCCTAAATAAATTAATCTGGCCTGAAATTTTGCACCTGTTTTTTCAACACAGTTTTTTAGTCCTTTATCCGCCTCATTGCGATCTTCTCTATTTCCACCCGCCCAAAAATAAAGGTCATGCTCAACACAGCAATGTTTCCACTTGTTTGGTTGGGAGGTTGTCCCTTCGGGGTAAGCCGTGCAAAAATCAGTCAGAAAGGGATTAAACTCCTCGACTGCTTTTGAAACAATTGGCAGACATAGAACGATCAATACTAAGAGGATCATTTTTTTCATGATTTAATTATGCTTGAAATATTAAATTATGCTACTTCCAACGGAGGGAGTGGCTTTTCTTCGGTTTATCATCGACACTGATGGTATGTGGAAAATATTTTTACTGTTCATTCTGTATAGTTGTAGTCAGTTATCACCAAAAATTCCTCAGCATGATAATGATCAAACGATCTCATTGGGACCAGTTTATGACCATTTAAGATCTTCTTATTTGAAGGGGTGCGTTGATGCTTACAAGTCTCTAAAGGTACCCTTGGCATTTGAAACGTGCCTAGATAAGGCAATCCTTCATGAGAAAGAAGTTAGAGAAATAATGGATCAGGATAGTTAGAAAACTGGTTATAATAAAAACATTATAAGGGGAAAAGATGAGAACTTTTAATTCTTGGATGGATGAGTATGGTGTGAGTCATAAGAACCCAACGAATCAGGCCATTCACAAAATTTGTGTCCCTCTCATTATGTTTTCTGTCATTGGTCTTTTGTGGTCCATTCCCACACCAGAAAGCTTTCACTTCGTTCCATTAATGAACTGGGCAACACTATTTGTGGTTGGTTGTTTGATCTTCTATGCGGGATTAAATTTTCTGATGGCAGTAGGCATGCTTATTTTGACATCCATAATGATCGCGCTGTGTGCAGTGCTTGCAAAGTCGAATATTCTTTTGCAATTGAGTATTGCTATCTTTGTAATCTCCTGGATTGCTCAATTCTATGGTCATAAAGTGGAAGGAAAAAAACCATCTTTTCTGAAAGACTTGGCATTCTTACTAATCGGACCTCTCTGGGTCTTAAGATTTCTTTATGCCCATCTAGGTATAAAAGTCTGAGTGAATCGTCATTTCAAATTTAACTGACAATTTGAAAGTGATTCTCTATCAGGAAATTTTAGTTTGGGAAGATTTCCATCGACTACACTTGGCCTGACATAACTAACGTTTAGATTTTTATTTGAAAAGATTGTTCTTCTAGGGTTTTCATCAATATAACTACTGCCATCCTCTGAATGAAGTTTAACTTTTTTTTCTCCATTAAAAAGAATCACAAATTTCTCACCACTCTTAGCGAGAATTTTATATTCAGTTTGGCAAGAAGTTGTCTCAGCTACGACTTTCCAAGAATCGGAAGCGTAGCCGAAATAAGAATATGTACTTAGCAAGATAAAGAAAATTGTTTTCAATTAGACTCTCCTATTATTTCCAAGAGCTTAGTACCTGAAAACAATTAGAAGAGTCTTTGATCATTGAGTCGATTTGACCTTAATTTATTCTTTATTTCAACTCGCTTAAAGCTTTTTTAATTCGACTTACAGCTTCTCGAATCACATCCTCTGAAGTGGCGTAGGATAAACGTATGTAGCTTGGAGCTCCGAAGGCACCTCCAGGGGTGAGGGCCACATGCCCAACATTTAAGAGGTACATGCAAAGATCCTTGGCGTCCTTAATCACTTGGTCACCATATTTTTTTCCAAAGTAGAAAGAGACTTCTGGAAAAAGATAGAAGGCCCCACCTGGATTATTCACCTTAATATTGGGAACTTCATTCATTAGAGAGATAAGAAGATTTCTTCTTTTTAAAAATGCTTCCTGCATCGGTTTGATAACAACAGGGTCTGCATTAAGTGCCGCTATAGCGGCTCTTTGAGTGATGGAACATGTTCCGGAAGTAAACTGGCCCTGAATTTTCACACAAGCAGAGGCGATGGCCTGTGGGGCGCCAAGATAGCCTAGCCTCCAGCCAGTCATGGCAAAACCTTTTGACAGGCCATTAACCGTAATTGTTCTTTCACTTAACTCGGGAATCGAACCAATTGAAAACATCTTTCCTTCAAAACTAATATGCTCATAGATTTCATCAGAGCAGATTAAGACTTGTGGATTCTTTTTGAAAACTTCTCCCAAGGCCCGTAATTCTTTTTCAGAGTACATCGTTCCTGTTGGATTACATGGATTTGAAAAGAGGAAGAGTTTTGTTTTGGGAGTAATTGCCTTCTCAAGTTGCTCAGGAGTAATCTTAAAATCACTCTTATAATCAGTGGCAAGAGAGATAACCTTCCCCTCATTAAGCATAATCATTTCAGAGTAACTGACCCAGTAAGGTGCGGGAAGAATGACCTCATCACCAGGATTAATGACGGCCATGACAAGATTAATAATTGATTGCTTAGCACCCGTCGAAACAACAATCTGAGAGGGTTTGTAATTCAAATGATTATCACGTTTAAACTTAGTTGAGATAGATTCTTGGAGTTCTTTATAACCTGGAACCGGAGTGTAATAAGAAAAGTTTTTATCAATTGCTTCTTTAGCGGCCAGTTTCACAAATTCAGGCGTCGTGAAATCTGGTTCTCCTAAACTCATATTAATGACATTAACTCCCTTCTCTTTTAATTCATTTCCCAAGCGGGCCATGGCAAGAGTTTCTGATTCTGCTAACTTTTCTACGCGATTTGATAAATAGTTCATTGTTATTCCTAGGGAGTTTTACCTCCCTAGTTTAACAAGTTTCAGAAAAATGTGGAGACGAAGTTACTTGAAAGTTACTTGAAGGGGACAATGGTCAGAAACTGTTTGATAACTAACACCCAGCTCCTCAGGAGTAGCGTCCTTACAATTGAGCTTGGCACAATGCGAACCTACAGTCACACTTTGAACTTCTGAAAAGAGATCGTCTTTCAAAACAATATGATCAAGAATTGAAGGCTGATGGCGACCATTTCCAAGAGTTCCCTCCCAATAGGAAGTACAACCAAGATTTTCAGAAGTCGTTTTAAGTGATCCATTTGCAAGGAGTTTGTCGAAATGATCAAAGTCCTGATCCTTAATATTATAACCAGTCGTATTAAAGTCGCCCATCATAATCAAATTTTGCGACCCATACTGCTTCACTAGTTTTGCTAAAAGATCATATTGCTTCCAACGCTGCTGCATGGCTGCCTCAGCTCCACCGGCCTTGAGATGAACGGCGGCGAAGGTAAATTTTTTAGTTGTTAGTTTTTCTTGAAGGGTCACTAAAAAAACTGGTCTCAGACTTCCGCAAGCACCAGTTGATCCAGAAAAAGTCATATCTTCAATCTGGCCAATGAGATTAAACATTTTTGAATTATAAACAATAGCTAATTTCTGTTTACCAAATCCACCACAAGTTGAATGAGCAACCTGATGGTCTGGAAGAGTTGCCTTAATTACACTTTTAAAAGCGTCAAGATTCACAACTTCGATAAAAGTCATGACATCGCTCTTATAGGTCTTAACTGTTTTACTTAGTTCATCAATGTTGGTTTGACCGGCGACATGATCATGATCGAAATTTCTGATATTGTAAGAGGAGATCGTCCAACCTGCCCACGCCTGAGAACTCAAAAGAAGAAGAAGGGCCAATAGACTTTTCATGTAAACATCCATGTTAATTTATTAGCATCAATTGAAGAATTTCCGACTTAATTTGGCAATCGTATAATTCTAAAAGATTATTTCTTAACTTATTCCTGACAATAGAACTCTACTTCATAACACTTCTAATTTTTTCAATAGTTAGCTTTGCAGACTCTGGTGTAATTTTGGCTCCATCAAATTCTTTCATTCGAAGCCACGGTGGATCAAAAAATTGAGGATCACTTTCATAACGAGGGAAAAAATGCCAATGCACGTGATCAACAACATTTCCTAGGCTGCACATATTCATTTTTTTTGGTTTGAATACTTCTTCAATGGCCTTGGATGAAGTCATCATCTCCTGAAAAAACTCCTCTCGTATTGGCGATGGAATGTCAGTCATTTCTCGATAGTGCTCTTTGAGTACCAAGACCGAGTAGCCCTTGAAAAACTGATGCTCTCCCAGCATAAGATAACTATGTTTAAATTCTTTGATGAGAAAGCCATAGCCTCCCTGATCAGTAAGCTTTACGCGTTCGCAAAGGAGACAAGTCATAAAAATCCTTAATTAATAATCTTTGTATGCATCCAACCCGTAAGACTTCTTCGCTCTCGAAAGCAAGTTTTTACTTCGTGAGGAAAATCCTCACTAATAAAACATAGCATAGAACCAGGAGCAGGAAGTACTGTCTCAACTACATCACCAGATTTGTTGTAGAGAACTAACTCTCCCCCATCTTTTTTATCCCAAGCTGGATGTAGATAAAAAATAAATGTGAAGGAGCGCGAAGAATCTTTTTCAAAACGATCGAGGTGAGTTTTATAAAAACTATTCACTGGATATTTTGCGAGATGACACTCAAATTCTTTTATACCCAGGAAGAAATTCTGATTCAAGGACTGCTTAAGTTGCTCGAGAAAATTGATTAAGTCCTTCAATACCAAGGGAGGGTTTAAGGTATCTATCCAGTAAATCCAATCCCCTCTGATCTCCTCATTTCTTTGGAGCTGATGACTTTTTCCAACCTTTGCTGGCAAAAAATCAGAATCAAATAATTCCTGCATTAAATGGAGTTGGTCTTGAGTAAATATATTTTGCTTAAGGCTCCAGCCTTGAAACTCTATATCCTGAATGATTTGATCAACTTTTGACTGCATAAATGGCTCTCTCTTTACCCTATTGTATGAAGCTGGATCTGCGAGGAAAATAGAAAAATAGCAATGAAAGGAGTTTCTATGAAATTATTGGTGCTTTTTTTTACTCTTATTATGAGTACTTCTGTTCTCGCAGGTTGGAGAAACGAGGCCAGGGGAGTACTCAAAGAATATTCCTATGCTTGTAAAAATACACAAACATCGATTGACTCAATAACTGCGAATGAATGGATTCAAGGCCACGTCACAGGCCTGCCAACAGAAGCTTATGATAAATTTAAAGTTGTCTTTTATGTAAAAACAAATCGCTGGTATGTACATCCTTATATGTACTATGAAGGACAACAAGAGGGTTACAGCTATTCAAATATAAATTCTCAGGGTGAATTTAAAGTGCGAACGATTAAAAGGGCCGTGCCCTCAAAAGAAATGGCAGTTGTTCTTGTTCCAAAATCTTATAAAATCACATCTCAAAAATTGTGGCTGAAGCCTCTCGCTGGATTTCTCGGAGGAGTGTTAAAGTTTCAGTGCACACATTCTAGGATTGAGGGGAATGGAGATTTTTAAAAAGAGTTTTCAAATGGAGTCGTAAAACGACTCCAAGCATTGTTGCCACTAAGGCCAACGACAAGGCCAGACCAATCCAAAAGCCTTGCGCCTCAAGGCCAGTATGGAATCCTAAATAATAGCCAAGTGGAAGTCCAACTAACCAGTAACCAATAAGCATCGTATAAAATGATGGGCGGGTAAGATTTAGTCCGCGAAGAATTCCAGAGAATGTTACCTGAGCTCCATCAAATAACTGAAAGCAAGCAACCCAGAAAAATATTTTTCTTCCCCACTCAATCACTGCGCCATCATTTGTATAAAAAGACATGATAAGTTGGGGAAAGAAATAAAAAGAGAGTCCAGTCAAAAGGGCATATGAGAGAGATGTTAAAAAACTCATTTGAGAAAAAACTTTGATGACCTCAATATTTTTTTCACCAAACCCATGCCCTACTTTCACTGCAACCGCGGAAGAAATAGACAGAGGAATCATAAAGCATAACGAAACTGCATTAAGAACGATATTATTTGCTGCAATCTGATCGTGAGAAAGTCTACCTATAAGAAGTGTGACCGAACAGAATGCCATAATTTCAAGAAATAAAGTTGCAGTAATGGGTAATCCCAAGCTCCAGAACTCTTTAATTAATTGAAAATTAATTTTTCGCGATGTCTTCCAGCATTTATATGAAATAAAAAAAAGAACCATGGCCATAAAAAAGCGACAACTGAGGCTCGCCCACGCAAGGCCAGCTTCTTTTAAGGATGGAATACCTGCAAACCCGAAAACCAAGACATAATTAAGACCAAGATTTAATAATGCACCAATTATTGCAGTCAAGTTCGCGGCCAAGGTTTTTTCTTCAGACTGGTAGTATTCTTTTATCCCTTGATATAATCCAAGGCCAAGAGTTGAAGCACTTGTAATTAAAATATATTCTTGGATGATTCTCGTGAGTTCGCTTCCGTAATTAAAAAGAGGAACAAGAAAATAACTTGATAATGAAAGTGCAAATGAAATCAGAGACACAAATAAACTGTACGCGATAATAGTCCAAAAGTGATTTTCACTCTTTTCGCCTTGACCCCTTTTCTGTGCGAGAATTGGGGAAATTGAAAACTGTAGCCCTAGTAAAGAAATTTGAATCGGGTTAAGAATTGAAATCGCAAGACCAATAGCGGCCAGTGCTTCTTTAGAATATCTACCCGCAATGATCATATCTCCAGTGCCAATAAGCATGAGACCGACTTGCCCAAAGATTAATGGTCCTGAAAAAATAAGAAGCTGCTTCAGGGCTTCTTTTTTTGTAAGGGTTGCCATTAATCAAGGCTCAATGTTGGCTGAACAAACTCTTCAAATTCTTCCTGAAAGACTAAGAGTTGAGGATCTTTGACCCTATCAACATAAAGTGTTCCAAAGAGATGATCCAGCTCATGCTGAACAACGGTTGCCAGAAATCCATGGGCCTCAATTGAAACTTCTTCACATTTCTCATTAAGAAAACTAACTCTAATATGTTGAGGTCTTTCAACAAAACCTCTCAAGCCTGGAACAGACAAACACCCCTCCCAATAACCACGCTTTTCATCGGAAAGAACTTCAATTTTTGGGTTTATAAAGACTGTAAAAGGGAGATTTATTTCCTGCCCATAACGATTCATGCCTTCAAGCTGAATCACACAGACTTTCATACATATTCCGATTTGAGGGGCGGCAATACCAATTCCCCCATAGTGCTTCATAGAATCTCTTAGGTCTTCAATTAGCTGATCAAAATAGACTGTCTTTATCTGGTCCGGATTTACGTCCTCAGCAATTTTCCTAAGAATCGGATTTCCCATCCGACAAATGGGGCGAATCATGAATGCTCCTGGTTACTATTGGCCATTGTTAATCCGTTCTCATGTTTTGTCATCTATGACCGATCAGTTTAATATGAATCAAGTTATTATTACTTTTATTCTTTTGCTAATCAATTGTACTTTGAGCATGGCCGATACAATTGAGAGGAAAAAACTTAATTTTAGCGTTGATCCTACCAAACTGATGAATGGTGATATCCACCATGCCCTTGTGACTGCATCCCCATCAAAGTTCACAAGTAAATTTCCTGATTTTGCTGATCTTGATTCCTTATATTTTCTTGATTCTTCCCAAACCAAAATCGTCATCAGTAAATCAGCTTATATAATAAAAAAACCTGCTGGTTTTTTTGATCATCAAACCGTAGGCAGTGAAAGTTTTCTAGCCCACTACTTGGGAGATCAGAAACTTTCAAAAATTGCTGAGAATGATTTTCTCATCACTGTTCCAGGTAAAGAAAGTTACACCTACAAGATGAGAACTTATTTTGATTCCGACGATATAAGCACACTTCCAAATTCAAAAATTGTAAGGGCCGTCACACAGATAAAAAAACTAGATATACTTTCACAAAGTGCCTCTTCAACTATCTTCAGGGACTTTAGAGACTTCTCAAAATATAGCGTAGGCGGGATTCAAATAAGTAGCATCATCCCCTTAAAAGAAAATAGAACTCTCATCATCACCTACTCAATTACAGGAGTGCTTAGTGAATTTGCCAAAAAAGCTCCCCTGAAAAAGAGTTTTAGCGAAGAAATCCAGGCTCAAAAAGAACTTATTGAATCTTTCAACTAGATGCTAGGGACGAGACTCATTATCGATAGAGAAATATTTCTTATTGATTCTATCTTTCAATTTTCTTTTCTCTTCAACTAAAGCCCTCGATGCCTTATCAAGAACTAAAGAGAAACACTCATAGAAATTCTCAGCCTCAGCAGTAAAGGAAAAATCGTGCCGAGAATTATGAATGGCTAAACTTGAAAAATATTTTTGATTCTCAAATTTCACCTGAACCTGAACTGACGCGGATTCTCCAAGGAATCTTGAAAGTCTTGAGACCCTCTTTTCTATGAATTGCTCTGTCCAGGGTGAGCTTTTAAAATTCTGATAATTAGTTTGGATGTTCATACAAAACTCCCTTAAAACTCCCCTCTATTCTATCAAATTCATCTGTAAGAAAAAAAACAAAAAGCCCTCTGCTCTAGCATAATTAAGATTCGCCTCCATTTCTGACCTTGATATTTGTCTAACTTTTTAACACCTGTCAGATTTGGGCTTTTTAGAGTGAGCATAAGGCATTGATTTCTCGATATTTCTCTTGGCATCTGAGTTGAACTAACTTGATCACAACGTTGGGAAATGAAGCCCATCAATTGAGATAACAACAGGGGAAATTTATGAAACAAAAAACTCTTTCACTTTCAACAATTCTTGGTTTCTTAGGACTATTAGTGTTTATCCACACTTTCAGCTCACACGCTTCGACTGGTGGGATTGAATGCAAAACTGCTTATGGTGAAAAAAGCTTTATTATTGAAAATGGCCAGATTTCTTTCCAAAGAGAAGACGCACTCGGTGTGAACCGCTCAATCTCTTCAGTTCCGGCCGGCTCTGTCAGAACACAAACTAAACATTTAGGTTTTACTAAGACGCTTTATATCGATGGATTAAAGCATCGCATCAATATTCCAAATTCAAAAGAATTCTCAGATGTTAATGACTACCTCTCAATTACTTCGCCTAAAGGACATGAGATGACCTACCCCCTTAGCTGTCACTCTGTTTAATAGCTGATAACCCCCCTGTAAAAAAAGGGACCTGGCCGGATGCTAATGGTCCCTTTTTTAATTACATTTCGTTTTCTCATTGCTACGTTTCTTTCATGGGTAAACTCACACTTTTCTCAATTCTTTTCATCGCTATGAACTCGCTGGCCATGGCCCGACCTAGTTCATACACAGAACTTCTTGATTATCTACAGGAAGCCCCTGATCAAGGTGATACAAATACGTGCTTATTTGTTGCCTCAACCGGCGCAATGGAACTCATCGCAAATAAAGAAAACAATATAAAAAATCCCAAGCCTTATGGAAAATATGATCTATCTGAATCATTTGTGATTTGGGGAAAAAATACTGTCGATAAATCTTTCTTTGAAACTCCTGTTTTGAGATTCAATAATGGATTCGGTGTTAATATTAAAGACTGGGACTATGAGGCCTGGAAAAATAATGCTGTTAACCAGTCTGTATGGAACAAGCATCCACAATTTTCAACTCTTCCAAAAGTTTCCCTGCCGCAAATCGAAACGATAAAACTTTTCCAATATGGCAACAAGTGGTCAACCTTTGTTCTTAACGACAGTCATGTTGAGCAAGTTAAAGAGGCGCTTTGGAAATATAAAAGTCCTGTGCTGATTAATTACAATGATGAAGGCTACTGGCACGTCATCTTAATTGTTGGCTACGATGATAATCTTCCAGGTGAATGTTATGATACAGATCCTAAAGAGTGCGAGGGAGACATCGGCTCTTTCTACATTAGGGATTCCTTTGGCATAAAAGTTGAGTTGAGAGACTATGACTGGTTCAGAGCAAAGGGCAACGCAGCAGCTATCGTTAGAGCGAAGAAATAAAGCCTCACTAAATAATCTTATATATCTAATTTAAACCCATAAAAGAGTGCAAACATGGATTACAATTTTTTAGAAATCGAAGCAAAGTGGCAAAAGTATTGGGAGGAACATAAAACCTTCAAGACACTCATGGATACTACAAAGCCCAAGTACTACGTCTTAGATATGTTTCCATATCCATCTGGGGCAGGACTTCACGTTGGTCACCCTGAAGGCTATACGGCCACAGATATTATGGCCCGCTATAAACGCATGAAGGGCTTTAATGTACTTCATCCTATGGGATGGGATTCATTTGGACTTCCAGCAGAAAACCATGCCATGAAAACTGGTATTCATCCTAACATCACTACTCAAGATAATATTAAAACCTTTAAGCGCCAGCTAAAGATGCTTGGTTTTTCTTATGACTGGGACAGAGAAGTCGCAACTTCAAATATTGATTACTACAAATGGACTCAGTGGATTTTTGTTCAGCTCTTCAACAAGGGACTCGCTTACGAATCTCACATGATGGTCAACTGGTGTCCAAATTTGAAAACAGTTCTTGCAAATGAAGAAGTCATTAATGGTAAGTCTGAAGTTGGAGGCCATCCAGTTATCAGAAAACCGATGAAGCAGTGGATGCTAAGAATTACTGAATACGCGGAAAGACTCTTGGAAGATTTAGATCTTTTAGACTGGCCTGAATCTGTCAAAGAAATGCAACGTGTTTGGATTGGAAAATCAGAAGGTGCAACCATCAAATTTAAAGTTGATGGCTCCAATGAAGAAATTGAAGTCTTCACCTCTCGCCCGGATACACTCTTCGGAGCGACTTATATGGTGCTTGCACCTGAACACAAACTTGTGGATTTTATCACAACACCTGCTCAGAAAAATGAAATTAATAAATATCTTGAAGTGACTGCTCTTAAATCCGATCTTGAGAGAACCGAACTTAATAAAGATAAAACTGGTGCCTTCACTGGGGCCTATGCAATAAACCCTGCCACACTTCAAAAAGTTCCTGTGTATATTGCAGACTATGTTCTCAATACTTATGGAACTGGTGCCATCATGTCAGTTCCGGCACATGATGAAAGAGACTGGGAGTTTGCAAAGAAATTTAATCTTCCAATAATTGAAGTCGTTAAAGGCGGAAATGTTCAGGAAGCTGCTTTTTCAGATGATGGAGAACACGTCAACTCTGATTTTTTAAATGGGCTCAATAAAGTTGATGCCATTAAGAAAATGATCTCTTGGCTTGAAGAAAAAAATCTTGGTACAAAAAAGATCAATTATAAACTGCGTGACTGGCTTTTCTCTCGTCAACGTTACTGGGGAGAGCCGTTTCCAATTCTCAAATTTGAAGACGGAACTGTTCGTTGTCTTGATGTGGAAGAACTTCCAGTTGCTCTCCCTCAAGTGGAAAAGTATGAGCCATCCGGGACGGGGGAATCCCCTCTTGCCACTATCGATGAGTGGGTGAATGTCATTGATCCAAAGACTGGCAAAAAAGCCAAACGCGAAACAAATACCATGCCTCAATGGGCGGGCTCATGCTGGTACTATCTGCGCTTTTGTGATCCTGAAAATAAAAAAGAGCCATGGAACTCTAAAATTGAAAATTACTGGATGCCTGTAGATCTTTATGTCGGTGGGACGGAACATGCAGTTCTTCACCTTCTCTACTCACGCTTCTGGCATAAAGTTCTTTATGACCTAAAACTAGTCTCAACTAAAGAGCCATTCCAAAAATTAGTTAACCAAGGAATGATCCTTGGTGAAGATGGCGAAAAAATGAGTAAGTCTCGTGGTAATGTAGTCAATCCTGATTCTGTTGTTAATGAGTACGGAACAGATTCACTTCGCCTCTATGAAATGTTTATGGGGCCACTAGATAAAACAAAGCCATGGTCGATGAACGGTGTGAAAGGTGTTTTTAACTTTCTTAACAGATCTTATCGATTCTTCATGGAAAAAACTAATTATGTTGAACAAGACGAGGAAACCGCAACTAATTCAAAAGAGTTACATAAACTTATTAAGAAAGTGACTGAAGACATTGAGGAAATGCGCTTTAATACGGCCATTTCGCAAATGATGATATTTGTAAATCATATCTATAAAACAGGTAAAGTTTCTCGTCAAAATGCTGAGAAATTTGCGATTGTTTTAAGTCCATTTGCTCCACACTTGGCCGAGGAAATCTGGGCAACTCTAGGCCACACGAAAACTCTTGCTTTTGAGTCTTGGCCAGTATTTGACCCTGAACTTGCTAAGGATGATCTGATAACTGTTGCTGTTCAGGTCAATGGAAAAACTCGCGGCACATTCGAGGTAAGTCCAGAACTCTCAAAAGAAAATCTGATGGCACTGATAAAAGGTGATGAGAAAATTGCAAAATATCTTCAAGGAACAATTGTGAAAGAAGTGTATGTGCCTGGGAAGATTTGTAATTTTGTAGTGAAAGAATAAATTTTTTTCTAGTCCCTTGAAAGAGGGACTAGAAAATATTACTTAGAGAGCCTCTTTGGAGGCAAAAGTCATAACACAATTCTGGGTCTCACAAATAATTGAGTATCTAAATAAGTCCCTGAAGACCCCTTTAAATGATTGTCCATAAACTCTTTCATTAGAATAAAACTTTTTAATTTCTTGCCCATAAGAAAAGGCATTCCTTAATTCATTTACAGTCGCTGAATCGGTAACTTTGACCTCATATTCATCACCTGAAAGATTTGTCGTAGTCATCTCCACCGCACAACTCTTTGTGCTTGGAACTGTCGAATTAAGATAAAAATCTGCCTGACAAGTAATGTGAAAACCCGAAGTCGGAGATTTTGGATAGGAATAGAATTTTCTAGAAAATCCCTCATAGTTTTCAACTTTGACCAAAGCCGAGGGAACTTTTCGAAGCACGGCTTCAAGCTTCGCCTGATCAAATGAATTCACAGGAATAGTTCCAGCGAAGACGAAACTAGAAGAAACTAGTGAAATGAAGCTAAAACTTTTTTTCATACAAAAACAGTAACAAAATGGTTCAGCACTGTCATTCCCAGACCAGAAAGGACAGGAATCGTAAGATTGTCATCGATATTAAAAGCTGAAACAAGCTCCGAAAGAGCACCAATAACGCCGGCCACAACTGAAAAGATCAGTATATGGTTTCCAAGGTCAACGTGGTTCATTGTGTAAAAAAGAGTAATAAGGTAACAGGTGAAAAATCCGGCCACGGCACCCTGAAGGGACTTGTTAGGCATGATCTTATCTTTCCCATAAAGGATGCCAAAGAATGAAGAAAGCGGATCAGAAAAAACTAAGAACATAACTGAAAGAATGGCGATATCTCTCTCGTAAAAAAATAAAGAAAGCGAAACTCCAAGGGCATAGAAAGGAAGACCGCTGAGGCCTTCTTTTTCAGAACGGCGCATTAGTGGACCCATAATTCTTATGACAACTCGATTGGCCTTTGGATATTTCGCCCGAACGATATCCATGACAAAACCACCTAGGGCAATCATAAGGACTATAAGTGCCCAAAATTGCTGACTCTGTGGGACTCTTGTAAAAAAATATAAGCCAATGGACCCGGTTGAAATATGCCAAACTTTTCTTAAGAGATGTAAATCAGACCGTTTATGAAGAACTTTATCGAGAGAAGAATCATAATTTTGAGTTTGAGACACTGACATCTCGGCTCCTTGTTAGCGCAAGAATAAATAAAAAATCTCTATCATCGACTCCAAAATAGTCCAATCAATGTAATGGATTCAGCTTTAAGAGTCTACCCAGCATCGGAGCTTTTCTCTCCAAAATACCTATCTGGCGAAAATCATTCACGAATTTACCTTCCCAAACCCTGAAATTGCTTCATATAATTTCTCAAATGGGATTTTTATATGCTGAATAATGAGATGGACTCGGAAGCTCCGCTTCCACATTCAAAAAAGATATGGGCCGTTGGTGGTGGTAAAGGTGGGGTTGGAAAGAGCCTTGTCTCGGCCAACGTTGCCATCTGCCTTGCCCTCATGGGTAACAAAGTAGTGGCCGTGGACTTAGATCTTGGAGGGGCAAACCTTCATACTTGCCTGGGTCTCCCCATTCCACAAGTCACACTTTCAGATTATGTTTCAAAGAAGATTACAAATTTCGAAGATTTACTTGTCTCAACTCCCATTCAAAATTTGAAAATTATTAGTGGTGCACAAGATGAACTAGGCATGGCGAATTTAAAGCACATGCACAAGAATCAAATTATCAGAAAACTTGTTGATCTTGATGCTGACTATATTCTTTTTGATCTTGGTGCAGGAACTGCTTTTAACACTATTGATTTCTTCATCACTGCGGATAAAGGTATTTTAGTTGTTCTTCCAGAGCCCACTTCTATTGAAAATACCTACCGATTTATCAAATCCGTTTTCTATAGAAGGCTAAGAATGGTAGAAGGTGTTGCTGAAATTGAGCCCATGATTCTTGAGTCAATGAATGCAAAGATTACTTCTGGCTCACAAAGCTCTCCTGCCGACCTCATAAAAAAGATCGCTGAAATTAATCCAGAGGTAGGTTTAAGAGCAAAAGCAGAGATGGCAAATTTTAGGCCGAATTTGATTATCAACCAAGTTCGCTCACAAGCAGATATTGATATTGGTTATTCAATACAAAGTATTTGTCGTCGTTATTTTGGAATCGAAATGACCTTTCCAGGTTACTTAGACTATGACCAGTCGGTTTGGCAAAGTGTAAGGAAGAGAAAGCCCCTTCTTATCGAATTTCCAAATTCGAAATTGGTTAACAATTTTGACCGTATCGTTCATCGCTTAATTGAATACTAGAGGATTACTAGGCATGGAAGCTGAAAAGAAAAACTATTACGAAGTACTTGAAATTTCCACCAACGCATCTCCACAAGAAATTGAAAATGCATATGTGCGTGCAAAAAACGCCTATTCTGGTGATAGCGTTGCCCTTTATTCATTAATGACCAAAGATGAGTGCGACTCAGTTCTTCAACAAGTAGAAGAGGCTTACTCGATTATTGGATTCCCTGAAAAACGTCGTGAATATGATCGCCTCAGAGGATTTAACCAGTCTGGTTTCGTTGTGAATTACTCCATGCCAAATCCTACCCCACAGGGCTCCAATACTTTTGAGAATCGTCCGAAAGAAACGATTCAATATGAAGACTTTGGTTCTAATTTAATTGAGGCTAAAGTTTCAAAGCTTACGGCACAGAAAAAATTTAATCTTGAATTTGAGGAAAGTGTCGAATTTGAAAAAATGATTTCAGATTGCACGGATTACACCGGACCATTTTTGAAAAAAATACGTGAGTATAAAAATGTCTCAATGGAAAGAATGGCAGAGATGACCAGAATTTCAAAGACTCACCTTACCGCACTTGAAAACGAAGATCTTCCTAAACTTCCTGCGGATGTTTATGTCCGTGGATATGTTTATCAATATGCAAAAGTTTTAAAGTTGAACCCAGATATTGTGGCCACAAGCTATTTATTGCACTTTAAAAAGCTAAAGAATCAAAAATAAATGACTCAAAACACCTCTGAGAATGATGACTTTGAATTAACCGTCACCACAGAGGATAGAGAGCAATTTAAGCGACTAGATATTTATCTCGTTCATAAGCTTCCTCAATTCTCCAGATCGACCATCAAAAGACTTTTTGAAAGTGAAGACATCTCTAGTGAAACTATTGCTTTAAGTTTAAATAAAATGCCTCCTACTGGGACAAGAATTGAAGTCGAAGTTCCTCCTCCTATTCCAAGTGATCTTATTGCTGAAAATATCCCCTTAGATATTCTTTTTGAAGATCCTCATCTCATCATCATTAACAAACCAGCTGGGATGGTTGTTCATCCGGCGCCAGGACATTACACTGGCACACTTGTAAATGCCGTCCTCTTTCATTGCCCTGACCTCAAAGGGATCGGTGCAGAGAAAAGACCTGGTATTGTTCATCGACTTGATATGGGAACTTCTGGGGTTATGGTTGTGGCAAAAGATCAGGCTACCCATGAGGGACTGGTCCAACTTTTTTCCACTCATGACATAGATAGAAAATATGAAGCCCTTATTATTGGAACACCTAACGCTCTCCATGGGACCTTAAGCTCAACAATAGGGAGACACCCAACCAATCGTCTAAAAATGGCTGCCAATGTAAAGGTTGGAAAAAAAGCGATCACTCACTTTAAAATTTTACAAAAATTTCAAACCTCATCACATATTGAATTAAAACTTGAAACTGGCAGAACTCATCAGATAAGAGTTCACATGGCCCAACTTTTAAATAGTCCTGTGATTTGTGACCCACTTTATGGCCAAGGCCCTTCTCACTTAAAAAAACTGCCTGAAGAGATCAAGCAATTACTTGAAAATTATCCCTTCCAATTACTTCATGCACGGGAATTAGGATTTATCCACCCTGTAACGAAAGAAAAACTTCATTTTAGCGCACCTGCTCCAGAGATTTTTAGAAATGCAATCCGCCTTTTAGAGCAGGAAATTTAAGGCTACAATATCGACCATGCCCATCGTATATAGTGAGACATTAAATCAAGGAAGATTTGAGACTTGGACTGAAAAACCCATGATGGATTTTCATCATGTCACGCAAGTGCATGGTAATGATATTGTCTGGAAAGAAACCCTCCCCTCAGAAGCCGATGGTATTATTTCCTCATGGGAGGATCTTCAACTTCCACTTGCAATTAAAACAGCGGACTGTCTGCCCATAGTCATTGAGGGAGAAAAAGGAGTGGTTTTTCTTCACGCTGGCTGGAGAGGGCTCGCTAATGATATTCTTTATCGAATAGAAGTTTCATTGATTGTACCTCAGCGAGCTTTCATAGGGCCTAGTATTCACAATTGTTGCTTTGAAGTCTCTAAGGATTTTAAAGATAACTTCAAGGGAAGCCCTCATTTCACAGAAAAAGACCAGAAAGTGTTCTTCAATTTGCAACAGGAAGCTATGGACCGTCTGAGAAATAAATTTCCAAATCTTCTTGTTACCATTGCACCAATCTGCACATGTTGCCATAATAATTTTCATAGTTACAGGCGCGATAAAACGACACAGCGAAATTGGAATTTATATATAAAAGGATAGTCACCCATGGAACAGAAGAAAGGGTTAACCCTAAATGGTATAACTGGAATGAATTTTCTTTTCATCCTTAATGCGACAGCAATGATTGGTGTGTGCATTTACCTTACAACACATTTTTACGACACCCTCTATCCGACTCAACTTGGTGGGGCTTCAAGTTTATGCAATCTATCTGATTTCTTTAACTGTGATGCAGCCACTTACTCCAAGCTTGCTAGTCTTGGTGGAATTCCGACTTCATTTTTCGGTTTAATTATGGGGCTAATGTTTCTGACGGCTGCACTAATGCCTTCTGAAGCAATGGAAAAAACAGTAAATGCTTTTTCTAGATATAATTTTATTGGATGCCTTTTACTTTTTATTTTTTCAATTGGTGCTCTTGGAAGTCTTTGTCCTTTCTGTACAGTCTATTATTTACTGTCAGGAATTGCTTTTTATCTGCTTTCAAAAGGTGGATTAGGATCTTGGAAACCTGATTTAAAAATCACCGCCCTTTGGGGCGTCCTAGTTCTCGTTGGTTCATTTCTTATGTTCAAACATACAGAGGGGAAGGAAGATCTTCGCTCTAAATTAAATACAGGTGTCGTTGAGCAATATCGAAAGCTAGCGAACATGGGAGATCCAAATCAAGAGTCTCCTTTTAAAATACACATGGCGACTGCAAAATTTTCGGAAGCTCCAATTAGAATTTCTATTTTCTCAGATTTCGAATGCCCTTTCTGTAAAGTGGTTGCAGAGCAAATGCCAGAATTGATTCGTCGATATCCAAAACAAATTAATATTCAGTATTTCTTTTATCCTCTGGATGCTAAGTGCAATAGCAACGTGAAGTCACGTTTCCATGATCATGCCTGTGATGCTGCTTATATGGCGGCTTGTGATGAAAAAAAGTTTGCAGAAATTCATGATTTAATTTTTGCCAATCAAGAGAAGTTCAAATCAGGCATCCTGTCAGAATTGGCGAAAGAACATAGTCTTGATGGATGTCTAGAAAATGAGATCGTTAAAAATAAAGTGATCTCGACGATAAACGCAGCGACTCAGTTTAATCTCAAATCAACACCAACTATTATTGTAAATGGTAAGAAAATTGAGGGAACAATTCCGAGTGGTCAATTTTTTGCTATTTTTGAGGACATCCTGAGCGGACAAAAATAATGTTTATAGAAACTCACTGCCATCTTGATTATCTAAAAGCAGAGCCGCTGGAAGAAATCCGGAAAAAGATTAGAGAAGCCGGAATCCTCAAGGTCATAACGATTGGCGTGGATCCAGTGAATATAGATTTGGTGATGGATTTATCAAATGCCCATGATGAAATTTATTTCACTCAAGGCATCCATCCTCATGACGCTAAAGATGCCACAGAATTAGAGTTTGAAAAGATTATCTCTCGCGCGAATATGCCAAAAATGGTCGCTGTCGGTGAAATTGGGCTCGACTATCACTATAATAACTCTCCAGCAGAGATTCAAAGAGCGACCTTTGAAAGACAATTGCAAATTGCCTGTGATCAAAATCTTCCCGTGGTGATTCATACAAGAGATGCTGAAGATGATACCAAGGCAATTCTGAAGAATTTTTCAAGCTCACTAAAAAATAAGGGTGTTGTTCACAGCTTTACATCAAGCCTTGAACTTGCTGAATTTGTTCTTTCTGAAGGCTTTTATATTGGATTTAATGGCATCATCACATTTAAGAAGGCTGAGAATGTCCAAGAAGTAGTAAAGATTGCTCCAGCGGAAAGAATCCTTTTTGAAACCGACTCTCCCTTTCTTACTCCTGTCCCCCACCGTGGGAAAGAAAACGCTCCATTCTATCTTCCCTTTATAGCCGAGAAAATTGCAGCATTAAAGAAGATCGATCTTGAGGACCTAAAAAAGCAAGTATTCCAAAATTCATTAAAGTGCTTTCCAAAGCTAAACTAGAAACGAATCATTTGCCCTTAAGTCTATTTTCCTTCAATTTTAATAGAATCTGATTAGGGTCTTTACTTGCCTCTAGATCTTGTTGAGCTGAAGTAAGTATCTCATTTCTGTTTGCGAGGAGGATTTGAATCTCTTCCAATTCTTTCTTGTTTTTAGCAATTTCAGCTTCTTTTTCTTGGATATACAGTCGTAAATCATCAATAATTAATTGAGTCAGCTTAGGAGTTCCGAATGTGCTTGGAAATCCACGATGCATAAGTAGATTTTCTGAATATAATTCGCACTTCAATCTACTTCTGATAAGACAACTTATATCTTCATCTATTTTAGGCTTTTCCTCTCTAAAATTTTTCTCTAGCTCTTTTAAGTACTGATCTATATTTGCCAACCGATCTGAAACCTCTCGATTATGATTTTTAAACATTTCGATTTCGCTATTAAGTGACATTTTGAGATCTTCAGCGGCTTGGTTCACTACAACAGAATCATTCTTCACTTCTGATTGAGATTGACCTACCATCTGAACCAATTGATCAATTTCAGGCTCCGGAGCGTCTAAGGCTTCCATATCCCAGTTGAACAAATCTATTAAATTATTATTTGTTGAAATTTGCTCTGGGCCATTTGCAAAAGCAACATAGGCCATACTTTCAGTAATCATATTTCTTTTATTCGTATAACTATTTTCGACTTCAACTTTTCCCTCTTTTACAGCAAGGAGGGTTCTATTATCTTCTTCTGAGTAAATGACAAATTGTGTTCCACGTATTCCAAAAGTCACACCTTTTGACTTAAATTTGATATTTAGTGGATTCTTTTTCGTAGTTACAGCAAATGAAACAATCCCCTTGATAATATTAAAAACACTCCTCTCATTGTCATCCAAGGAATCCGTTTTCATAAGGTCATCTATATTAATTTTTGTATTACTTCCTAGTCTTATCTGGCAGGAGTAATTCTCACAAAAGGAAATGAGGACCGTACTTTTTTCTTTTGTCTCGATGATGCTTTTTTCAATTAACTTTTCACCTGCACTAACCAGCCGAGGGGAGGAGTCTCCTTGAGAAACAAAAACCTCACCCTTAAAATTTTTTATCAAAGCAACAATTTGTGGCTTTTCAACTTTTTCAGTAATTGCGGTCGAAGATTTCTCGTTAAAAAACTTTTGCAAGTCATCAATGCTTAAAAGATTCACATTATAGATTATAGAAATCATTAAAAGAAAAGAACCTGCCAAAGCAAAGATATGGTAGAGAAAGAAAAAAAGAATATCTAAGAATCCATTTTTAAATTTATTATTCATCTTATGTCCACCACAACTGATTCAGACCATAAACCACAAAGTAAACTATAAGTTAATGTTTGAGAAAAACTCAGTCTCTTATACTCATCTTTAGAAACGACCTTAAGACCAATCAGAAATTTTCCTATCGTTTGGGAGAAAATTGTTTGCGGTATAATCACTAAAATAAAAATGAAATACAGGCCTAGGACACCTTGTTTAACAATTTCTGAAACACTCTCAAGTGAAACTTCTTTGGCAAGGATATCTATAGCGGCAAATGTGGCCAAATAGAGAATTATTGCATCTAAAATGAGAGCAAACAACTTCTTGGGAAAAGGCGCTTTTTTTGGTTGATCGTTTTTTATGTCTTTTTTCATATCCCATAATCTTAATTGATAAATGAATTATTAAAAGTATAGATTATAGATTTACATAAAAACGATGACTTAAAGAGATCTCCATTTTTGAACCATTCAGTTTTACAGCCTATAATTTAGGTTATACCTCTTGAAATACTTCAAATTTAATTAATAGTTGAAATCTAAAAAGCTGACTCTTTTAGTGCCTTAATTTCAATAAATCTCTTCTCATAATTGCAAAATAAAGATTTCTAGGCAGTCTTCTTAAAAGACCCATAAATAACGCTGGGATAGTTGGGAAGTAAAGATGGGTTTTACGTTTAATAATCGCTTTATAAATTTTTTCCGCTGCTGCTTCTTGATTCATAAGAAAAGGCATAGGGTGCGTGTTATTGCTCGTTAATCCAGTTGCAATGAATCCTGGATGAACACAAGTGACATGTATGCCCTGATGAATTAAATCGGTTGCAAGCCCCTCACAAAAAGTAGAAACAAAAGCCTTGCCTGCTCCATAGTAACTCATACCTGGTAAGCCATTAAGGCCAGAGAGGGAACTAAGGGCAACAAAATGGCCACTCTTTTGACTTAAAAAATGTGGGAGGGCGCCATTGAATGTATTGATCACTCCCATTACATTAACGAGTGTGACCTGCTTGCCTCTTTGAGTATCTGGAATGAGTGTCTTAGGATGATTAATACCTGCATTGGCCACTACAACATCAATGCCTCCAAAATCCTGGGCGAATTTATCAATCGCATTTTTTAGGCCAGCCTCATCAGTCACATCTGCTTGATAATAACTAAATCCGTTTGGAAGTTGATCAAACTCTGAAGGGTTCTGAAATCCACAAACACCGACCTTGCCTCCGGCCGCAACGAACATTTCGCCTAGAGATTTTCCAATTCCTGTAGCTCCACCTGTGATAAAAATACGCATTGGTCCTACTCCTCTACTTTAAGGCCAGCCAGCATTTTTGCCATACTGGTTTTTGGCTCTGGTGCAGTTTTTGATTTTGGTGCAGTAGCAACGGGCTTCGCCTCGTGCTTTTCCTCATACTCTTCTTCTTGAATGTAGTCGGGATAAAAAGGTAATTCTGATTTATAAACAATTCTATCTAAGTGCTTAACATAGCCTGACCAGTGACCAACTGAATTATCAGTTTTCTTAATCATTTCCATTGTGCCCATTTTAGAATCCATCATGTCAATCAAGTGAACTAAAAAAGCCTCTGATGTTTGCGGAATTTTAGGTGAGCCGTATTCATACTCTCCATGATGTGCAAGAAGAATGTGTTTTAAGTGCATTTTTGTGTAATGAGGAAAGTTTTTTATTTTATATGAATATCTATCTACAATTTCTAAGCCTTTAACTAAATGACCAACAAGTTTTCCTTCCTCTGTATACTCAACATTAATTCCATCTGTAAGTTCATAGATCTTGCAAAGATCATGAAGAATGCATCCAGCGACAACGTAGTTCTCATTCACTTTATAGTGATGAGAAAGGTTGATTGCAAGATAAGAGCAAGAAAGAATATGTTCGAGCAAACCTGACTTGTAAGCATGGTGAATGGATTTTCCCGCCTGCCAAGTCTTTAATCTTCGGGCAACTTCTCCATCAGTGATAATATTTCTTAAAAGATCACGAATATAGACATCGGAAAGTTTATCCACAATTGCTAGTAGATCTTTATACATTTTCTCAGGGTTCTGATTGGCCTTCATGACAAAATCATCTTCATTTACTTCACTAGAATTGAGCTTTTCAATTTGAGAAATAATGAACTGTTTTCTGCCTTGAAAAAAATTTAGTTTTCCACGTACCCGAACGAAAGAATTTTTTGTTATTTGTTTTTCTATTTCCTCGGAGTACTGCCAAAGCCTGGATTCCAGATCCCCCGTCGAATCAGATAGAATAATGTTAAAATATTTTCTGCCATCTTTGCCCTCCATGGTATTGAAAATTTTCACAAGGAAAATGGATTCAATCTCCTCTTTTCCTTGAAGATCAGCGATGAAAAGTTTGCTCATAGGGGACTTCCTTCTGAAGGGCGATAGAACGACTAGCGTCAAGTACTTAAAATAAGGATTTTAGACTACACGGAAATCCTTGAATCCGCTACCCAAAACCAAGCAACTGAAGTATGTTCTAAACGCTTAAAATATCTTGAATTTTGAAACCAAATGAGTTGTCCCTAATAGTGACATGAGGAGTCTTATGAAAAATGTAAAAGTTGGTATTAACGGTGTAGGACGTATTGGAAGAACAATTCTACGTGCTTACTTTGAAAAAATCGCTCAAGGCAAAGATACTAACATTGAAGTTGTCGCCATTAATAATCCTGGTGATCCAATGCCATACATCCATCTTCTTAAGCATGATTCTCTTCATGGCATGCTCAAAGGAGACTTTTCTTATGACCAAGAAAAACGTGAAATTTCCTACCAAGGTCGTAAAATTAAATTTTATGATCTAAAAAACCCTCAAGAAATCGATTGGTCAGCTCATGGAACTCAAGTTGTCATTGATGCAACAGGTGTTTTTAAAGATAAAGAAAAGCTTGGTCTTCACATGACTGGAACTGTAAAAAAAGTAATCATGTGTGCTCCAGGCAAAGATCTTGATGGAACATTTGTTATGGGAATTAACGTTGATAAATACGACACAAATAAACACCACATTATCTCAAATGCCTCTTGTACAACAAACTGTCTTGCTCCTGTTGTAAAAGTTCTTCATGAGAATTTTGGTATCATCAATGGTTTAATGACGACTGTTCATGCCTATACCTCAGATCAAAACATACTAGACAACTCTCATACTGATCTTCGCCGCGCTCGTGCAGCTGCGATGAGTATGATTCCTACTTCTACCGGTGCTGCAAAAGCTCTCGGTGAAGTGATTCCTGAAATGCTTGGAAAACTTGATGGCTATGCCGTTCGCGTTCCAACTCC
>CANHJD010000020.1 GCA_947461145.1 Bacteriovoracaceae bacterium
ACAATTCAATGTGCTTTTGAAAAACTTCTTAAATCAAAAGAAGCAGCTATGCAGATATTTAATTTTGCCTCAAAAACTGGCTATGTTCTCAGTCTTGATCAAACAGTCAACCAAGGCAAGGCCGATCAAATATGGTCTGCAAAAGAAATTAGAGAACTAGATGCTGGAGCGAGCAAAATGCCTAAACAACTTAAGTCTCTTCCTCACCTCAAATCAATCGAGAGAATGGCAGATGGATTTAGAAGATCTATGCACTCTCAGGGAGTAGCAGCTTTTGCAAGTCCAGCGATCACAGACATTAAGAAAGCCGAACTAGTCATGTATGACTCTGCCCTTGGCGGAACTATTTCAAAGGGAAGTCCCTATGATCAAGCATCATGGCCTCAAGAAGTATTAATCCATGAAATTTGTCATCACCATGATTTTAAAGGCTACTATGCAACAGACTATGGAACGATGACCACCGAACAAAAAGGATCTTCTTTCTCTGCACTTAGTGGCTGGAAAGAAAAAACGGAAAAAAATGGTGGAACGAGCTGGGTTCATAGTGAAAAAGCTCAATTTGTTTCAAGTTATGCCTCTACCCAGCCAGCAGAGGACTATGCTGAAACTTGTGCAAATTATGTTCTGCACCCAGAAGTTCTATTAAAAAAAGCCCCATCGAAATATGCCTACATGAAAAATAAGATTTTTGAAGGACGTGAGTTCAAGGATAAACCATGGAGTAAACCGAAAGATGTGTCTTGGCCAAAACTCAATGACCTTATTGCTTCAGATGAGGGGTGCGTGTCTCATTTAGTTGAATGTAGCAAAGGGATTACTTGCAGCTATGGCCTTTTTTCCTCAACAGATTTCTCTTCATCCTCCACAAATGGCAACACCTCTTCAACTATCTGGTCATACAGTTCTGCAGAGAACATTGTTAAAAATAACGAATGTTTTAGAAAATTTAAAAATGAAAGAGCGAAGACGATTGAAGAAGAACTCTCAAAAACAGAAGAGTATTGCGATAAGGGTGGTCAATCCGTTATTAAAACTGCGAGTGCGAGAATTTGTGCGAATACCGAGAATCAACTCATTAGCGCACTAAACTCTGCTGCAGGTGTTGATATAGGCCCATCTATAAAGGAATGTGAGGCCAATAAAGACTACACAAGTGAATGTGCTCTCTCAAAAGCATCCGTAAATCTCCAGGCCCCAGAGGCCATGCTCCCTGTGGTTGAGCGTATCTTAGCTTCAAAAGTTCCAAAACGCATGAGTGCTCTAGGAGAAAACCTAAACGCTTTAGGAACGACAAAATGGCTAAAACCTTGCCTTGATTCAGTCTCAGAGATGAGAATCATACGACCAACTCAGGGAGACATGTTCATTAGCTATGACTCAACTGATAAGAATTATGCTGGTGCTTATGATCTGGGACGTAATCTGTATGAGGATCGCAAAACCATAGATCTCAATATGAAGTGTGCAGAGAAAATTGTAGGTCTTTTTAAAGAAGCCGGATTTAAAACTCCAGCATCGGAGAATCCGATTAACGTAATTAAAAAGAATTTTGCCGACGAGATGAATTCATTTGAAACAGATGTCCTTGTAAAAATAAAAGATTCAACTCAAAAATGTCTCTTAAAGAAATGTAAAAGGGAAAAAGTTACTGAAATTCTCGAGGCGTGGCAGATGAAAGAGCCGATTAAACGAGCAGGGATAGTGGATGAAAATTTTGTAAATGAGTTAATAGAAAAAACGACTTCCTATTAAGAAAAAAGAGGTCAGCAGGACGGACTGCTGACCTCTAGAAGAATCAAAAATTACTTAAGGTGCTTACCAATTAGGCCAGCAAGTTCAAACATAGTAACTTCTTTTTTTCCAAAAAGTTTAGCTAGTTTTTCATCAGCAAGGATATTTCTTTTATTTTTTGGGTTTTGAAGATTGTTCTTCTTGATGTAAGCCCAAATTTTCTTAACAACTTCAGTTCTTGCAGCTGGAGCTGTACCGATTACAGAAGCTAGCTCAGCAGATGGAGTCATAGCTTTCATGAAAGCAGCGTTTGGCTTACGAGCTGTTTTCTTCTTAGGAGCTGCAGCTTTCTTAGGAGCAGCTGCTTTCTTAGCAGGAGCTTTCTTTGCAGTTGCTTTTTTAGCAGCTGGTTTTTTTGCTGCTGCTTTCTTAGCAGGAGCTTTTTTAGTTGTTGCTTTCTTTGCAGTTGCTTTTTTAGCAGGTGCTTTCTTAGCCATGAGACCCTCCGGGTAAATGTACATCAGTTGATATTCAATATTGATAGGATAAAACTTTTTATTACGATAGATCAAATTTAAAATGATCAGATATGCATTTTCCGTGGCAAAAAAGTAAAAATACGCCCTTTTTGACTCCTAAACCTCATCCTCAGCACTCTCACCACTAGCTAAATCTGGTAAAACCAGCCTTGTTTCCCCCTCAGAAAGTGACTCGATGGACTTTAATTTACTTCTGATTTTGTTCGTCCGAGTGCCCACGAGGGTGTCTAAATCGTCCAAACCCGTCTGAATGTTCTTCTGAACTCTCTCTATTAGACCGCCAAATTTATCAAATTCCGTCTTTACGGCACCCAAGACTTTCCACACCTCACTACTGCGTTTTTGAATCGCGAGGGTCCTAAATCCCATCTGGAGACTATTTAATATGGCCGCCAAAGTGGTTGGGCCTGTCACAATAATCTTATAATTACGCTGGAGATCTTCTAAAAGACTCGCTTTTCTCACCACTTCAGCATAAATCCCCTCGAACGGAAGGAACATAATACCAAAATCTGTAGTGTGAGGAGGGTCAATGTACTTATCGGAGATATCTTTCGCCATTTTTTTGACAGCTCCCTCAAGATTTCTTTGGGCGCTTTCAATTTTCGCGATATCTCCAGAATCGTGGGCCTCTTGGAGTTGCTCATAGTAATCTTTCGGAAATTTTGCATCAATAGGAAGCCAAACTTGGGTTAGTCCATCCTCTTTCCCAGGAAGCTTAATCGCAAACTCGACGAGATCAGAGCTACCATGCTTAGTTTTTACATTGGCCTCATACTGATCTGGGGCCAGGATCTGCTCGAGAAGCATGGAAAGTTGCACTTCCCCTATTCCTCCGCGCATCTTCACATTACCTAATACTTTTTTAAGTCCACCAACATCGGAAGCGAGAGTTTTCATCTCTCCTAGGCCCTCTTGCACGGCCTGAAGCTGCTTGCCTACAGTTTCAAATGACTGTCCAAGGCGCTCATTCAAGGTTTTTTGAAGCTTCTCATCTACCGTCTCGCGCATCTTCTCAAGACTCTTCTCCGTGGTCTCCACAAGCTTCACTTGGCGAGATTCAAGATCTGCAAACTTTTCTTTTTGTAGCTTATTAAAAGAATCCACGTTCCGATCAAAATTTTCCTGAACATTTTTGAGAGATTTTTCCAGAACTTCTCGAAGCTCCCTTTGGCTATCCTTAATGGAACGATTCAACTCCTCCCGGCTTAAGCGAAAGTCCTCCTTAAGACCAGACTCCATTCTTGTTAGGGCACTCCAAACCAAAACCAGAGTTAAGATGGTGGTGATCAGAACGAAACAGAGTAAAATTGTGCTTAAATCCATAAGAGTCTCGCTAAGTTGAGGGGTTAATAACAATACTAAGTCTGGCAGACATTCTTTGTCCATTTGAGGTTCTATAATAAAGAAATGAAAACGATGATTCTCTTTTCTCTATTTATCCTTCTCTCCTGCGGTAAAGAAGAAACCAAGAGGTGCCGTGGCCAAGAGGAGATGATCATGAGGTGCCAGCTTGATTATATAGAGCATGGCAATTCCTATTTACCCATACCTGATTGGATTAAAACAACCTGTCAAAACCGGTACCCCTTTAGAGGTTGCTTCTAAAATTATTAAAATCCCGTTATAATTTAGTGAAATAATTCTTATCTATCTATCAGGGACCCCATGAATCTTTTTAGAGCTCTTATAACCACTGCCCTTCTCTCTTCTTGCAGTAGCCCTAAAAATTTAAACTTGGTAAGGAAACTCCGCCCAACGGAAATCCCCATATCTCTCTTGGACTTTAAGCAATCAATTGATAAAAAATTCAACCTGACTTTTGAGCTTGATTATCATCAGGCATCCAAATCAGATCAAGAGAAGATGCTTTTAAGTGCAAAGGCCCAGGCCCTTAAAACAATCTATCTCATGGGCTATACCCAAAGCACCTTGGATGTCTCAGATCTTCGAAGTGCTAAATGCAGTTCTTTTAAACTAAAAAATGAAGAATTAGAGTGTGGCAATAATCATCCTGAAATCGAATGGAATAAAGACGATAAGAATGTAACTCTCCCTCAATTCTACTGGTCCCGTCGCTTTCAGGAGCGCTACCTTGAAGAGCTCGCTGACAAACCCGGTGTTTTCATCAGTTTTGTGAAAAATTATGAATCCGATCTTGAGCTTCTTTCGGTTTCTTCAACTGAGGACGTACATTTCATAAATTTTAAATTCGCCCGAATAGCGACATCACCAAAAACAACCTTTCCCGTCTTTAAGCTTACAATTCTGGAACAAAAATCCCCGTATTTAGACATTTCTCTTTTAAAGCCATATCTCGCAACTAAAAAAACTGATGGATATCTGGCACCTGTCACATCCGTAAGTCGTTCATTTGAAAATTTGAAAAAAAAGAAATTTATTATCTTCAGTCATGATCAAAAAGAGGCTTACCTAAAAAATATTCAGAACCTCTACCAAGAACTTGGCCTATCTCCAGAGTTTTTTAATGCCTGTCCGATTGTTATGGAGAAATGTGATTTTCCAAGTTCTGTGAATTTTTCAGACAAGAGAGATCTTGAACGCTACCTTTTTGATCGAGAGTTACGTCAACACATTTTCGGGCTACTTTTACTTGCCCATACTCAATTCAAAATGAACGAGGTTTCAAAAGACAAAACCATTTTGAGTTTTGAAATTGATATGAAATCAATCCTGAGAAATTATAAGTTCAAAAGTAAGAAGGCTTTTTTAGAAATGTTTCACTAACGGCTACTGAGTCTTGAAAATTTTATATCTGCCTGAATGCTACCTTTTGCAATATCTTTTAAATCTCCCAAGTCTTTTAATTCTTCATAACTTGATACTTTAAAAATAATATTTTGCATGGCTTCGTTCTGGTAGAGAATCTCGAGACCTCGCTTCTGCAGAAAATCCTCAACCGCTTGGAAGTTTCCCCTTACGATGACTTCACCAGTAAAAAGACCATAGGATTTTTTCTCGGGGTCATAAACGACATCACTGCTCTTTTCAACTTCTCCGGAGTAGAAATAAAATCTTCCAATCTTTTTCAAAAGGGTTGCTCCAGGAACTTCTTTATAGGTACCACGGACTCCTTCGACAAAACGAATAGGGGTATCAAAGAAACGAACTTCTTCCGTAGGAAAATCCTCCAGGAAGCTTCCTGGAATTTCCTTTTTCTTCAGGGCGGGTATTCGTTGAGTCACTTTGGGAGATTCATTTGGAGTTTTTTTTGGAGGTTCTGCTGGAATCTGCTTAACTTCTACGATCTGAACCGGCCGAATCTCTTCTTCAGTTTGGCTGAGTACTATGAACACGCCAATCAGAATTAAGACAAAAAAAACCTTTTTCACAGATGAGTCCAAGGAGCATTAATATCCACAACAGTGGACTCATTTTCACTTGTATCAACAGCTCGAATCTTTGCAGTATAACTTTGACCGCTGACCATTAAGCCAGTCGCTCCATTGAGAAAGTATTTTC
The DNA here is from genome assembly GCA_947461145.1 of Bacteriovoracaceae bacterium. Classification (GTDB taxonomy): domain Bacteria; phylum Bdellovibrionota; class Bacteriovoracia; order Bacteriovoracales; family Bacteriovoracaceae; genus Peredibacter. The sequence goes on from CANHJD010000020.1 coordinate 5,757, forward strand.
CAATGACAAGAGAAGTGACTCCCGAATTAATGTGACGCCAATCTGTATCGCTACACCCGGTCTCTCCGGCCGAAACTGGCCTAATACACAGCTCATAGCGAGCGAGGTCACCTGAAGCAGATGCCGACCAAATAAGTGAAGAGCCAGAGATTCTTAAATTTGAAGGAGCTAACGGCGCAGTTGTATCAACGAGATCGGCTCCCCTGTTTCCTAAAATCGAAATGTTCCAACTTACTAACTTTCCTGTAGTGCCAGCTGATCCATCAACAACTTTTAACGTCCAATCACCTTTACTTCTTTCTCCATAAAACGCATTCGCTCCAAAATGAACATTAGTCAAATTGGATCCCACCATGTGGCTATTTATATTGGTAAGTCTTGTGGTCATTCCACCTGGAGATGTGAGCTCAATTCCAATATCTGAGGGCTTAGTATGCGTAATATTAACTTCTACGCGAACATGCTCAATCATTAGATTATGTTTCGAGATATTAATTTTTGAACTTGTACCAGTGGCTGAATGATCCGGAATATTTAGATTGATCGAACCAGATGTATAAGAAGCGAGATCCTCCATCGTATCCGTGGTCTTAAGTTCATGCAAGTCCACGCCATAAGATTGTGCCATGGCCACTGCCGCGGTTAAATCCACTTGTCCAAACCCATACCAAGGATGAAATGAAAAGGAAGCCCGATTTGTTTGCCAACCAAGCTGGTAATTATGACCAGATAAATCCTCATTGTTTGGATGATTTGTATTTGAGGCTGACTGATCTATCTTTCTTGCCGTTGAGGCAAGGATGTATTTAATGTCTCGCCAAGTGAAATCAGGATTTATCTCCCGCAAAATAGCAATTGATCCAACCACAAGAGGAGTGGCAAAAGAAGTGCCCATTCCAAGAGAGAAAAAAGAGCAGTAAGGATTTAGAGTTGAATTTTTAATATCAAAGGGAAGCGATCCATAGGAGGTATAGCCCTTAGAGCAGCCTACAAGGTCAGCAATCATTAATCCTATTCTTTCATCGCCACCTGGGGCAGATATCCAAACATTAGAACCGGGTGTTGAGTAATCGGTGCTTTCACCAAGCGCATTATTTGCTCCAACAACAATTTGGTAAGGGTAAGTTTTCGCCTGATCAAAATTTGCATTCCCAAAGTAGCTCACATTTGAATCACCATTACAGAGATCTTGGGTACCAGAAAAATCATTCCCAGCAGCAGTCACATAAATGTGATTATGACCAACACTCCCTGAGCGGAGTTTATCGGCATAGATATCTAAAAATGATTCTGCATTTACCATGCAAGTATCGTAACCATAGCTGTAATTGAAAATTCCGGAAAACCCAACAAGTTCGGCCTGGTCTAAGGTTTGCGAAGCAGATTGAGAGTTTGAAAGATAGTTGTAACCAATTAGTGTAGCCTCAGGAGCAACACCATAGCCGCCAACTCCATTGTTTTGAATCCCTAAAGCCAGACCCGCAATCGCCGTACCATGACTGTCGTAGTTATCATCAGAGGAAGGATAACCATGATAGGGAGAGGCAACACGATAATCTTTTGAGAGAGTTAAATTGGCATTGGCCTTAACTTCAGGATGATCCATCGCTACTCTTCCATCAGACACAACGACCTTAACTCCCTTTCCTGTCGCAGTTGAATGAACAGAACCTAGATTGATATTTTCTCCATTCGATGGAGTCTCGCCATTAACATAGGGGGAATTTGTGTCTTTGAGGTGCCACATATATTCTTCAAGTGGGTCTGGACCACTTGACGGAAAACTTACTGAACCCGATGACGTTGTGGGAGCGCTGTTGTTACAAGCAATGAGGCCAAAAAGAAATAAGTGACCTAAAAAGTGAACCTTCATACCACATCCTGTAGTCGGGTCGCTTTAAGAACCCTTTTAGATTTCAACGACTCAATTCTATCAAAAATTTAATAAATCACTTGAAAAATGGTTAAGGGACTTTTTTGCTTCCCTATTTATAAAAAAGCAGCCTTTTTTGCTTAAGTTCTTGCTCAAAGTAGCCGATTTGACATGTATGATTCGAATTGTACTAATCCTATCCCTTTTATTCTCATTTTCGGCCCAAGCTGAAAAAAAGGCGATCTGTTCGCTATATTACGCTAAAGAGGTAAGAAAAATTGTTGAGTCTAGTGGGCATTTTGATAAGTTTAAACACTGTGGAGTTTCATGCCTCCTGACCTTAAGATGTCCAAGTGTTGACGTGCTTCAAATAGGAATTTTTAAAGAACTGGCCGACATTGTTGGCCCTGGAAATGCTGAGTGGCTTGACCTAGAAGCTGACTACAAAGGTGTTAGATTAGTCACAAGTAAAAAAGCAAAAACCGATCAAGAATGCCTCTCGCAATGTCACCAAATCTACCCCGAAGGTTCTTGCCGCTAAAAGCGACAATCTCTTTTAAGTGAATCAATCGATTGCTTCTCAGTTGGTCTAATTGTCAGATGATATTTTGTCTTAAGCCTTATCCAATCAGCAATATATTTACAGGAATAATCTTTATGCAAAGGTAGCCACTCATCAATTCCTTTCGCTCCCTTCTGTCGATTATAGCTACGATTAGTAATCACCAGATTTTCAGGATCATTTGCAAACTTCTCTTTCTGAGAAGTGCTCCATTGAGAAGCCCCTGTTTCGTGAGCATGCTTTAAAGGGATCAAGTGATCAATATCCACTTTAGAAGCCAGATTGTGGATTTCTGGATAGTAATAATCTTTCCACTTTCCTGCTCTAACTTTGCATCCTTTTTTGTTCATAGAAACTTCAACTAAAGAGCGTTGTTTCAAAATTTCTGCTCTCGTATCGAGACAATTTTTGTCTCGATCACTCCAATGAGGCCAATCAGAACGTATATATTTTGTGGTTAAATTAGATTTAATTGGCCTGGAAGTTGAACATGAAGCCAAAAGAATTAAGCATAAAATATTTAATAAAGTGAATTTCATATACTTAGGATTATAAACTTAGAAAATACTTTTTTGGAGAAAAAAAGTGAGAACTAAACAACTGAAACAAGTGAAGATTTTTTTATCTCTGACCGTTAAAAGAAGATATGGTTCTTTATGAAGTAAAATTAATCTGCTCGAGAACCAAGGAGGTCATCTTTCACTCCTTGGAAAAAATCCCAGTACTTCCCCCCGAAAAATTATATGAAAGAGTCCCGAGACCTTTTTTAGTGATTACAACAAAAGCAAAGCCAAAGGAAGCGGATAAAAAAGCAGCCTAGGATTCCCAGTTCAAAGTAAAACTCATTGCTACTTCATTTTTAATTTTTATACCAAGCAGAGAAGGCCTTTTTATTTTATGTGCCTCTAGATCAAGGGTGAAATTCGCCGAATTACCATTATTTTCCAATTGAACTGGATAGTGTTTTTTCACCCCATGAAAATCAATCAATACATTAACAGTTGATTTTTTTGATTTCATAGCCGATTTTAAAATCTCCCCACTTCCACGGACCACAGGAAAAAGCTTTACTTCGACAACTTCTCTCATGTGCTGATCAAAATCAGTATCGCTCGAGAGAAAAGAAAGAATTGGAATAGAGATATCAAATCGGCCTGTATCCCCCTCAAGGATAAGCTCCCCTCTCATCTCCTTCGAGGTGCTACGTACCTTTTTTATGGTGTACTTAACTTCCAATGTTGAAGAACCTGTAATTTTACTCATCTTATGTCCCTATGGATGAAATTCCGGTCGAGTTCCTTTAATGTCTTGTAATGGTATAACATTACTCATGTCGTGGATGCTAAAATAAACCTCACTCATTGATTCTGAGATATCCCAAAGCCTCTCAGCAATAAGAACATTACTGGCCTCTGATGTAAAATCCACATCAACAGGGGCCCCCCACACTTTGTGCATTCCCTCAAGACCATAGTAATGGCCACTTAAAGCTTCTGATGAAGTTGCGGCAAAAATAAGTGGTGTCGCTGCATGTTTTGGAGCTTGCCCAAGCGCAAAATTGAGAAAACGAGAAAGAAGTGGAGTATGAAAACCACCTGTATGAACGGGGATACTTTTAATAGGTAAATTGGTCGCCTTTAAACGTCGGTCAAGCTCTCTCGCAAAAATCAGCAATGCAAGCTTAGATTGAGCATAAGCCTTATTGGAATCGTAAAACTGTCTTGCTTCAAGGTCAAAAAAATCCAAAACGCCTTTTCTTGATTCTAAAGAACTCTCAAAAACAATTCGTGATTCCGGAGTTTTTAAAAGCAGTGGAAAAAGTTTCGCAGTAAGGACAAAATGAGAAAGATAATTGAAGGCAAACATCATTTCATGCTTTTGAGCTGACTCCTCCCTCTGATCAAGATAAGTAATCTCAGAATTATTTATGAGGATGTGTAATTCCTCATGTTCAGCTAAAAATTTTGAAGCAAAATTCTCTACGTCCTCAAGATCTGCAAGATCAACATGTTCATAAACCACATGTGACTCGGGCGCATTCTCTTTTATCGCTCTCAGTGCTTCCTCAGCTACAACCTTATGATGAGAAAGGAAAATAACCTTATCCCCACTAAGAGCAAAAAATTTTGCGACTTCAAGGCCAGGGTCTTTAGTCGCTTCAGTAATCAATACGGTTTTTTTTGGCTGCATATTTTCTCCTTAAAAGAAGCATTTTAAATTGAGCTTATTTAAAAGGACATTTTGTCATTTGGAAATTTGCTGAGCTGAAAACTCTGCGATCTTGAGGATAATTTCAGGTTAAACTTCGTGTAAAAGTTTGAAGTGATTGATACTTTCTTTTCGACTGTTGACCGAAGAAAATTTGGGCGAAAGCAAAAATGGTCTGAGGGAAACCGTTAAAATGGTCACCGAGAGGTGGCCATTTTTCTGGAAAAGAAAGCAAACAAAAATGAAAAAAGATTTTTTTAATTTTCTTAAGAATTATGGCGTCATTGGAATGGCAATCGCCGTCATTATTGGGGGTAAATTGAATGAACTTGTTACAAGTTTAGTCAATGATTTACTCATGCCATTAATTCTTCAACCCATTTTGGCCAAGGCTGGACTTTCTGATATAAGACTTCTTCAATTTAATGGAATTTTTTACGGTAAGCTCCTTGGCTCATGTATCGACTTTCTCATCGTCGCTTTTCTGATCTTTCTTTTTGTAAAAAAAATCATGAAAGAAGAAATAGCTCAAAAAAAATAGGGCCTCAGAATGAAGTTCATACTTTTTGCAATTTTTATACTTACTCAAAATGCTTTTGCCCAATTTACAAATGAATCAGAGTACGCTCTTGTCTACGTAGGTGGGAATTCAGAAGTTCAAACTCAAAATGCGAAAACAACCAATAGCTACACCTGGAACCTAAACCAACTAAAGTTTGGGGGTCATTATACCTATGGTGAAACAGGAAATGGAGTATCCGTTCGTAATTGGGATATAAATGCGAAATACGGAAGAGATCTTTCAGAAAAAATATCTTTCATCTTTGGAGAGATTATTGAAGGAAACCGTTTTACGGGGATCAATGCGAGATATAACTCCGACATCGGAGCAACTTACTACTACATGAAATCTGACCTTAAAAAGTTTTTTTCTGAACTTACTTATCGTTATTCAATTGAAGATAGGTATGACCCCATCGAAAACACCTACGATCACAAGGCGAGACTTTATAATGAGTATTTTGATAAATTTTCGAAGACTGTTACTTACAAAGTTTGGTTAGAGTACATCCCAAATTTTACCGATGGGAAAGATTATCTTGTGAATGGAGAGGTTTCTTTGACGGCAATTTTGAATTCAGTTTTCTCACTTAAGGTGGCCTATCTCGGTCTTTACGATAATCAACCGGCCATTGAGGGGATTAAAAATTATGACTTTCTCTCATCGACTTCGCTTGTGGCTAAGTTTTGATTCTTTTAATTTTTTGAATGATGCGATCAAGGTTTGAAAGGAATTGAGAACGATCTCGCGGTTGAAAAGGAGCTGGGCCACCCCCGATTTGGCCCATTTCTCGAAGCTCTTTCATAAGCTCTCGAGTTGCAAGAGCTTCACCGATCATATCCTCAGTGAACTCATCTCCCCGTGCCCCGAGAACTTTGGCGTTTTTCTTGAGACAACGATCCGCTAGTGGAATATCCGTAGTAATACAGATGTCATGTTCGCCGATATTTTCAGCAATCCAGTTGTCAGCTTCATCGGGGCCAGCACTGACGACGACCATCTCAATTGAGGAATGCAAAGGAGTATTAATACGCTTATTTGCCACAACATAGACTTTTAATTGGTAGCGAGCTGCAACTTTATAAGTTTCATCCTTAACAGGACAGCCATCTGCATCGATATAGATCGTTAGCATGGGGATTTCCTCATGAAAAAATTACATGATTAGAGTGATGTTCACGTTTTGTCTATGGTAACATGGCCCCGACTCAGGATACAAACATATAGTTTAAGAACTAATAAACTCATAGCCAGTAGGTTCAAATGAAAAAGCTTCTCGCCATCCTCTTTATCTGTCTTTCATGTACCACTTTTGCTCAATCAATTACGACGGCTTCAAATGTGGACGTCTCTCAATATGTTGGTAAATGGTATGCTCACTACTCTCTACCGCAATTTTTTACCCGCAAGTGTAACGCTCAAACAGCTGAGTATGAAATCATTGATGCAAAAACAATTAGTGTTTTCAATACATGTCTGAAAACTAAAGGTGAAAATACAATTAAAGGTCAGGCAGTTATCACAAATTTCAAAACAAATGCTGAACTTATTGTGACTTTCAATAACTTCTTTACTCGCCTTTTCAGAGTTAAGGGTGACTACAATATCATGAAGCTAGATCCGAATTACGAGTATGTTCTTGTAGGTTCAAGAAACCGTAAATCTCTTTGGCTAATGTCACGTTCACCAGTTGAAATTCCTGAATCAGTGGTTAAAGAATATCTAGACCTTGCTAAAAAAGATGGTTTTGATACTTCTAAGCTTGAAAAATCTCGTTTCTAACCAAAAAGTTATTTCCTAATAGCTCTCGTCAGAGTATTTTGAGTCACTTATGACAAAATACTCTGACGCATTTATCCAAGACATGCCTAAATCTGACCTTCACCTTCATCTGGACGGGTCACTTCGTATTCCCACCCTTATTGAGATGGCGAAAAAAAATAATATCAAGATGCCTTCTTATACTGAAGAAGGGCTTCGTGAATTAGTTTTTAAATCGACTTACGCCAATCTTGGTGAATACCTTCATGGCTTTCAATACACTTGTGCTGCATTGAGAGATCTAGAAAATATCGAGCGCGTGGCCTATGAACTAGCGATTGATAACCAAAACGAAAATGTTTATTACATTGAACCGCGATTTGCTCCACAACTCATGATGGATGTTGAAGCAGGCCTCACCATGGAAACAGTCATGGAGGCCACATATAAGGGTTTTGAGCGCGCTAAAAAAGAGCACAACAATCGCCCAGATGTGAAGGCAGGAACTCGTCCAGAATTTCATTATGGTATTATCAGCTGTGCGATGAGAAATTTTGGTCCTAAAGGCTACTCGCCTTATTACTCGCGTTTTTATAAAACCATGGAATATTCAAACCACATGGAAATTGTCACGGCAGCTGCCCTTCAAATGGTGAAGGCCGTGGTTAAGATTCGTGACGAAAAAAATATTCCAATTGTTAGTATCGATCTCGCCGGCCAAGAAGAAGGTTACCCTTGTGCTAAATTCCACGAGGTTTACGCCTACGCTCATAAAAACTTCATGCATAAGACTGTTCATGCTGGGGAAGCTTATGGGGCTGAAAGTATTTTTCAGGCGATAACAGATTGCTACGCTGATCGAATCGGCCATGGGTATTATCTGTTTGAAGAAAATAAAGTCGTTGATCCAAAAATTTCAGACAAGAAAAAATATATTAATGATCTGATCTCTTTTGTGGCCGACAAGCGCACAACCATTGAAGTTTGTCTTACTTCAAACCTTCAAACAAATCCTGAAATTAAGGATATCAAAAATCATAATGTGAAGCACATGCTCGCGAACAGAATGTCGCTCACAATTTGTACAGATAACAGGCTTGTTTCAGATACAACTGTTTCAAGAGAGTTTAAACTTCTTGTGGACAATTTTGAAGTTCCTATCAAGCATTTGAAAGATGTTGTGGCCTATGGATTTAAGAAGAGCTTTTATCCGGGTAATTACATTGATAAGCGGAACTGGGCGAAAAATGTTATGGTTTATTTTGATCAAGTGGCAAAAAAACATGGGGTCCTCTAAGACCCCATGACTTAGTAGAATTTATCGAACTTGAATTTCAGCAATTCCTACAACACCAACGATTGCTTTTCTGTTTCCGATTACGTGAAGTTTCTTGGTTAGTTTGTTTCCTACCGTAACTTCCCATTTGCTACCATTTTTACGTAAATCAAGTTCCAGATTTCTTCTTTCTCCGGTAACTCCATTGAAAAGATAGTTCATAGTAAAGGCCCCACCATAGACAGAATCAAAACCACTTGAGAATTTAATTTTAACAATATCACGCCCGGACTTAACCTGCATGGTTTGTGCTTTTTGAAGGTCCTTTAAATCAAACTCCCCTCTATTCACAAGGCTTCCAGTGTTTGTTCGCTCTTCTTTTGTCATTGTCTTGAATTCTGCTCCGTCATCGCGAACAGTAATGGTCATAATATTTGTGTCAATATCGTTAGTAATTGTAAGTACATTTTGAGTAGCTGCAAATGTGTTTAAACAAAGAACGAATAAGAGGCTTCCAAAAAATACTTTCATGAATGAGTCCTTGCTAGAGTTATGCCTCAAAGTATAGCAACGCTTATGTCTCTTATGAGTCGCCTTTGTAATCAATTCTAAGGGTGTCAAAAGTTTTAACACCCTCTGAAGATCTTTCCCAAAATCTGCAAAGCAATTAAAAATAAGAGTAAGATGCCTCCATGAATACACTCATCCTTTTTACACTTGTTACCCTTTCCCTTTACTCTTACGCCGAAGCAAACGAGCTTTGTGACAAGGACTCTCCTGTCGATGTCCATCAGATCACAACTCCAGGTGGAGATTTCGAGGCCACTGTTTGTCAGCAAGGTGAGGACGTACTCATCCTTTCAGATCGCCCGATGGAGCGAAATCACTTAATTTATGCTGGTCTTAATATGGGTATGCCGTGGCTTTTAGGCGCAGGACTCACCTACTCTCAACTTCGACAAGGTAAACAGCAATTTCATATTTCTGCCAACCTAGAAGGAAGCCTTGGGGGAAATGCGATTAGTGCAGAATACGGAAAGCACCCGTTTGGAAATTCTATTTACTATGGTGGACTCGTTCGTGGCTATAAAGGCCTGCCTGGTGAAGGTGGCTTTCAAATGGGGCCAATGGTCGGGATTTCAGGCGGTAAGCGGGCCATCACAGGCCACATAAGCTTGGGCTTTCTAGGTGGCTATGATTCAAGAGTGGGTGGGGCGCAATTCTCCCCAGAAATCTCTATGGGCCTAAGAATTAGATTATTTAAAAAGTAAGATTAGTTATTGGGCAAATATGGCCCTCTAATTTCTTTTTAAATCCTTCTTCAAACTCTTCCCTCTCCTGCTCAGCAATCGTGGCGAACTTTGATTTTTTTAAAGTCTGATAGAAATCAAAAGGGAGCTCCCGACCGAGAGTGTCTAACCCCTCTGGTAAGGCGCGAATAAAACCATGATAAGCACGAGTATAACCAAAGGCCTGATCCTGACGAGTAAAGCCTTCAAAAAAAGCTGCTAGAATCTCCACCTTCTCTTCATTGGTTAAAATCTTTGACTCTGCCAGAGTTCTCCCCCAATCATCCATAAAAGGTCCAACCGGGATAAGAAATTTGTAGGATTTTCTAAGGCCTCGAGGTTGCCGCATCGACATGTGACGGTGATTTTCTTGGGCCAAGAATGCCTTATTCACTTCTCCAGAGTAGACGAGAATTGGTGAGTAGTTTTCATTTAACTTGTGACCCAATTTATAAATACGTTTATAAAAAGCATCTTCTGGATTCATCTGCCACTGATCCATCACGCGATCAAGGTCACCAAAATTATGGGCCATAAGTGCTGTTGAACGAAGAAAATTAATGTGATCTCTTTTTTCTCTGAGTTCCGTCAGTAGTTTTTCTTCTTTTTCAATTTCTGCCAAAATCACATCCGCCAAATCTTGGGCCAGTTTAGGCTGTTTGTTTTTGACAAGTGCATTGTACCCACCAATGGCAACAGACAGCCATGTCCCCTCATGGGTACTCATGACTTGACCACGAGCGGGATTATAAGATTTTCTATTTGTGACTTGCTCGTAATCCCACTGCCAAGACTCAATAGTTAGTTTTGCCATTCGCTGGATATGGGCACCAACAGTTTCATGGCGCCAAAGCCCTTCGCGGATTTGATTATCAACATCTGTTGGAACAAAAGTTCCGGCCGTTGTCCAATGGGCCGCAAGACATAAATGAAAATATTCAGTCAGATCGATGTTTCCCAAGGCCTTGAGATTTTTTTTATAAAAGATGAGTTTGGCCAAATAGGCACGATTAGGACCAGTGGTATCGATTTCCCCTTGAAATAAAAAAGGGGCGGTGTTCTCTACATTTTTAAGAAGGATATTTGGAGTTATCCCTATTAATTTAAGACCAGAAGGTAGTTTTTTTGCCATAGTTTTAGTAAAGACTCAAACTGTTATCAATATATCTATAGATCTCTTTAGGATTAGCAATTTTTCTCATCTTGCCAGAGACAGTGCCGTCACAAAGGGCGTTTGCCTCATTTAAGTTCTGGATAATTTCTTCGAGCTGAATAAGACTTAATTCAGAGTGGTTTAATAAAAGTTTTTTATGAAGATTATTTAGCTCATCCCCAGATCCAATAATTGAGAGCGTCTTTCCTAGATTTTTTATTTTGTGCTTTTGAATTTTACTCACAATAACAAAAGTTGTTCCAACAGGAACTCCCACAAATGCACCAAAAGAAGCTCCAATAACTGCCCCGGCCCAAAGTGGACCTAGCATAATCACTCCCATCGTCCCCCAAAATCCACCCACTGTGACGAAAACAGCACCAGTAGTAATTTTACCGGCCTTCACTAACTTACCATGCTTAATAATTTTCTTTTCTAAAGTCGACTCAATCATTGGCCTGCAATCGGCGAAAGCGTTTAAAGAAATAAGAAGTGTAAGGATCAAAACTAAGATTTTTTTCATGGCCGAACCTTACGATAGTTCAGTAACTTAGGCTACATGGACCTGAAATTATTTCATTAATCTTTTGAGGACTTGATGAGACAGAATTAGTTTTATAGATAGAGTTCATGGAAAAAGTAATTGATAAATTCGCAAATAGTGACTGGTGCCTAAAGATTATCTTTTTTGCCGTAGTAATCTTGTGTGCCCACATTGAATTCATTTCTTCCTACATGGGTAGATAAATGAAAAAGATTGCTCTTATCGCCCACGACAATCTCAAGCAGACCATGGTGGAATGGGTTAAAACCCATCGCCAGAAACTCTCCACCTTTGAGCTTTATGCCACTGGAACCACTGGTCAGAGAATTGAAGACTCCTCAAAGCTTCCCGTAAAAAAGTATAAAAGCGGTCCTTTAGGTGGAGACCAGCAAATTGGTGCAGCCATTGCTGAAGGCCGAATTGATGTAGTAATTTTCTTTTGGGATCCTATGGCCCCACATCCTCATGATGTTGATGTTAAGGCCCTCCTAAGGATTGCAGTTGTTTACGACGTACCCATGGCCTGTAACAAAGCATCTGCAGATCTTCTTATTCAGTCACTTTAGGTATGATTGCCACGTAATGATGGCGAAAACAACGAATTTCAATATTTTTGATTTGAATCCCACCTCTCTAACATCACGAAAGTTGATGGGACTTTGAGAAACAGCAAATTCGAATATAATTTCGAAATCGGGGACATCATCAAACCTAGGAGTAGATGATGAAATTCCGTTAAAAGTTTAAAAAGTAAAATAACAGTTTTTTGGTAAGGAGGTACGTAGGATGAAATCAAAAACTGGTATGACAGGAATATGTAATATGTATATGGTTGAACTTGAGGATTTTAGTCCGGGTCAGCTTTAGGTTTTATTAATATTAAAATTCATTAGTTAGATTTAAATTGAGTAATTCAATTATATATTAGGCCACTTTCGAGTGGCCTTTTGTTTTTTCATTAAGAATACTTGGCTAACTTCCGAAAAGATCTCAGGTATTACTACGCGAGAAAAATGCATTAATGAGCAACGTTGATAAAAAAGCTGTATTCAAATCGTTCATAGAAAAGAACGAAATACTGGTTGTGGATAAAAATCCCTCATCCAGAAGCCGTTTATTAAAGCTCCTTTGCGACCTAGGCTCTAAACGTCACATGGTTCATGCAGTGGGAAGTTTTCATGAAGCAGTCGACATTTTAAATTCGAAAAACATTGGTGCTATTCTTTCGGAATACTTTATCAATGGTGGTTCAGGGTTTGATCTTTTTAAACTCATCAGAGAGCGAGAAAATGGTAAGAACATATGTATGATATTAGTCACATCGGATATGACTCAATCGACTGTTGCTAAAGCTGCTGAAGAAGATGTGGATTCATACATTATCAAGCCCTACACGATTGAAAGTATCCAAGAAAATCTTATCAATACAATTACGCTAAAAGTAAAACCACCAAAATATATTCAAATTATTGATGAAGGCAAGGCCCTCATTGCCCAAGATAAGTACGAAGAAGCTATTGCAAAAATTCAAACTGCTCTAAAATTAAATCCGAAACCGGCACTTGCGTTATTCTATATCGGTCAGGCAGAATTCCTTAAGCAATTGGCAGAAAATGCACAAAGCTCTTTTAAACAAGGACTCTCATTTAACAATATTCATTTTAAATGTCTGACGGGTCTTTTTGATATTCTGATGCAAAAAAATGAATATTTTGAAGCCTACGAAGTAGTCAAAAAAGTTGCCAAATATTTTCCGGCAAATCCGAAGCGACTTGAGCAGGTTGTAAGACTGGCAGTTCAAACTAATAATTATCAGGACATGCAATTCTACTATGAAATTTTCACATCTCTAGATGAAAGACCAACAAGCTCTACCAATTTCATCGGTGCAGGAATGTATGTATCTGGCAAATACTTCCTTCAAAATAAGGCCAAGGAAGATGCACTAAAACTTTTTGAGAATATTGCAGTATCATGTTCAGAATTCACTAAATATCCAAAAGCTATTATTGATATTCTTATCGAGCACAATATGCCTGATGAAGCTGAAAAATTTCTATCCCGTTTCTCGATGGAAACTCGTAATGATCAAGACTATTTAATTAGTGATTACCTCGTAGATTCTCTCAAATTTAAAGATAACAATCGCATGGTTAAATTTGGACTTGAGCTTTATAATAAAAATATTCGAGACTATAAGTGTATGAAAATCATGATCACTGCAATGGAAGCTAATGGTTATAAGAAAGAAAAGATTGATCCCTTCATCGAAGAAATGAATAAACTCTGGCCAGATAAAATTGCGGCTTAATTAAGCAGACTTCTTTTTCAAATCCCCATGACCATCAAACCAGCTTTCTATGATCTGATTAAAAATGCCTTTTCCACCAACTCCCAATAAGATGTTTCTTACTAAAAGCAATTCACGCTCGTGCGCCTTAGTTTTATTTCTTGAGGCCAAATCATTTCTCAATTCAATCAGAGATTCATTCTTGAGAGTCGGTCTCAATTCAAGTCTACAAAATTCCCAAAAGGCCTGACGTTGACGGAATACATAATCAAGTGAAGTATGGGAAAAGAAGGAAGGAGTATCTAGCAACATCTTTATCTGACTTAAATTAAAACATCCATTTGATTGGTGCAGCTTTATCAATGTTGACTTATCTTTATCCAAAGCAGATCTAATAAATTTGGGAGATTCCTCATCTTTTGTAACCCAAATACGATATCCCTCCATCTGCTTAAGATGTGCTACAAAGGTCTCATTGAGAAGGATTTCAAGGCATTTCAAATAAGTTAGTATGGCCCGCTCGAGTTTAATTCGATCTTTTTGAAAACCGGACTGCGCCTCAACTAAAAGAACTTCAGCATTCGTTATCTGAAATCGAAGAGACTCAGGCATGTGTTTAAAATTTTTCTCTGATATAACAAACGATTTTATAAATTCATCTATTTTTAATCCTGGACCCGATTGTGATACCAGAGGATTAGTTTCAAGGACTCTTAGGGCATGTGACCCAGTGAAGGATTTAAAGTATCTTTCCCGAGAGCGATCTTGCACAATAATAGGAAAGCGAATTGAAGGCATAAAGGGCGTAATCTCTTGAATTTTGAAATCATAATACTCATTGTCGACATGGAGTTTTTTTATCAAGCTAAGAGTTTCTTCTGCCTTATTTGAAAGTAAATCAAAGTCTGATATTCCAAACCATAATTCTACTTTTTTATTTTTATAAAATCCCAGAGTCTCCTCATCTGAAGGGGCATCTTGAGTCACGTCTGTAACTTTTCCCACCCACAAATGTTGGTAATCAGTAATAAAAACATGTGTCTCCATTTGGAGTTCGAGATTTTCAGAATGAACTTGCTTAAAATCAGAAACGACTACAGGTTGAGAATTTTCAGATAACTGGATTTTCCCCCAATACATTTTTGCAGATTCATTTATTTGTTTTTTTTCTAAAAGCTTTTGATGAAATTCATGGGCCTGGGTCTTCCATGCACTATCTTCATTAAATAATGGGTTAAATGAGACATAGAAGTGATAAGGCTTCATTAATACTCCCTTCCTGATAGGACTCATCGGCATTCAGAAAGGAAGTTAAACTACTATTTTCATTAATAACTAAAAACCGACTAATAAGATCCCCTACCCACAGGACTATTTGCCCCGATCTAATGGGAAGGATGTGACATATTTCTTATTTGCAGTTCGTTCATTACATCGACCACTCCGCCAATATGCTCAATACAGATTTCTGCTTCTCGTTTATCGTGACGGTCTCCAACGGTTCCTCGCAAATACACATTTCCTTCCTTCACTTGAACCTCGATGTCACTCGCATCTACAATTGGCGAATGAAAAAGTGCTTCACAAACATCTTCAAAAATTCTCTCATCAGATCTTTCATAGCCTTTAGGCCCTTTGCCTCTAAATCCAAAAGCCGAGAGACCATAACCGCGACTTTCGTGACTTATCCAATCGCCATGGTACTTTCCCCCAATCCCGTACTGGCTGCTAGAAAACTCTCCTCCAACATAAGGTTCAGAACTTCGCGATCGAAATTCATTTCGCGTAGGTGGCTCAAATTTTTGTCGCTCTTGCCTTTCTGGTCGCTCGTAAGTATCTGATTCTCGAAATTCAGTGTTCCTTCCAAACTCACTGGCCCTGCCCCAGGAACTAGATGGGTAGTTTTCTCTACCACCATGAGAATGTTTGAAGCCATTGGAATCTTGATAGTGGCTTCTTTGCCCAAAAGGTTTTTTATTGCGCATTTTAACCCCCCCCCTTGAAATAAATCAAGTCATTACGAGCAAGAAGCTTGCCAGTGAAAAATAGTGTTCAAGATCTGTTCAAAAGAATTCTGGGGGAAAATATGACTTATGCCATATACTTGCAAGAATGAGCGAGCTTAACGAATCAAACAATCTTATCAAGATTAAAATTACTCATTTGATTAAATTTGCCTCGAACTTCAAAGGGATTGAAGTTCACGTTTACGTTAATGGCAAATTTGTCAAAATGAACTACCACGATGATCAGTTTGTCGATATTCTCCGACGCTTACAGCAAAAGGATCTTGAAGAGGTTTATATTAATCAGCTAGATTGTAAAAGAGTACTGGATGAAGTTCAAAAAAGCCTTTCATCAAAAAGCTTCTACGATCCAAAAACTACTGATGAAAAACGAGTTGAAACTGTAGACCACTCGTTTGAAATTATAAAAACATTTGTTAAGCAGCTAGGTATTGATAAACAATCTGTAGAAATACTAACTTCAATTAATCAGAAGACTATTACACTTCTGAATGAGTCACCAAGTATTTTTGCCTTCATCAAGCGCTTCAAAAAGAATTGCTCTGAAGAATTTATGCAATGTGTGCTTACATCATATCTATCTTCAAGAGTCATTGATAAATTTCCTTGGGCAAGTATTCAGGTAAAAGAGAAAGCTTCCCTTGCTTCTCTTCTTTGTGACATTACTTTGAGTAAAGAAGATTTTGAGCATTTGAAAAATTACGAGCTTGATGAAGTCCCTCTAGATCAAAAAATTCTTAATCACCCAACAGAAGTATCAGCACTGCTGTTAGAAAAAAGAGATATCATACCATCCGAAACGATTACGATCATTGAACAGCATCATGAGCGTCCAGACGGTTCAGGATTTCCCTTTAAAATTGAAAGTAATCGCTTCAACCAACTATCTTGCATTTTCATAGTTTGCCAAAAATTTATTTCTCATCTCTTTGATGCAGAATTTGATTATGAACAAAGAGCAACAATTCTCTTAAAAATTCAAAAGAAATATCATTCCAAGACATTTGAGAAGGCCATGTCCGCCCTCGTCACCGTAGTTGCTTAATATCAATCTCATAACGCTCGGACTTTAATCTCAGCAGTTAGGGGTCGTTCCACCTAACTGCATAACCCCCTAAATTCACATGCCTGACTGGCAAAATTCTTATCAGTGGCAAAATTCTCATCACTTCATTGTGGGATTTTAAGGCCTTAGAAGGGTTTCTTTTGGCATCCCCCTTGCTCAATAGATTGGTATGAAAAACACAATTTTAACTATGATGATTTTCGCACTTACTACTCTAACTTTTGCTGCAAGTGATCCTTCTAGATCCCTCGCAAGCATTAAGCAAAATGTCAGAATAGACCATGCTCGTGAATTATTAGGTAAGAGCTACAAAAGAAGCATTGTTTCTTCTTTTGAAAAGCATAAAGGTCTAGAAAAAAACATTTTAGCGACTGTGACAAAAGGTCTACCTAAAAAACATAAATCTCAAGCACGTGCTGTGACTTCAGCTGTTATTAAAGCTGCAACGGCCCATGGTCTTGATCCATATTTCGTCATGGCCGTCATTTCTGGAGAATCAAGCTTTAACCCTCATGCCATTGGCCCTGTTGGTGAAATTGGTATGATGCAGATTCGTCCAGCAACTGGTGAATGGATGGCGAAAAAAATGAAAATGAAATGGAATGGTGAAAAAACTCTTAGAGATCCTGTAGCTAATATTCAGCTTGGTACAGCATACCTTGCATGGTTGAGAGAAAAATTTGATAACCACGGCCAACTTTATTTAGCTGCTTATAACATGGGTCCTAAATCAGTAAAGATGGCGCTCAATAAAAATGTGTGGCCGAAAGATTACCCACGTCACGTTATGAAGCGCTATATCGCCTTCTACAAATCAATCTAGAGCTGACAACTCTTAGTAATACGGAACTCGTCGACTTCATCGATTCGCAGAATACTTAAGCCCCGCTCCTTCGCATACTGAATAAAAAGATCTGTGGCCCCAGCGGATGGAGCCTGAATATCATGCTGTAGAATGACTCCACCAGAAGGAGGGTTTGTCAGTGGAATAGGATTTTTTATATAAGTATTTCCTACTCTTTTAAAATCAATGAAAGTCCCGCCTTCATTATGAACGATCATATTATTCGCCACTTCTTGGGCCGTCATGCCAGGAACCCAATCGGCCGTATCAACATCCCAAAATGCCATGTGAATACAGTTCTCACCCATTAATTCTTTTGAAACTTCTTTAAGAGCGTTTATATGGTGATAGTCGGGACGAGTTCCATAATCGCCAAAAGGAAAACGGTAATAATGCTTTGTGAAAGCGTGACCCGCTTTCTTGTGCCATTGGGCCAGATCAAGAAAGGATTGCTTTACTCTCGCCTTCCAGGTCACTTGGTCTAGATCAGCTGCCCGGTCATGGGTGAGTCCGTGGGACCCGATGAGGTGGCCCTCATCGAGCATTCGCTTAATGAGTGGAAAATTCTCTTCATTGATCTGAGCAGTAAGGACAAAAAAGATCGCCTTCGTCTCATGTTTCTTTAGAACATCCAAGACTTGAGTTGTTCGAGTCGGGTGAGGCCCATCATCAAAGGTAAGAACAAAATGGCCTGTTTTATAGGTTGATAGCGCCCTGTAAGGCCTCATTCCTCTATCAGACTGGGTATAATCTCGATCTTCAGGATATTGATCGAGGTCCAAGACTGAAGCACAAGTGAAAGGAAGCATGAAAAAGAATAAAAATAATTTAATCATCCCTTAATTATATAAATAATGTGCGGTTTGAAAAGAAATGGGGTCTTAAGGCGATAAAAAACAGTGTAAGTTTTATCCACTTATCCCATCACAAGGAATCTTAAGGCTATCATTCCCCTACCTATATTTAGAGGAGTGAAAGTGAAAAAGTTAAAAAGATCAGTTCTCTCTGTTGCGACCCTCAGTATTCTGGCTTCAGGGTGCTTGCGAGTTGAGGCCGATCTGCCTTTTAATCCCTTAAAAGAAAATAGTAGCTCAAAAAGAAAAAGCAACCTTGTCACCAATGAATCACTGGTAGTTAATGAGCAAATTGGTGATGAGAATATTAAGCTTCAAGTCCTCTCAGAAAGTGAATTTCAAATGCAAAGACTCGCGGGAAATATTCTAGGAGCAAGTGCAATTGAAACCAATGAATTATTAAATAATCTCCCCTCCACAAACACACCAGCAAAAAGTATTCAAAATAAGACAATGCTATCAGGACAAGGAAAAGAGAAATCTCTTCTTTTGGGTCTGCCTATTGGCCTTATCGGCGAACAAAGTATTTTTGGGGGAGTCATCACTAAAGTTTCAGATAAATCAAATGATACATTGGGGGCATTAAAACTGACAGATCTATCTCCCCTACACGTCAGAACAATGACCACAACTATCGACGGCAAACCTGCGATTACTTTAGTTGGATGCCCTGGAAAATGTGATGAAGAATCCGAACAAGTGGGACTCATTAATTTCCCAATTGTGGGAGTGGATAAAGCTAAGGATCAAGTCATTTTAGACTTATCCGCTATTGGCAAAGAGCTTGATCTTATTACGATGATGGATCCAACAGGTGCCTATACAAAACTAAGAGCTATCTCATCATCTACTACAACTTTTGACTACTCTCTTTCGACACTCGTTTTTGATGTAAAAACTAAAATGATCCCTGTTGGAGCAAATCCTACGAATCCTGCAACACCGATCACGGAGTTTACAGTTCGATGGTACTTAAAACTTAACTCAGCTTTTAATCCTGCTTTCATTTCTCGCACCCCTACAGAAGGGGTAGGTTTTTTCCAGACCGAAAGAAGCAAAGAAACTAAAATCACTAGATTTTCCACAACGAATTTTGGGAACACTGTTAAGTACTACATCAAAAACGTTCCAAAGCAATACCAAACAATGTTTGCTGCAGCCTTTGAAAACTGGAATAAAGAGTTCACGCAAATTATTGGAAGAAATCTTTTAAGTTATGAATTCATTGAGGCAAATGATCCAAGATCAAAACTCCTTATACCGGGTGATATTCGCTATAATATTGTTGAATGGGATTTAGATAACAAGGCCCCATATGGTGGTCTTGGCCCATCAATAGCGAATCAATTTACTGGTGAGACTCTCTCAGCGAACGTCCTTATTCAGGGTCCAACGATTATTGAACTTTATACAAGATGGTTCCAATTATCATCAAAAGCAAGATCACTCATCGCTGCAGGAAGAAATGCTGAGGCCAACAAGCTTATTGCAGATTTTAATCGTGAAGCGGATCAAGAAATGGCAGAGAGAAGAAAAGTTAAATTTGCACTCAAACTTGGTCAGAACCTTGAAATGAATGTTCACGGGCAGAGAGTTGAACTCGAAGATCCGATGATCAAAAACAATTTTGAAATTGTTCCTGAAGGTGTCACTTATGAGCAGTATATGACTGGATATTTCGGAGAGATGCTTGCTCACGAACTTGGACACAATTTAGGTCTCCGTCATAATTTTAAAGGGAATCTTGGTGCAACAGAAACAAGAGAAACTGGCTCAGTCTCAAGATCAATTATGGAATATCTTGGACGTCCATTCAGACATCTTAATGCCATTGGCGAATATGACAGGATGGCCATTTCTTTCGGATATAGAGGAATGAAACCAAAAAATTTAAATTGGTTCTGTACCGATGAGGACCAGGGCTCAGATAAACTAACTTTGCTCTTTAAGTCTCCTGAGTGTACTAAATCTGATGCAACAAATGATCCTTTCTCTTTCTGGGAAAGCCGAATGGCACGGGCCATAGAAATGCTGATTGATACAAAGTCAACATCCGCTCCAGTGTGGAAACCGATTGAAATTGCCTCGCAAATTGATGAGGCCGTCACAGGGCTTGTTTCATATGCCGCAAGTGCAGAGAGAACTGCCACAACATGGACAAACTTTTTCGGCAAGCTAGATCGCCCTAATGAGGCAAAAGATGTAAAGGCTTATGTCCTTGAAGCGATTAAAAAGAAACTTTGTGATCCAGATCTAGCGACGATTATTGCATCAAAAGAATCAGCAGAAGCAGAAAAATTGGCCCAAGAAAATCTTGATATGATGAAGAAGATGGTCGCCATTAAGACAGCTTCATTGGGTGTATTCTCAACAACTGATCTTCGTTGTGAGTTAGTACTCTTTCATTAGAAAGAGTACTGAACTCCACCTGATATATTTCTTCCAGCAAGTGGGGCAATATCTTTAAGAAGTGAGGTATGTAATCTTGCTTCTTGATTAAGGATGTTTTTAAGTCGACCAAAAAAACTCCATTTACCACCAGTTTTTACGAGATCATAAAAGACACTGGCATTGAGAAGTGTGAATGAATCCGTTCTAGTTTCATTTTCGGCCGTAAAGGTTTGTTCAAAATTATATTGGGCTTCAACATCATAAACCCAGCGATCTTTTAACATCTCTAAACCAAGAGTCACTCTTGGTGGAGTAATGCGAGGAAGGTTATCTCCAGTATGCTTCTGTCGTCCTCGAACGAAATCTCCCTTGAGAATGACATTAAAAGGAGTTTCACCAAGTGCCTTTTTCCCATCAAATTCAAATCCATAAAACTGAGCATCAACTTGACTGTAGCGAGAGATTTCATCATTATTACCAGATAGTTCTGAAGTTTTAAAAAGACTGATGTAGTCTTTAAATTCTTGAGCAAAAATACTTAAACTTGTTTGCACACTACTTGATGTGTACTTCAGTCCAAGATCCAGGGCAAAAGCCTTCTCCTTATTTAAAGAGCCACTACCCTCCTCATACGTTCCGGTCGCTACATGCATCCCCCTAGCATAAAGCTCCTGAAAATTTGGTAATCGCTCAGTATAGCTTAGACTTATAGAACCCACGTGAGTTTCAGAAAAACTATGTCTAAAGCCTAGAGAAGAGTTAAAACCATTGAAGCTACGACTCTTCTGATTTTCTTGGTTCTCTACAAAAGAAGTTTCGGCCCTCGCTCCTAGGGAGTAAACATTGTCACCGGCTGCATAATCCTGAAGAGTAAAAGCAGAAAGACCTCTATTATTTGAGGGAGCAAGAAATGCCTCTATTCCGTCAGTACCAAAATTAAAAATTTGAGATTGGACTCCACTAATCCCTTTAATGCTTTCGGACTCGGTCATGAATTCTAAACGACTCTCATTGCCTTCATTGTTGAAAGCTGTTTTCGCGTCACCACTTTCAAATTCTTGATGACCATAATCAGATTGAGCTGTCTTTAAGCGCACACTCTTTAAATAATTGCCTCGAACAAGGTATTCACCATGTAACTCCAAACGATCTTGCCTCATCTTAATATCAACTTCTTTTTCAGCAACAGCGCCATAAAAATTATCAAACTTATAAAGTGAGAGTCCTAAAAATCCCCTTTCAAAAATCCGAGAAACTCCCACGGCAACTGATTTTTGAACACTTCCACTATTGTCCAATTCATTTTTCCCATCATGCTCGGCCCGTTGAGCAGGACTAGCATGATCAGAGTACTCATTGCCTGGAATTTTTAAGTTATTTGCGTTCCTATATCCACCATCAAAATGAATCATCCAATTCTCTGAACCATAATCAATTTTTGCTCCAGTCCCAACTGCATTCTGAGAGGAGTCCCCTAATATTTGTATGTCCTGAATAGCCCCCTCTTCATAAGTTGAGTGAATTCGAGTTGTATTAATATTAACCACACCCCCTACTGCACTCGAACCATAGAGCATACTCATAGGCCCTCTAACAATCTCAAGGGAGTCAATGATAAGAGTATCCACTGGAACTGCATGGTCCACACTTTGAGATGAGGCATCTAGCACCCCTAGTCCATTTTGAAGAACACGAATCCTATCCCCATCAAGACCACGGATAATAGGACGAGAGGCATTAGGACCGAAGGAACTTGTCTGAACCCCAACTTCGGATTTTAAGGTGTCACCAAGAGTATTCTCGCGACGTTTTTTTAACTCTTTATTTTTTAGTGTCGTCACACTTGGGACAAAATCCACCAGAGTATTAGAGGTACCTTTATGAGTGATCTCAATTGTCTCAAGGCTCGCATCCTGTGAAAAAGAAATTGCGGAGAAAAATAGAACTGATAAAAGAATCATTGAAACTCCAAAAATGTAAATGCGACTTAGTTGCATTTACATTTTAGGCAACACTTGATAAAAGTAAAG
>CANHJD010000021.1 GCA_947461145.1 Bacteriovoracaceae bacterium
CTTGGTGTTTCACTTGTGATGCTTTTTTGGGGCGGAAGTGTTATTCATGACTTTTTCTTTGCTATGACTGTGGGTGTGATTCTTGGTGTTTATTCGACCATCTTCATTGCTGTTCCAATGACAGTATTTACTGAGAAATTCTCTAATAAGAATGCTTCAGTTTCTGTTTAAATTTCTATTTATACTTATTTTAGGCTCTCTGTCTTTGTCTGCTTTAGTGCAGGCAGAGGCAGAGCTTAAGCCACTTTCTTCAGCAGGTGGTAGCGTAGTTATTCAGGGGGCTTCATCAGAAGCTTCATCAGAGGCTCCATCCGTGAGTGCTCAAGAAACGATTGTTCCTCCTGAAGGTAATGAATCAGCGGTCAATAATCAGGATGATAGTGATCTTAAAGAATTAGAGGAAATTCAGGAACAAAGATTTAAAAAAGTGGCCAAAATTGAAAAGGCCCTAGACCCCCTCAAGGATCCCATCCTTGATCCGATTGAAGAGATTAAAAAGTTGGGTCATAACCAGCTTGATGCAGCTGCTCTTCTTGATAAAAAAGTTATAGGTATTCTTCAAAATACATTTAAAGATGGAATATTCAGTGATCTCCCTTCTTCTGAGGTCAGAGAGATGATTTTCTTTAAATCTCGTGGAACTTTACTAGGGAGTCTTTTTGATCAATTCCCGGTGTTGCTAGACATCGCAGTAGATTTAATGAGAGATAAGAAGGCCTTTCATGGTCTTTTAGGTGTCATGCTTCGCAAGGAGGACCTTAAAACCATTGGCTATTTATGGATTGCGTTTTTTATTTTTGGATTATTTGTGAAGCGGAGACTTGTTAAGCCTAAGTGGCCTTTCTTGAGAAGATTTCGATGGAATATGACCATTAATCTCTTACTCAACTCAATTTATTTTTATATTTTCTATCAATTCTTTTCTATTGAGTTGGCGCCCACTCTAACTATCATTTTAAAGCATTTTTAAAATTTTGGAATGCAACCAATCTTGTTGTCGTGTGGCGGGTAAAGTGTCGATAACCCCGTCGAGGTGGAAGCATTCTGACTGATATTTTGATCCCTCAACTCACTTGATCCCGTTATTTGATAGAGTCTTTGAGTAGATGATTTAACAAATGGGGAAGCTTTATTAAGTGGGTAGTAGAACCAAACTGGATCACTATAAGTAATCGAGTCAGAGGGAACAGTTGGAACTCCATTTTTAAAATAGAACCAAACCTGCTTCAGATCTGTCTCGCGTATAAGGAGATAATCATCCGGCCCAGTCACTACGTTATTTAATCTGTCATAAACAACTTCCGGCGCTTTTTTACCGACGTAGATCCCTTCCATGTCGACTCCTATAATGTCCCTCATGGCCTTATAAAGTGGATTTGAACTATTGTAGTGAGAGCTGTTTAAGCAATAAGAGCGATAGGTTGTAGGATCAATCCATGGGAGCATGTAGTAGCCAAGGATCTGAGATGTTGGTGTTGAAGTTGATGATCCTGAATTATTACCAGAGCCTGATTCAGAAGTTACTGTTGGAATACTTACTTCAAACGGCATGAAAAAGTTTATTGTGCTCGGTAGGGTTATGTTTGCAAAGCTTTTTGCTTTCTGAATAATGAGCTCATTAATATCAGTTTTTCCATTACCGTCATTGTCGTAAAAACGAGGATCTGTTTTATCCCAAAGATTAAAGATACCAGGAATCTGTTCAAGTCTAGGATAAAGGATATCATCAATTAGACCATAGTTTGTATTGAGGAAGTCATGACAAACGAGATCGGTTCCAGGTGGAATAGGATTCGGTGGAATTCTTGGAAGAAAGTAGAAGTGAATTCTAAAGGCAGAATCATAGTAAAGAAAGTTCGTTTCAACGTCTGGAGAGGCAGGACGCTTAAGACAAGTAAACTGAGTTACAGGAGCGTTCTTTAATGGTCCAAGAATTGAAATAGGCAGATCACTTGAGTATTTTACAATTTGGATTGAGTCTGATTTTGCACCAGAAACTGTCTCAACTAAGGTAAGAACGTAGATCTTATCCTCAGAGAGTTTATCGATATTGATAGTTAATGCATTGTTGTTACTGCCAGTTTCCACATCAAGAAGCACTTCGTTCCCATCATCGTCTTTTGCCTTGAGAGCGCATCTTGGATTCGTCGGTTCATCCGGTAGGGCAATGTTACACCAACCTTTGACAGAGGTAAGGCTTGAATTTAGTGAGATGTCTTCAGTCACGTTAAAATTTGCGTATAAAATTCCCGCACCATTAGTATTCTTGGCGGAGCAAAATGAATTACAGTTGCCGTAAGTCACGGCCTTACCATCCTTACATCCACAAAAATCAGTTTTAAATTTGATTGCATTATCTGGACGTATAGTCGTTTTATCAACACATGAAACTGTACCATCAGCTGCTGTCACTTCAGTCTGAGCGCTTGTACAGCCAGGTGAATTTCCGCTAATGCTTGCATCAGGAGCGATAGTTGAGACATAAGGCATCGAGTCCTGACAGGCACTAAAAAATACCGACAAGATGCCTAGGCATATCAACTGAATAATTTTTCCGTGCAATCGTGAGTGCATAATCCTTAATCCTCAACGACTTATCGATGAGATGAGTCCTTTACTTAAGTCATTCTATCTTTAGACATAATTTGACTGAATATTTTAAGTTTAAACTGAGTAGAATCAGTAGGTTAGGCTTGATTTGAGATCATGGCAAAAAGCTCTCATTGCCGAGAGTTTGAGGCGGAGACTAAATTATTTAGAAAAAGACCCGATAAGCTTTCAAATTCATATTAATCTCTGGCCGCTGATAGAAGGAGTAGGACATGACGAAAGCTGATTTAATTGCCGTAATTGAGAAACAGGCGAATCTTCCTCATCACCAAGCAGAAAAGATTGTTAATATCTGCTTTGATAGCATGATTCAGGCCCTCTTTGATGATGAGCGAATTGAAATTCGAGGTTTTGGTTCTTTCGCAAATCGTAACTATAAAGCTTACGAAGGACGTAACCCTAAAACTGGTAAAGTCGTAAAAGTAAGTCCAAAAAAAGTGCCTTTCTTTAAAGTTGGTAAAGAGCTTAAAGAAATGGTGGATGACGGAAAAGACAAGTACGTTATTCGAGAAGCTTAATTTATATCTAAGGCACTCCTTCGGAGTGCCTTTTTTTTTGCCTTCTTTCCCTCACTTCTTGACAATTTCTTGACCCCTCTGTTCTTCTATAGGGACTAAACCAAAAGGACCCTATGAGTAAGCTAGTTAGAGGATTAACGTTAACTGATTCCATCGCCCTAGTGATCGGTACTATTATTGGAACAGGTGTCTTCCTTAAAACGGCAACGATGTCCCAAACACTTGGTAACCCCACTTGGGTTCTTCTTGCTTGGGTTGTGGGCGGTCTTTTGTCCCTCACGGGTGCGCTGGCCTATGCAGAGCTTGGATCGATCATGCCAGATGCAGGAGGTGAGTATATCTACCTCAAAGAGGGTTATGGGGAGATGTGGGGCTTTCTTTATGGTTGGATGCGATTTTGGATTGGCTCCCCTGGTTCAATTGCTGCCTATGCTGTTGGGGCCATCACTTTTATGGGGGGGATGGTTGATTTAAGTTTTCTTGGTGGAAAAGATCTTGCCGCGGTTTTGGTCATCACTCTATTTTCTGTTTTAAACTGCTTTAGTGTCGCCTTTGGTGGGAAGCTCAACTCGTTCATGACGGGTCTCAAGCTTTTCATGATTCTAGGACTGAGTTTCGGAATTTTCTTTTTCGCTAGAGAAGTAAGTTGGTCTCATTTCGGAGAGTTTACACCAGGGCAAGAGGGCTTTGTTGGATGGTCTGCCTTTGGCACAGCTGTCCTCGCTGCACTATGGGCCTATGATGGATGGAATAATCTTTCTATGGTTGCGGGAGAAATAAAAAATCCCCAAAAAAATATTCCAATCTCTTTTGGCGTGGGACTTTTGGCCATTTTGTTCATCTATGGTATTTCAAATATTGCTTATTTTTATGCCTTACCTTTTTCTGAAGTTCTTACTTCTAACTCAAGTGGATTTCCAGATGCTCTTCCAGTGGCCACAAAAGCGGCCATGACATTTTTAGGTACTTATGGAGCAACAATTTTGTCGGCTGCTTTTGTTTTTTCTGCCTTAGGTGCTATGAATGGCTCCATCATGACGGGTGCACGTGTGCCTTATGCAATGGCCCACGATGGATTATTTTTTAAAAAACTAGGTACGGTTAGTGCAAGATCAAGTGTGCCTGTGGCCTCTATTATGGTTCAGGCCTCTGTCTCAATTATGCTGGCCTTATCGGGTACCTTTGATCAATTAACAGACTATGTCGTTTTCTCTGCCTGGATTTTTTATGCGATGGTCACGAGTGTCGTTTTCAGGATGAGAAAGCTTCGTCCAGACGTCAAACGAGACTACAAGACAATTGGCTACCCAGTTCTTCCAGCTATATTTATTGTCGTGGGAGTTTTACTTTTGATTAACACAATTTACACTTCTCCTAAATCAACGATGATTGGATTAGCGTTCATTCTTTCGGGAATCCCTGTGTTTTATTACTTTAAAAAAGCAAAGTCCTAGCGCTGCCATCTTTGTTGAAAAAAGACAGTGATGGACTTGTTTAGAGACGTATTACTGGGAGAGCCAAACACTGTCTGGTCCGTGTAGCTTACGGAGGCAGTTGAATTGTTTTCCATTAAGTAACTTAAAATAACTGTGCCGTTGGTGTATCTCTGAAGTTGTCCTGATGAAGCAGGGGTCCCATCCACATCAATGGGATCCTCATAAACCCAATTGATCAGTCCACCTAGGCGAAAGGACTTCCAGTTAAATCCACTTCCTAGAGCGAAGCTTCCACCACGGCCTGGTTTTAAGATGCCATGGACTCTTTTATTTTTTACTTTCTTATTAAATGATTGGTGAACTTCAAAATTTGAATTTGCATCCCACCTTCGCCAGTTTTTGGTTAAAACGGTACCGAGACCAATACCCCAAAATCCTCTTCCTCTACTGTCGATACCAGTACCGTCAGTGGATTCATTGATTGATCTTCCTGTTGGAGCAATCAGTGAGAGATACCCAATTCCTTTTGGGCGGTAGGGGTTATAGTTCCAGTCAGGGAGATATTCATAGCCAATTTGCGCCGTCACATCGCCAAACCCTTTAGATTGATTGCTTACTACACCTGATCTTGTTCGCTCTTGAAAAGGAATTGATAGGCCCGCTTGCCAACGATCTTCTAAGATGTGCGCCCCTTCTAACTTAAAAATTTGGGTATGATCATCTTCTTTTCTTTCTCGCCATTTTCCATCAGCTAAAACATCCGCGTGAATTTTTGAATATGTGTAAAGCCCCGCAAGTTGGGCCTTGTCATCTGAAGTTATTATTGAAGGGATGGTAAAACCAGCACCACAGCATGAAGCTGCATCAGATTCAAGACTCGTCATTAACAGGCCGGAGAGCAATAAGATTTTATATAGTGATTTTTTGAATTTTTTCTTCAATGACTTCATCGTTGTTTTTTAGCTGAAAGCGTATCTCCCATTCACCAAGCATAGTAAAATAAACATCTGTCACTTCATAAATTCCCTCTGAAACTATCTTAATGATAACTGGAGAAGAGCCATGGCCCATACTTGGCATCCAGAGCTTTACTGAAGGGGAGAGTTTGGGAGAGATGTAGGTATTAGGATTTTCTTCAGCATAGAATTTCATCGTAAAACTTCCAAGAGACTCCTCGCTTGGAAATTGATTCCAGCTATAGGAGAGGCAGAGCCTCTCCTCTTGAAAATAAAAAGGGCAAGCGGCCATTGTTGGGTTGCCGGTTCTTGTAAGCTCAGTTGGGCCAATATAATTGGGTTTTGCGCATGAGAAAAGAAACAGGATAATTAAAAATAAAAAGTATCTCATGACTCTTTTTCCCTAGAAATCATACAACCGAGAGTTCTGACTTCTTTCGTTTTAATCTTCCTACCAGTTGAAAGATCACTCAGAGCATCCCGAAGGTGAAAATGGCTTGCTTCGTGGGCCTTCGCGGAACTCGTGACTCCACCTTCATATAAAATCTTATTTTCTTTGGAAATGATAAAGGCGTGAGGTGTTTTGTTCGCGCCAAAGGAATCTGCCATCTTAACATCAGTGTCTTGAATTACTTCAAAGGGAAGACTCACTTTACGGAAGTATTTTTTGGTCACTTTTTCATCTTCATCCATATTTGAATGAATCCCAACAAAATTAAATTTGGGAAATTCTGCCTTAAGCTTTTTCAAGTAGGGTATATGGCTATCGGAGCATGGGCATGTAGCAGAGAGAAACACGACGATTGTTGCAAATTCAGCATCCTTAAAGTGTATTTCTTTATTTATGTCATCAGAAATGGATAATCCATTAATAGCACTAGGAACACTTGCCCAGAGATGGATTGGTAAAAGACATAAGAAGATTATAAATTTCATAGGCTAATTTATTAGGTGTTCATGGTAAAAAGGACGAACTCTTCTTGCCCAATTTTTAGTTTGAATTCCCAAGTCCCCATCATGCCACCCATGAAATAAATTTGAGAATTTTCAAACACTCCTTCCTTAAGAAGATTCGTCGTAAGAGGACGGGTACCGTGCTCATGGCCTCCCATTTTCATCCAACCAAAAAATTTCACTTGGGACTTGGGTGTCTTAAATTCTTTAGTATCTATGTCTTGAAAAGTGACAATATTTTTAGAATAGGCATTCAGGTACGGTCCCTCAACCCATTCGAGGTTGATACAAAGTCTATCCTGAGTTTGGTGTAAACACTCACTTGCCATAAGAGAGGAAGATAAAAGCATAAGAATCAATGCCATAGATTTCATGGAGCTCCCGATCGTAAATTCAATATGATATCCCCATTACAAGACTCTTAAGATTAATTGTCAATGATCTAGGTTAGGGAATTCTTTCATACTACGTCTGATTTTATCCCTTGTTTGCCTTTTTCATTTTATCGTTTTCTCACACTGGGAGCTCATTATGTTTAAACTATCGATTCTGGCCCTATTACTTTTGTCTTCTTTGGTACAGGCCGAGGTCGTTTCTGTAAAAATTAGCAATTTGGCTTCAGTTAGTGGGCAGCTAGGTATTGCCGTTTTTGATGATCCGGATGCCTTCCCTGACGGAAATAAAAAGACCGTTTTTCGTCGCTTTTTTCCTGTCCCTGCAAATTCAAAAGAAATGTCAGTGGCACTTGATTTAAAAGCTGGCACCTATGCAATAGCCGTTTTCTTAGATGAAAATAGAAATCAAAAGCTTGATACAAATATTATTGGAGTCCCAACAGAAAAATTTGGTTTTTCACAAAATCCAAAAATCCTTCTAGGAGCACCAAATTTTTCTGAGTCTGAATTTGAAGTTATCCCCCAGTCAAAAAATCAATTGGCGATTAAGCTCATAAACTTTCTTTAGGGGACTTTTACTTTTATCTGGCCTGAGGCAGAATATTTAAGAGGCAAATAGGCGATAGGAAAGGTACTCTCTACAACGAGAATCTCGTGCTCGGTGTTTGGAGTGAAATTTTGTTCCTGGAATTCAATTTTCACTAGACCGACACTCGGATCCTTGTCATTAAATTGATATTTTCCTGAGACATTATCCTTGAGGACCGTTCTTTTTTGCCAACGATTATCATTTTTTTTAAAAAAGGTCACATACTGAAACGTATTTTTGACTGTAAGTGAAAAATCTTTTTTAGCAGGATCAATATTATCTAAAACAGTCGCTTTATTATATTTAAAATCAGGGAAGGTTAGGTAGTATGAAATATTGAGAAAACGATAATCCTCTTTCTTACTCGCAAAGCCACTAAACTTAAAAATGTTTGATTCTTGCTTAATAAATACAAGATCACTCTTGCCCATATCCTTAGCCTCTTTCCAATGTGCTACAAAGCCACCTTCATGAAAAAAATAGGACTCGAGTGTGCAATTTGAAATATTTTTGAAGGAGGAAAATCTCTCCAAAAATATTTTCTCACCCATTTCTTCTAATTTTTTTTGAGTTTGAGTATCAAAAAGTGACTTAAATAAGTTAACATCACCTTGCTGATACGAATAAATGACTGAAGCTATTAGTTGCTCAATTGTTGATGGTTTTTCAAATTTCTGTGGAATAATCGGGCTTGGTTTAAGTTTCCCTTTAATGTCATAGACATAAAACTCGCCTTTTTGATTTGCCACGTCGGGTGAGGCACCATCAAGGAAAATAGGTAGTTTTATGACCTCGGCCTTCAGACCTAAGGAAACAAAAAGGAGACTGGTCTTCAGGAACGTTTTAAAAAATTTGAGCATAATATGTATCACTTGATCCAAAATCATAAACGACCGCTTCACCCTCTGTTGTAAAAACCCAAGCTCCAGTGAGTAAGTAGTAGACTTTAAGTTCGCCCCATGATGCAACAAAGGACATTTTTGGCATTGGTTTAGCAAAACACTGTTTTGCCGTGATGTTTGGATTCCATTTTACTCCACCCTCAGCACCCGCAAGGCCGGCCAGCACTTCAGCATATACTGCTAGGGCCGGTTCAACTTTTAATCCTAGGCTTCCGCAAGAAGCTTTTGCATGGCAGGCATTAAATTCATGTTGAAGTTTTCCATTGAGTCCAACAAATAATTTTCCTCGTATTCCTAGTTCGGCTCCATACGGTATTCCATAATACATCGACACTTGCCAAGCAAAACCAAAACCAAGTTCGATCTCTTGCTCAGTCGCATAATTAACTTTACTTCCACAACACTCAGTTATTTTTTTATCACAAAATTTAACCTCAACATTTCCTTTTTCTGCGTGTGAGCCATTTGTTACACCACTTGCACCGCTTGCAATTAGTTTTTGTAAATGTTCAATACCCTCCATCCCTCTGACTGGATCAATACAGTTGGCAGGGCCTACTTTCTCTTCAACTCCGCATGTGTTTTTCTTTTTTGTCGAAGTCGTTGGTTTGTTACTGGTAGAGGACTTTGATGTCACTGCCTTTGCTACTACCGGCTCTGGTTTCGGAATAGGGACGTTATCTTGTCTCGTGATTTTGGTGACCAGTTGAGTTCCAAGTTCAGAACTTACATTATCAAGGGTATAAAGGATGTTGCTGAGCTCTTCGTTGAGTGTCGCTTCTGTTAGATCACAGTTACCTTTCCACTTATCTCCAGGAAAGCATTCTGAGATATTTTGCTTGATTTGAATCATCGCGTCTGTGAGGAATTTTTTTACAGCTGCTTCAGAAGCTTTAAGTTCTTTATCGATTTGAGCAACACTCATTTTATCAGTGCCTGGAATCACTCCAGTATAGCGCGCCAGTTGTGGACTTAATTCCGTCATGTTCGCCATGATTGAATTTTTGCCTTTGGTTTTTTCTACCTCAGCAGTAAGTTTTTCAAAATACCAAGTGATGGAGATATCCATCTTCGTTATATCACTATCGCTTTTTGAAATTTTCTCCATCAATAGATATGAGGAGATATCATCATTTTTCAGTCTTTTCTTTGAATCTGAATAACTCAGTGTTGCTGATCTACTCTTTAATTCATCGGCATGAGCAAGAACATCTCTTGCTTGTTCCCGTGAATTTTCATCATAAAGCTCTTCTAATTTTTTAAGTACCTCGGGGTCTTGCGAATTAAACGTCTGAAGTTTTGTATTTTCTGCTTTTATCAAATTTTCAAGAGTTGTTTTTTGGGAAGCTGCTGTTCTCTTTAATAATTTTAAAGTTGTGACTTTAAACTGTTGCCCAAGGATACCTTTTTTATCTTTTTTAATTAGTTCAGTAAGTTGTTCTCTCAGTTTCCTGTCGCACTCATCCACATTAATTTCAGAACTGGAAGCTTGGGGTTGATCAATTTGAATTTCGCCCCCTGCAGGG
The DNA here is from genome assembly GCA_947461145.1 of Bacteriovoracaceae bacterium. Taxonomy (GTDB): domain Bacteria; phylum Bdellovibrionota; class Bacteriovoracia; order Bacteriovoracales; family Bacteriovoracaceae; genus Peredibacter. Next base: position 9,887 of record CANHJD010000021.1, read on the forward strand.
GCCTGGGCCATGGAAGCTGGGAGTCCACAAGTAAGGACTAGTCCTAATAATATCCAAATAGGTTGTCTTATTTTCTTCAAAGGGCCCCCTAGGCTACTTTCTTTATCGGATAATTTTATAGAAATTAAATTATTTTCATTGAAAATAAATTCAGTTAAGCAATTGTAACATTGGAATTTAATTTAATGAGTAAAGTGATGGGTATTTGGAGGAGACGGGCGGATTTGAACCGCCGGCTTTACAGTTTTGCAAACTGCTCCCTTGGGCCACTCGGGCACGTCTCCATTAAAGAAATGATAGTTTGGATGTTTTAAGTTCTTCTGTCAATTGTTTTGAAGGGTTGAGCGCCTTTAAATTTAAGGATTTAGGACCAAAAAGACAGCAATATGTTTAAATCAGACCTTTCAAAATTTTAGTTTTTGAGCATCGAGATTTTTGACCAACGGCAAAAAATTGTATTTTTTGTATCGCCAAGAATTTATGGCAGTAGATTTAAAATGGTTCCTCTAAAAATATTCTGGGCTTGGGTCGATAAGCTCTAAAAGCTTTCTAGGGGTCTGGATGAAAAAAAATTTCCTTTTTCTTTTTTTAGTCGTTATGACTTTTGGGTCTGCTTCGGCAAAATGTCTTCCTAAAATGACCAACATTAAAGATAAGCTTGGAATTAACTCAATTCGGTGCGAAGACACAAAATCAAAACAACTCTGCAAGTTAAAAAATTTCTGCTTTTGGGATGGTAGTGGTTTCTAGGGGTCAACTTTCCCCATCCTTCTAACTTAATCTGTGACTTACTTACCCAACATTTTCTTCTAATGTCTTTTCTGCTGCAATAAAGTCTTGGCCTTGGATTTGCTCTTTGGCTTCCGTGTTTTAACACGGAGGTTCTTTGAATGAAAAATTGTAAGACTGTTATCTTAGGCACTGCACTTTTTACTTTATGCTCATGTGGTATGAATGGTGATAATTCCAATTCATTTACGAGCAGAAGTTTATTCTCAACGGAGAAAGGGTATTATGAAGCAAAGCTTTCACCCCTTAATTCACACCTGGCCGGAGATGTTGGTGGTTCGGCATTGCTTAAACTTAAGGACAATCAGCTGTCCGTTGAAGTGAAAGTAAATGGAGCCTCTGCGCAGTTAATGCATCAGCAGAAAATTCATCTTGCTGATGAGTGCCCAACTCTAGTTTCTGATACTAATAAAGATGGGGTCATTGATGCGTTGGAGGGAATGAAGAGTTATGGACAAGCAATCATACCTCTTGATCAACAACTTGAAACACAGTTTGAGAAAGAAACTAAGTTTCCAGTAGCTGATTTTTCTGGAGATTATTATTACCAGCAAAGTGTTTCTATTTTTGAGATGATGAAGGATCTAGCAAAAAATGATGTGAATCCTGAGGACGGCACTGCAAAGATTAAGTCTCGATTTGATCTTGAAGGTAAGCAGGTTGTGATTTATGGTATTGACCCGCAAGTGGCGCTACCAGAGTCTGTTTCCACTCTAGAAGGAGAGTCAAAGCATTCTACTCTTCCTATTGCATGTGGAACATTAATAAAAATCGCAGTCCCTGATGAAGAAAATACGACCAATGGTGGTAAAGATTAGATTTTTTCGCTCACTCAAGGCTCCACTTTTATGTGGAGCTTTGCTTAAGATAACTTTCGATCTAAAATAATCACATGATTAATTTAGGAATAGTTGAAGGCTTCTTTGGGCCTACTTGGTCCCATGATAGCAGAATTTCATTTGCTCCCTTTTTAAAAAAATATGGGGGTAATTTTTATATTTATGCTCCTAAGAGAGATGCCAATCTACGTAAGAGTTGGCGTGAGGATTGGGGATCTGAATATTTGGTCCAATTGCAGGCCCTTCGAGATTCCTTTCATGCACATCAAATTAAATTTGGAGTTGGATTCAGCCCTTTTGGACTTGGTAGTTCAATTTCTCAATTAGATTGGGCCCATCTAAAAAAACGATTTGAAATACTGGCAAATTTAAAGATTGATTACCTCGGGCTATTTTTTGATGATATGCCTGCGACTGATGATCTACTTTCAGTTCAAACTCAGGTTGTTCAAGTAGCACAAACCTATTTTCCTCATGGCCTAATTTTTTGCCCTAGTTACTATTCCTATGATCCCATTTTAGATAAGGTATTTGGTCAAAGACCTCAGGGTTATGTGGAAGGCCTTAAAGACGCTATCCCAAAGGGAGTTGAGATATGTTGGACCGGCCCCAAAGTGATTTCAGAAGAAATTTCTCGCATGCATTTGGAAGAGGTCACTCAATTATTGGGAAGGAAGCCCTTTATTTGGGAAAATTTATACGCTAATGATGGACCTCGTAATTGTAAATTTTTAAAACTACGTTTCTTCACAGGAAGAGACGACTCACTTTGTATCGATACAAATGGGGTTGGTTTAAATTTAATGAACCAGCCATATCTCTCTCAGCTACTTTTTCTTTCAACCTATTTGTCCCTGTCTAAAAAAATCACTCCTGAAGCTGCTTTTGAACAGAGTTGCAGAACTCTTTGTTCCGAAAAACTAAGCTCATTTATTATTAAAAATCGGCAGACTTTTTTTGAAGTCGGTTTGGACAAGATTAGTATTGAGCAGAAGGAATCATTTAAGCTCTTTCTTGTTGCTGAGAATTCGCAAATCGCCTTGGAGATTTTGGACTGGCTAAATGGAGATTATATTGTTGGCCCAGAATGTCTCACAGACTAATGAATTTTATCTGCGACTAGACTTAGTCCCTCCATCAATTCCTGGGTTGCTTTGCTCATGCCAAAGATACCTAAAAAAATAAAAACAATCAGTACAAGATACTTCCTCACAAAGATCCTCCTGTTATTTATGAGTTAGCAAACAAAATGCCAAGCCTAATCAGACGGAGTTTGTCGGGAATGTTCTTTAAGATTTATTCAGAAAAGACCGATCAGAAAGGAATGAAGTCATTAATTTTATTATCAATAATTTGCTCACTTAACTCCTTTGCAGATGATAGTAAGCAACCCAGTCCTGAAAGAAATAAGTTAAATTCAGAGCTTGAAAAACTTGAAAAATCAAAAAAAGACAACCTTGCTAGTGAGGATTTAAATTTAGCGAATCTTGAAAAAGCTGAGTCTGAATATTTGAACGCCAGTAATGAATTCAATCGACTTGATGATTTATCCAAGAACTACCTTCCAAATAAGATATTAATCACTGATGAGCTAACAAATTCGCTTACTGAGCTTGGACGTTTAGAAAGGGTGTTTTCTAGAAAGTCAGCTTTTTACAAATGTGTAAAAGATCAAATGAGTGTTACAGAGGCTTTCTCCTCAGAGAAGTGCAAAGTTCTTCATCCAGCTAAATTTACCCAAGCGGAATTAGATAAAATTAAAAATTGGGAAAACTTACTCCCTCATAACTTGAAAGAAATTGGTCAAAAACAAAAAGATCTAAAATCTGAAATGGCATTTTCAAAGTCAAAAGTAGATGCCACCAAAAGAAATCTCGGCCAAGTTTATTCTCAAAGATATCGGCTTGAGGAGAGCGAGAAAAATCTAAAGATGAAAGAAGTTGATTTGGAAGTCATTGAAAAAAATGAAAAGTTCGTAAATTGTGATGAAAATTCACCACAGATCTCTCTTGAAGAAAAAGTCCCTTTTGAAGGAGCTAATTTCCAAGGACCATTTTATGATGTCCCTCGCGACAACCAAGATGGGCTAGGTACCTGCTACGCCAATACTGCAAAAAATCTGCTCGTTGGAGCTTCAAAGGGTGAATCCGTAGCCTCATTTTTAGATCTTGCTCTTCTCTACAAGGATGACAATGGAAAAATTGCAGAAGATGGGCTTGATGGTGGTTTCAGCTGCACGGTTCTTAATATTGTTAATCAAAAGGGCTTTTGCCCTCAGGAATTTGCGCCCTTTGAGCGAGGTGAAAAGAACCTTTATACCGACGGTCTTATGCCAGTGACGGAGGGAAGTGTTGAGGATGAAGCCTATTTAATAAAAAGGATTCAAGATTTTTTAAAAGCAGATAAAAACTTAAAATCTAAAAATAGTGAACTCAGCAAGAGGATGGAGGAAAAGGGTAAGTGGATGATTGATAAGATTAAATCTGATCCTGGTATAAAGCTTCCTTATCCAGTTGTTAGAAACCAGATTCCAGAAACATGGATGTTGCAAGCTGACTATAATTGGAATGTTAAACCTCGACTAAAGACCACAGAGGAAGAATTTTTAAAGGATTACCAAAAATCTTATGCAAAATTTCTTCCAAAATATACTGATGCTGTTATAGCAGGGAAAAAGGCAGATGAAATTTTCAAGTTATTTGAATTAAACATGTCTGATTTTATTCAAAAGTATCAACTCCAAGGTCAATTAGGGAACTGGAAAAAGAATTTTGTAGAATTCAGTAAAGAAGATTTTAGAGATCCAAATCTTAAGAAATCAATCCTCGCCTCAAAAGCGTTCTTTGAAGAGCTCGTTGGGTCTAATAAAAATGAAAATAAAGGCCCGGTTGAATGTGAAGATGATTATGGGGAACTCTACGAGTTTATAAATAATTTAAAATTTGTAATAAATGTTTTGAATGGAGATAAGATCGATCCTTCTAAATTAGTCAAAGAGGATGGTAAGTTTAAAAGTTCGACGGAGTTAATGCAGTTAATTGTTGCTCCATCATGCTTAAATTCTTCTCAAAGAAAAAAACTCAATTTTAATTTATACTGTGATAAAGGTTATGATTACGTAAGAGAGTTAAAAAAATCAAGCCAAGGGCAAGAAGAACAGCACAAATCCTTTCGTTCCAGAATTGCAGCAAGTCTTCTTCAGGGGTATCCACTTGGTAATACCTTTGACAGGCATATTAATACAATCGTTGGGATGAGGTTTAATAAACAGACAAAATCTTGTGAGTTAAAAATACGCGAATCTCAAACTGGCACTTCTTCCTGGCAATCTGAATCTGCCATTTTCGATGAAATTGAAGCGTTAACAGAGGTGAGAAGAAATTGAAATTTCTATTTGTTTTATTGTTCATTTCAGTTAGTGTCAAAGCCGAATCCTACAGAATTGGCGGCGAGAGCATCAATTTTGATTTGAAACAGGGGATTCTTATTTCAAGGTGTGAAGGGGATTGTGAAGCTTTAAAAAAAATCGGCCAGTTCAAATCAATAGATTTGAGAAAAGCTCGTGCACAGGAAAAGTTCATAGGCTCAATTGGATCTGATGTCTGCAAGTTTATTTACAAGGCTAAGTCCGTTCTGGGTACTGCTTCTAATAGAGATCAAAGAGCGTTCTGTTACTTTGATGATGGTAGCCTAGTCGAGATAAACTCTTTATCTGAATATTTAAAATTGAAGAAGATTGTCATCCCCTAAGAATAGTGGATATTAATTGTCGGTCTTTGCTTCGGTTGTCATATTCTAATATTTCAAGCATCCTTATAGGATGACAATGACATCTAGTTACCGTTCTTGTAGTGATTTTAAGGAAATCCTTCGCGTTTTGCAGAAGTCCACTTCTTGTGAGGAAACTTTTCTTTGGCAATCAAATAATGGAAATAGGTTGGTTGTGCCTGTCCAATTTTTGGAAATTGATTTTATAGCGAGAGAAGTAATTATAATATTTGAAAATGAAAAATACCCTCTGAATCTAAAGCTTCCTCTTTATGTAAACTTGGCACATTCAAAGAGTGCATTCAAAATTTCAGATATTCGACAGTCTCCCCAGGGTGCCCTTCATTTTCCTTTCCCTGATTTGATTAAAATGCCCGAGTTAAGATCATTTGAGCGTCGTTCTTTGAGTGGTAGTACAAAATTTGTAAATCTTAGGTCTTTTATGTTTAATGTTGCCAAAGACATCTTGCACGAACAGCGTGTTAGGGTGATGGATATTTCGGCGGGTGGAATGGCAGTTTTGGTTCCAATTGAGGAAAGAAACTTTTTAAAAAATAATCGCATCCTGTGGGTTTCAGCTTTAGATGAAACTTTGCTTAAGGAACCTATCTTGGCAGAGATCGTTTACATTAGCACTGAACTTGAGCAGAATGTTCTCAAAACCAAAGAGAAGTTTTTAAAGGTTGGTATTAAATTATCAACCACCCTTGATCAAGATTTTCTGGTCAGGTTCTATCAATAATCATTCCCTGCAACCTACTTTGACTTCAAGGTATTTTGAGTAAGTTTTAGATTATTTACTATATCTTTTCTTCTTCCAACAACTTCTTTGAGGGTTACATTGAAATAATGTGAAATTGTTTTCAAATATTCCTTGGGAATGTTTTGATCCTTGCAAGATGCTTCATAGGTATTAAGATGTTTATTGAAAAAAACATCAATATGAAAATTATTAAGCTTTACTACAAGCTTTTCCCCATCTTTAACAAAAGAAAGTTCCTCCCCATGAAATGCGAGAAGATCTTCTAGTTTCTTTTTAAAGTCTTGTATTTTGGCGAGTTCATCTTCCCCGACATTGATTTGTATCTCATTTTTACCTTCCTTGCTTTTTGTAAGGAGAAAGGAGTCTGTAGGTCTTTCTGTTTTTGGTAGCTTCTTGAAATTATTTGCATCCAGCAATGCTTGATTCATAAGATCTTTCTTGGGGATAGAAAAGCTCTTCGTTTTAGAAATAGATGATGGTGAGCGATTTATTAAAGATGAAGGGACCAAAGATTCGGATCTTGAGGGCGCTGGCGCTGTTTCGGCCATGACATTATCATTTTTTAGTATACTTTCTTCATTACCATTACCTTCTTCAGACGCCTTGTTTCTGTTTGATTCACTATTTTTAGTCTTTTGAATCTGAGTTTTTTTCTTCCCAAGATAACTCATGAGTTTACGTTGTTCTTCATCAGACAAATTACTGAAAGGTATGTTTTGACCGATGCCACTTTCTTTTTGAGCACGGGAAAATTTACCAGACTCATCGATTTCGTTTTTAGGAAAATAATTACTTTGAGTTTCTTTATCCTCATTTGAGAAGGGTTTGTCTTGAGAAATTGTTGTAGGGTATTGCTTAGATTTTTGGCCTTCTTTTGTCTTAGTAATTGTTCTATAGAAAGATGAAGCATCTCTAGGCTCAGTTGGTCTCGGACTTAAGTCAGGTGCTGGTAGGATTCCTTCTTTTTTTAGAAGGGTAACAGCATTTTGATCTACTTTGCCGTTTTTCACGGGCATCCCATTACCTATGAGTGACCTTAAAATAGAGTTAATGTTTTCATCCGAGCTGTTTGCAATTTTCTTATATGTATCAGATGCCCTTGATTGTTCAATGAAGAAAAGAAGTTGGCAGTCTTTTTCATTTGATTCAGGTGAGCATGGAGGTCTTCTGCTTTTTGCGCTACAAACAGACTGTTTTTCATTTCCGAGAAGCGAGCTATAGGCTTCCTCCCTGAAAATTTCAATTGGAAACTGAGAAATTGTGGGGTCATTTTTCTCATTAATTTTTAGCACCTCTTCAAAGCTAGTTTTCTTTTTTTCTTCGCTCTCATTAGACTCATTTATTTGAGCACAGTATTTTTGAATATTCGTCTCAGCAATCTCATCTGACAGATTTTTAAATTTGTTGCCATTAATGAGTTCCATCGTCTTAGCATTTTCGGCCACGTAAGGTGATTCTTGGTCACAATATATTTTTTCAAGTATTGACGCAGTTGTTTTTAGGGCCGAATCACATCTTTGAGTGATACTGTTTCCAAAGTTTTTTCCGACATTTGATGAGTAAAGTTTTTCAATGATCGTTTCGTTTGAATCAGCGGGATTGATACTATTTAAAAAAACTTTCAATTCTTCAGGATGATCAAAGAGGGATTTTATAAGCGGGTGAGTTGCAAGTGATTTAGTAACAGTTAGAAGTTGATCTGTTTTTAATTTCTTTTCAATAATAGTTTTTTCAATGCTCTGACCTTCTTGCAAATTTAATTTTTTTAATTCGGTAATAATTTCTGGGACGAGTAGAGTCTCATTGTATCTCATTTGAGAGAACATAAGCTCACTGTCTTGAATGGAGCATTGAAGAACCTTAGTCCTTTTGAATAGGCCTTCATCAGACTCGGAGTCTGAGGATATCAAATGAGCAAGCTCAGTGGCCACTATGTTTTGTGTTTTCAGGATTTCCGCTTCTAGGAGGCTTTGTGTTTTTTTAGCATTATCGCTGCTCAAGCATGATGGTCTTGGAAGGTTTGTGAAGTTACAACTTTTAATCGCTGTGCTAGGATCAAACTTTAGAGTGAAAGATGATCTAAGTTTCATCAGGTCTGTGGTAATAAATGAGAGTTCCTTCTGTAACTCATTCAGAGTCGTTTTTGCAAACTTAAGATTATTTTCCTCTTTGGTCTCAGGGGAGTTCAAGCTAAGTCTATAGAGATGATTATTGCAGCTTTTGCAAAAATTTTTGGTTGTTTTTATCTTTGTTAGTTGTCGATCGATATCATTTTTACTTAGATCCTCGCTAAAACATTTTATTTCTGCCAGCCCCATAATGCTCTGATTTTCGAGTGGAAGAGGTGTGTTGCAATCTTCCGCATTTGCAATCACTGAAATTAAGAAAAAAGGTAGAATGAATTTTTTCATAGTTCTTTACCTGATTTAGCACCATTCGTTTTTAATAATTGGTAAATAATTTGATAGTCATTTAGTTTGGCAGGACGATCAATGGGAGGTCGTTTTAATAGACCTATCTCTTCATTTACAAAGTCCAGGATGGTTTTCCCATCCGCTGGGTCCTTGAAATTCATATCAAGTTTATAGTCCTTGATGGCATCATGAAGGAAAATAGAAAATCCTGTTTCCAAACTAAACTTAGTTATATTTCCCCCATCAACCTTCACTCCCGGGCTTTTGCAGCTAATTAAGGTTCGATATTTTGTCCACATCTTTTGAACTTTTTGCCTTGCCACTTCAATGCTATCTGAATTTTCATTCGCACATGAAATCCGCCAAAGTGTTTGTTGGTATTTGAAATTTAATTCTGATTCTTCGCCTGCAGATTCATTTTCATTCATCTCTAAACAGAGCTGGCCTATGTCACCTCGATTAGGTTCAGCACATTCTTGACTATTTTTTGTGACCTTCTCAATATCCTTTAAATTTTTTTCAAATGTTGAGCTTGTTTGGCAATCGAGTTTAGTAGGAGAGGAGAAGGCACTTAAAGAGATCAATAAAGTTGTTGCAAATAAACTAGGTCGTTTAATCATAAATCCTCACTATTCAGATGAATGACTTAACGGTGACTTAGAGGATGTACTTAAGATTTAAAGTTGCCTATTTTTTTACTCCTGACTGTTTTAGTCAGGAGTAGTGAGTTTAGCAAAGGGAGCTAAAGAGTCGCAGGATTAGGTTTCTTTTCATCTACTAAGGCAGCGATGACAAGATCACCACTAACGTTAAGGGTTGTTCGACACATATCCAGGAAGCGATCAACGCCAAGGATCAGTGCTATACCCTCTGCCGGAATGCCTACTCCGTTCATAATAATCATTATCAGAGGGAGTGATCCACCAGGAACCCCAGCAGTACCTATTCCAGCAATAATACACATCAGTACCACTTGTAGTTGCTGAGTAGTTGAAAGATCAACACCAAAAACTTGGGCCAGGAATAGAACGGTTACCCCTTCAAATAAAGCTGTACCGTTTTGGTTGGCCGTTGCCCCCACTGTAAGCACAAAGCGAGATACAGATGGAGTGAGTTTTAATTTTTGTTCAGCCGTTTCAATTGATTTTGGAAGGCACGCATTGGATGAAGAAGTGGAAAATGCATAAAGCATGACATCTTTAGTGTCCGCAAAAAATTGTAAAGGTGATCTTTTTGCCACAAATTTTAAAAGGGCCGAGTAAACAACAAATTGTTGGATGAGAAGACCTAATATAACCACAGCAGAGAAATAAAAGAGGGATTCAAAAATTCCAAGACCAAATTTGAAGGCCGTATTAAAAACAATTGCAAAGACAGCTATGGGAGCAATTTTCATTGCAAGTTCAACGATTTTTAAGGAAGCATTAAACACCTCTTCAAATATCCCCATGATTTTTAACTCTTTAACATCCTCTGCATTTTTTTGATAAAGATAGAAAGCAAATCCAAAGAATAAGGCACAAAACATAAGGGCCAGCATTTCACCTTCAAGTGCTTTTACAGCGGCTTCAAGTGGATTTTTTGGGATAATCTCAACCATCGCCTGAGCAAATGTTTTAGAATTCTTGGCATTATTGGCGATGCTTTCAATATTAGACTTTGTTGTTTGAAAGAGCGATGTATCAACCTTAAAGCCTTGCCCCGGACGGAAAAAATTAACTAATCCAATACCGATAACAACAGAGAATGTTGAGGCAATAACTGTATAAAAAAGAGTTTTTGAGGCAACTTTTCCGACTCCTTGATTTTTTGCCAAGTCATAAACACCTAGCACAAGAGCGGAGAAAACCATCGGAACTACAATCATAAAAAGTAGTCTTAGAAAAATTTGGCCAATTGGAACCATTAAAAGTTCATTTGTCTTTTGGATCCAGTAAATTTCCTGGTAGGGATGCACAAAGGCCCCAAGTACGATACCAGTGATTAACCCCAGCATCAATTTGTAATGGTTTTTCATTTTCACTCCAAAATAATATTTACTTATTCATGATAGTGATTTTTTGCAACATGAGAAAGCTTATTAAACTCCTATTGCTGAGTTGAATCTTGTCCTTTTATAGAATCAGCGTATGTTAAAAAATATGAGCGCCTGGTTAAATAAAAATCATGGATAAAAAAGTCTTTCTTTTCCCTCTTCGTGATACCTTACTCTTTCAGAAGGTTACTCTTCCGTTTCATATTTTCGAGAGCCGTTATCGGCGGATGATTAAGGATTCAATTGATAGAAATATCCCCGTTGCTGTATTGCCCATTAATGAAAACAATCGTTACGAAAATGCAGTTTGTATTGCAGGTTATCCTCATATTTTAACAACCTATGAAGATGGCAGAATGGATATTTATATCAGTGGTACTCAAAAATGTAGGCTAACGCATATTTTGCAAGAGGATCCTTTTCATGTTTATGAATTTATAAATCTTAAAGAGAACTTACAGGTTGAAGAAATTCATATTCCAGATCTGGAATGTTTAAATAATATGCTTTTAAGTTGGTCGAATAACTTCTTGGCCAGTGCTGAGCAACGGCAAAGTTTCGTGAAAAACTTAGAAGATATCGAGTTAATGATTAATTATTGTGGGGTCTTTCTGTTAAATGATATTAAATTTAAAGAAGCATTTGTAAGAGCTGAAACTTTAAGCAAAAAAATCGAAATCCTATTTAAAGCGATAGGCCCAAAGGAGTTGGCCCTTGGGCCCTTCTTACCAACATTGAAATTTTAATTATTTCTTTTTGTTAGTTTTTGCAGCAGCTATTTTCTCTTGAATTTTAGCTTTTTTCTTAGCTTGACCTTTGCGTCGTAGCATTTTTACTGCTTTGCTTTTACGTCCGAAACCCATAAAACCATCCTTATTTTTAAGTTGTTTTTTATTGTAAAGATTCAGTTATTGAATGACAATGCCTAGTCTATTGATTAATAAATTTTTAACTTATGGAGAATACGATGAAATGGTTAATGATGCTATTTTGTGTCTCAGCTTCGTTGAATGCTGTCGCAGCTTCTGACATTTGTTCTTTTGACTTTAGTAAACAGGACTCTACGTTGTCTTGGACTGCCTTTAAAACGCCTAAAAAAGTGGGGGTTAAAGCTAAATTTTCCGAGTTTAATCTCTCTTCTACTGGCTCTCGCTCAATTGATGATTTAATAATTTCCTCAAGAATTAAAGTTAATGCGAAGTCCGTTGAGTCTGGTGATAAAGCTCGCGATGTAAAAATTGTAAGCTTCTTTTTTCAGAAAATGATGGGTGGTACAGACATCACAGGTAAAGTTCTTAAGGTTAATGCTGGTAAAGTTCAGGTTGAGTTCTTAATGAATGGTAAAAAGCAAATTGTTGATATGGAAGCCAAGGTTGACGAAAAGCTTTCAACACTGGCTTTAACTGGCAAACTAGATGTTCTCAATTTTGGAATGCAAAGCAATCTTGCTGCGATTACTAAGGCGTGTTACGAAAAGCACGAAGGTGTAACTTGGCCTGATGTTGAATTAGAATTTATTGCAAAAATTATCAAGTCTTGTAAGTAAAATCTTCTTCTACGGGGAGAAAAGTTTAGGCTTTTTTTCCCGTAGCTTTTTCATATAAAAACCAAAAAAAACTTCCAATCAGCGCAACACATGCTAGTGGGTGGAGAAGTACTGCTTTCCATGACTCTTGAAAGACTATTTTTGAGAAGAATCTAAACAGAACCAATAAACTAAAACTCGTCATAAACCATATTGGGTGGGTCAAGCAGAGCAGGGGGTATGACCAGAGTATTACTGCTCCAATATAAGTCCAAAAACCACTTCTATCCCTCTTTAACCACAGATCTTTCCAATCATTTTTCATTTTCAAGTAAAGCTCTCGAGTTGTTTCCGGGTAATGACGGACCAGAAACTTCTCTCCAAAAGCAAGATAGTATTTCTTTTTCTCAGTTGACCACTGCCTTGATAAGGCTTCTTTCCAGTTAGAAAGGCGTACAGATTTGAAATCAATTTCTTGGAAATCTTTTAGTCCTAATGCTATCCATCCTTGAGATAAACCAAGTAGTGGATGAGTCAAATATCGATTCCATTTTTGAAAACCTAAAAAGGAAATGAGAACGAGATTTGGACTAAGAACTGAAAGGGCTTCAGTTAGAATCGACTGTTTAGCAGTTTGAGGTAAAACAAAATAATTTCTCTTCTTTTCCGTTACATTTTTTGCAATTGAAGAAAACGCCGGGGATTGAGGAACGACTTCAGGGTCGCCAATGATCACTACTTGTCCCTGAATTTTAGAAGAAAGTTGATCTAGCATCCATGAGACAGGCTCTACGTGGGATGGCCTCATTGGAAAATTGTGAATTTCTACATTGTTTGATTGAGATTTAATATCTTCCCATGGATTAAGGAAATTATTAGGCCCATCAAAAAGAACATGTATCCTAACTTGTGGCAGAGCTTTTTGAAGCTCAATGATTGAGTTTTTCCAGGCCTCAATTGGGCAAAAAGATTTTGCTGTAAATGGGATAATAACATCAATTGGACTAAAAAATGTATCCTCTTTGGAGAGTTGCTTTCCTAGGAGAGCGTTCTTCACTAAGGTAATAACCATCACTAAAATCAGGCCTAAGGCCATAAGTCCAAACAATCCTAACATGTAACGTCGCCTTTTTAATTCTATTTAGCTAAGATTATTCTATGAACAAACGTCAATATATGCAAAAAAGTTTTGAGCGTCAGCGTCTTCTTAACAAGATAATGGCAAAACCTGGCGCCTTCCCTTACGTCATCATTCTTGATCATCTCAAAATTGATTTTAATATTGGAAAAATAATCCGTTCAGCAGAAGCCTTTGGGGCAGGTGCTGTAGAAGTCGTAGGAACCAGCTATTTTGATCCGCTTCCTGCTAAAGGATGCATGAAGCGAGTTCCTTGGACGATGAGGAGAACATTTTTGGAGTGCTATCAACATTATCAGGCCCAAGGCTATACCTTCTATGCCTTTGACTCTGAGGCACCAGCAGGACTTCATGAATCAAACTTTCCTGACAGATCTGCTTTTGTATTGGGACATGAAGGATTTGGTTTTACTTTTAAAAAGGAAGATTTTCCTGAAATTAGATGGGTTAGAATTCCCCAATTTGGAAAAGTCGAAAGTCTTAACGTTGCCGTTGCGGCCTCTATCGTCATGTATGAATTTACGAGGAGCAGAGGTTTTATTCCTCCAACAGAGTCCCTTTAAGATTCAGGTAAAGACTGTAAATAAAGCCAGTGGTCATCACTCCAAAGAAAAGGTGAGGTGGTTGAGCATTAGTCGGAAAATCAAAGTAATTTAACAGAATTCCGGTCGCAATATTGCCCGAGACGCAAAAAAATCCGAAAAGAGTGAGAAAAAAAGCACTTCGATTAAATCTTGTACGATGAAAATAGATTAGTAGATAAATGAATAATCCAATTATTAATAATGAAAATGAACGATGAACATAAAATATCCATCCTAGTTGAGAAATAACTGTTTCATGTGTAGCTGCTTGAGTGTCTCTAATTAAATGATCAACTTGTTGCCTCACCTGTGTTCCTAAAAGCACTTGAATAAACGAACTTGTCACAAGGAGTCTGGAGATTGCTAAAGCTTTCAGGTCTTGCTTTGGTACAATTGATGTGTCCTGCAGGTCTTCACAGTATTTTTTTAAATAGAGAAGTCCGAAAAGTAATAAAATTGCAAGAAACATATGAATAGTAATGATGAATGGTTTTAAATGACTGGAAACAACAAGAGCACCCACACCACCCTGAATAATAATTAAAAACAACAGTCCACCACAAAACCAAGGAATATTCCGTTCGGTTTCTTTAAGCGAAAAAGACTTTAGAAATAATGCTACAATCCCGATTCCCAGCAAAACACCAAGTAATCGATTAAGGTACTCAGTCCAAGTTTTAAACGGATCAAAGTCGGCAATTGTTTTACCAGCGATTTTATAGATATCTTTATAGTCAGCTGGAAGCTCAGAAATATCCATCGGAGGAACCCATTGACCAAAACATCTAGGCCAGTCTGGACATCCTAGTCCTGATCCTGTTCCACGGACAATCGCTCCCGCTAGAATGACAAGGTATGTTCCAATAATGGAAAGCAAAATGAGGCGTTGAAATCCTTTCATTATCAAAGCCTACCATGATCATTTTGCTTTTTCATCTATTAGATGCTCAAATATTAACAACAAAGGACCTTTAATGGTTTCATTACAGAGCATGTTACTAGGGGGTGCACTGGCCCTAGATGCTGCAGTTGTTAGTTTTGCGGTAGGAATATTGAATTTACATCTTTCAATTGCGCACAAATTCAGGCGAGGTCTTCTTATTTGTTTGTTGTTCGGGTTTTTTCAGGCCTTCATGGTTTGGCTGGGGAGTCATGCCGGTTACTTATTGGTCTTCTCTTCCTACGGATACCTTTTCCAGCTCTTTGTTTCCTCTATCTTTTTTGGAATTGGAGTTAAAGTTATTAGGGAGAGTTTTGAGACGGAAGAGAAGCAAATTATCTGGGGTTTTATTCCACTTCTCGTTATGGCCTTTGCTACCAGTATTGACGCGCTAGTTGCAGGAATTAGTTTAGGGTCTGTTCCCGGCCCACATTTTATGGCCGCTGAAATCGGTGTGATCACATTTTTGATTTGTCTCTTGGCCTATGGGGCATCATTTTTATTCAATTCTCTGCCAACAAAATGGCTCTTAAGGGTTGCTGCAATCGTCTTCTTTTTTCTTGGTGGAAAAATTATTTATGAACACTATCTCTAGGATTATGCATGTTACTGAATCTTTCTCAATTTAAAGAAGCTCATAAAACATTAAGTAAGATCATTGATCCAACACCAATGGTTTTTAATGAGTGGCTCTCAAAACAATATGGATGTCAGATTTTCTTAAAACTTGAAAATATGCTCCCGATCGGCTCATTCAAAATGAGAGGGGCCACCAATAAAATTTTTCATCTCTCCGCAGCTGAAAAAAAACAAGGGGTGCTTGCTGTGAGCGCTGGAAACCATGCTCAGGGTGTTGCTTGGGCGGCCAATCGCTTTAGAGTCAAAGCAACGATCATAATGCCTGAAGGATCTCCTCTTACAAAGATCAGAAATACTGAAGCCCTCGGTGCGACTGTTGTTCTAAAAGGAAAAAATATCGAAGAGTGCTTTGTAGTCGCAAAAGAAATGATGAAGAAGAAAAAAATGGTTTTTGTTCATCCTTTTCATGATCCTTTAGTCATTGCCGGGCAAGGGACAGTTGCTTTTGAAATGATGGAGCAACTCCCAGATGCGGACTTTATCTTTTCCTCTATTGGTGGGGGAGGGCTTGTTTCAGGTATAGGACAAGTTCTTAAATACCAAAAATCAAAAGCAAAAGTGATTGCTGGCCAAGCAAGTGGTTGCTCATCAATGGTGAATTCTCTAAATGCTGGGAAGATCATTTCTTCAGACAAGGCTGAAACCTTCGCCGATGGAATTAGAGTCAAATCCGTTAATCCTGAGATGTTTGAGTCTCTAGGCAAAGTAGTAGATGCTTCTTATTCTGTAGATGATGAAAAGATGGCTTGGGCCATCTTACAACTTATGGAGAAAGCGCGGATCATAGCTGAGGGTGCCGGAGCGCTTCCTCTTGCCTTGTTTGATCAGCTGTATCAGAAGAGTCCTAAAAAATTTAAAGGCAAAAAAGTTGTTCTTGTTATTTGTGGCGGAAATATTGATGTAAACCTTCTTGAGCGTATCATCGATCGGGGGTTAATTGAATCACATCGCAAAATCAGGATTTCAATTCCCATCTCTGATCGCCCAGGAGTCTTGCACCAGCTCACTAAAATCATTAAAGATGTTGGTGCCAATATCCTCCAGGTTGTTCATGACCGAGATTCCTCTGAAGCCGGCATTACAGGGACGAATGTTTTTTTTACTCTTGAAACAAAGGGTAAGGAGCATATGGAGCAGCTTTTAAAGGAAATGAGAAAAGACTTTCCACAGGCCAAGATTATCCGATAGTTATCTTATTCGGTCTCTTTTTATAATGAAGAGAGGCCGTCAATTCTTTTGACACTCTAACCTTCTTACACTCAAGCACCAATTCTCTCTGGCTTGACCCTATACTTGGGGAGCATTCTTGCGTAAGGATTTACATGAAGTGGTTTGGGTTACCTCTTTTATTGATGTTCTCTCTCTTGGCCTTCGGTCAAGAGAAGGGTATTCCTAACAGGTATATGAATGACCCCGCAGTTGATTTGACCAGAAATGGAAATCTACTTTTCCCGGATGAAGTTCATGAGTTAGTTCAAAATAGTCGCGGAAAATTCGATATTTCCCAATTAAATCCATCTGAGACAAGTGATCTTTGGAAAAATATTTTTCCTAAGCAACTTCCAGAAGAGAGAACTCCCATTTCAGAGATGGATGAATTGAATTACCATTCTCCTGTTCTTTCTCCTTCAGGCATATTTCGCTTCAATATCACCACTTCAAATGGAAATAATAAACTCTATACAATGATGCTAAGTAAAACTGTTCATTCGGTTTTATTGGCCAAGAGTTTGTTGCGCAAATTAGGTTATCAGATTCCAGATATAAAATACCTTCCAAAAATTGTGGTCAAATTTAAGGATGATTTTCAAAAGAAAGAATTCATTTCTTATTTAGAAAATGTGGCATTTGCTGGCGCAGCTAAGAATTGGATTCAAGAGGACCTTGGGGATCGATTAGTCCTTCAAGATTTAGTCGTCACAAGCTCTCACAATATAATCTATAATTTGGCCGTTGGGGTGACATCAGAGATGATTCAGGGTCGTCGCCTTTTATCTTCTTTGGCGGTTCCTCTTTCAGTTATTAATCTGACTGAAAGTGTGAATATGCTTCGATGGAATGCAGGAGTAGAGAGTAATAAAAGAGTCATTTTATATCATGATAATTTAGAAGACTTTCAGTGCACTTGGGACGATGCTCGTTGGATTACTCGTCGACTAGAGAAACTTACTCGCGAGGATTGGAAAGAAATCGTTTCTTCCACGTTTATGCC
>CANHJD010000022.1 GCA_947461145.1 Bacteriovoracaceae bacterium
CATGTCTATTCCTAATGATTTCTTTTTATCTGAATCATTGATAACATAAAAGTCATGAAATTTTATCTTTTAATCTTCCTGTTGCCCCTATTTAATGGGTGTGCGAACTATGAAAAGTTCCGTCAGGTGACTGAAGAGCTCGAAATTCCAGCCAAAATCTATCGCGCTGATTATAACCAAACTTGGCAAGCTGTTATTCAGGTGATGCGAAAATTTGATATTGCC
Source organism: Bacteriovoracaceae bacterium (assembly GCA_947461145.1). Classification (GTDB taxonomy): domain Bacteria; phylum Bdellovibrionota; class Bacteriovoracia; order Bacteriovoracales; family Bacteriovoracaceae; genus Peredibacter. The sequence continues at coordinate 226 of CANHJD010000022.1, forward strand.
CAACAAAACCAAGAAGCTGGATTCATTAAAACTCGCTGGATGGACAATACCCTAGAAGTAAATTTCACTGATTCTTTTGGTTCAGCTGACGCCGTTAAAGCTGCAAAATATAAACTTATCGTAAATGTGGTTAGAGGCTTCAGAGCATCTAGAGAGGTTACGAAGGTCACTATCTATAAGCGCCAGCTTATGGAGCAAGATTTCTTGCAGGGCTGGAAAGAAGTTTCAACTGATGGAATTATTGAGAAGACTCTACTTTATAGAATAGAAAGGCTTATAGCCATCGATAATAAGCTCAGAGAAATTGATAAAGCCCGCGAAAAAGAACAGCTTGAAAAATCAGGTCTTTAAATTTTAGCGCCGTTAGTTTTTGTGACGATAACTTTTGACCAAAATTTTCTTCTTTGCTCATCATTTGAGTTAGGGGAAATTTCTCCTGTAATCTTCTCAAGAGAATAGTCTAAATCTTCAATTAAATCTTTATACTTTGGCTTTTGAATAAGCTTGGCCAATGGGGCTTTGGCCTGATCAAAACGAATGTCACCAACTGTGCGGATAATGGATTTAACAATCGAGGTTCTTTTTCTAGTTCCGGCATCGCCACTATAATTAGACTGGTCATACATCATGCTCCAGACTTGAGGCGCAAGCGGACTAATTTTCATTTTAGAAATGTTATCCAATGCCTGTACACGAACAATAAGAGAGCTGTCTTTTAAACCTTTGGCATAAACGTGATGGTATTTATCTTGTTTCAGAGCGAGTAAAGCCTTGAGAGAGGCAACTCTCATCATCCAGTGTGGGTGATCAATAAATTTCGCAATAAAAGGAGCAGATTTCTTTCCCATGACTTGTCCCAAAAGCATCGTTGCTTGCCAGCGATTCTGTTCAGGATATTTATCTTCTTTCATGACCTTGATAAGAACAGGAACAGCCTTTTGACGATGTTTAAAAGTATGTCTTTTAATCATGGCAGAAAGACCGGGGGTCTGAGCATCCATCGTAAACATATTCTCAAGACGCTCGAGGGTTACAAGATCTTCTTTAACGAGATGATTTTTTCCACCCACAGGATGTTTAAGTAATTTTATTGAATCTTGTTGATTACTGGCCATTGCCTCTAAATTAATGAGTCCAAAGAGACAAATGACAGTCAACAATTTCATAATTACCCCAACATCTTTTCAAATTCAGACAGTAAATCTTCAGAAGTTCTGTCATTTTTAGGTTTTTGTTCAGGAGCTGGAGCTGGTGCTGGTGCTGGCTCGGCAGCCGCAATCATTTCTTCCACCTGAGGCTGTTCTACAATAGGCTCACTTTCGATTGATGCCTCGTCAAATGATTCTGTAGGAGCAGAAAGAAAATCTTCCAAAGCTTTATTCTCATCTACAGGACTTTCTGATTGTCCAAGCTCTTCAAACATTTCAGAAATATCAGGAGCTGATTGTACGGTCTCTTCAATTGGTTCATCTTGTATTGCAGGAGCCTTTTTACCCCCTTGAGCATTTAATGATCTTTTTAATTGCTCATTTTCTTGCTGAAGACGCTTAAGATTGGCCAGGTCATCTGAGATAATTTCAAACTCTTTAAGTCTATTTAGCAGTTCGTCTCTCTCTTTAGATACAATCGAGAATTCTGCTTTTGAAATACCATCTCCGCCAGAATTCTTTGACTGGGAGAGGAGAGCTTCTAGTTCTTTAATTTTGTTTTCTAATGCAGTTACATTCGCCTGAGGTTTTCCAGCCTTGGAATCAAATTCGCGCTGAGATGCCTGAAGAGATGAGAGCTGGGCTTCAAGAGAAGAAATCTGCGCTTTTCTTAAATTTAATTCTTCAAGTAAAGCCGTTGAAGGAGCTCCACTTACTGCCATCCCCTCTCCACCAATCAAGTTTTGAAGGGGTATCACCGAGGGTATACTTCCTACATCGGCCCCACCACCACGAAATAATTGTGACTTTAAGGCAGTTGAATTTTGGATGATTGAATCCAAATATGTTTTAACAATATTCGCAGGAATAGCATGCTTCAAATTGTGATATTTTCTACGGTTAGAAAACCATAACCATAAAAAAAGAGTCGAGACGATAAGCAAGAAGCCTACCAAGATCATTAAAATGTCATCATTCATCTTATCGATGAGATTAATCGTCGTTATAAACCAATCGAACACAACCCCTCCATGGATATGAGTTCACTTGCACTCAAAGTGCTTTCGATTATTATCTAACCCATAGTAATTCTTGTCAAAGTAAACCCTTATAGGCCTAAGATTTCTAGCAATTCAGGGTAAAGTTTTGGGTGGGATACAAGAACAGAGGAACAAAAAGGATGGTATTTTTCGCCTTTAATATTTGATATTTTTACTCCGGATTCCTTACAAATAAGTCCTGCTGCGGCCATATCCCAAGGTTGCAGGTGATATTCCCAGTAAGCATCAAGCATACCCGCTGCTACATAGCTCATTTCTAAGGCCGCACTTCCGAGTCGCCTCATGGCCCTGACTTCGGGGAATCGTTTAAATAAATCTTTCTCTACTTTTTTACTGGTTAAATTGGCCGACAATAATGCTTCACTAAATGGCTTATTTCCTTTACCTGCCACTAGTTTTACCCGGACCTCTTTGTCTCCTATGAGTCGATAAAGGTAAGCCCCTTTCCCTTTGATAGCGTAAAAAAGTTCACAATTGACTGGATTATAAACAACACCAACTAGCGTTTCATTTCCATAGTTGAGGGCCAAACTAACGCAAAAGAATGGAACTTTATTATAGAAATTATTAGTTCCATCCAAAGGATCTATCAGCCATAAATACTGATTTGCTTTTGCCCCTTCCATTTTAAGTTCTCTCGCAAAAGCATCTTCTTCTGATAAAATTCCATGTTCGGGATAATTTTCTCTGATTTTTTTAATAACAAAAGATTCGGATAAAAGATCGGCTTCTGTGGCCAAACCATGCTTCCCTTTATCAAGAATTTTTAACGGCTCCTTATAAGAACGCAAGAGATGCTCATTTAGGATCTCCCCACATTCAAAGGCCCAATCTATCATTTGATTAAGGACTTTATTCGTCTGAATTGTCTTCGTCTGCTTTGTGGATTTTTTCATTTATTATTTGCTCTAGTTGCTCAGCTTCTTCGAGGGATATTTTTTCTGCAGGCACATTATAAGACTCGTTTAACCATTGTCCAAGATCAATTAAGCGACACTTTTCAGAACAAAAAGGCCTGAATTCTGAAGCGAAGTAGTTAAAATTCTTTTTACAATTTGGGCAATTCACAGGAAGTATTTTCATAAATAAACTTGCTTACGAAGTGTTTCAAAAAAAGTCAAAAAATCTTTTGTATAATTATATTCATGCTCATCAATTCTTTTTACCAAAAATGGTCCTCTCAGGCTACTTGTTCCGAAAACGGCATCGGCTTTTAAAAGTTGTTCAAAGGTAGAAGCCGATTCTTCAAAAGAGTCAAAAAACTTGCCTGAAACCTCAATAATTTTCTTTCTCATCACTCCATCAAGAACATTAGATCCAAGAGGTGCAGTAAAAAGTTTCCCATGTCTTACCACAAAGATATTGGCCACGGATGACTCTAGCACCGTATCTTCTGAACTGAGAAAAAGTAAATCATCGTCATCAGATTTTAAAAACAACTTTTGAGCTAAGATGACCTCAAGATAGCTTCCAACTTTTAAAAAGCTAGGCCACCAAAGTGGTCTTACTGGAGTAGCAGAGGTTCTTAGATTATACATCTTTTCATCACTTTGAGAAAATTCTAAGACTGATGAAGAGATTGAAATCCTTAGATTATTTGACGAGATAAGACTTGGACGACGAAGACCTCGCTCTTGCTCAAGAAAAATTGCCAATCGAATAACTTTATCACCTGTCTCAGTCGAGTATTTTTCTTCAAGGCGCCGCTTCAAGTTCTGTGCCCAATCCTCTTGATCAGAAAAGGGTCCATACACAAATTCAACACCCTTTTTAAGTCTTTCAAAATGATAATTCCAATCACAGAGCCTCCCATCAATCATTCTCATGGTGGTGAATACGGACTCACCATACATGAAGGCCCTGTTATTGTTTTCGGACATCGTTTTATCCCCCTTAAAACTTGGTTTTTCCAATCTGATCATGATAGCTTGGTTGGGGAGTTTCAAACCACAAATTTTTATGATGCGTCTAACCATCATAGGTTTTGGAAATCAGGCGCTAGCCTGGTCTCAAAACCTGCGAGATTCAGGTTTTCCATTTAGAGTGGCACTTTTGCCCGAATCCCATTCTTTTGCAAAAACTAACAATTTAGGAATAGAAACGGTTATTGTAGGATCAAAAGAATTTTATGAAGATAGCGCGTTTGCTCTTTTAATACCTGATCAAGCTCATGAATCATTTATGAAACAATATGCAGCCTCATTTAAGCCTGGCAGCATAGTTATTTATAATCATGGGTTTTCAATCACCAAAAATAAATTCAATGAGACTTTCCCAAATCTCAGTCACCTTCTCTTTGCCGTGAAGGCAATCGGTTCAGAAATAAGAAGTCAGTATTTGAGTAATGGAAAACTTGGGGCTGTTTATTCAACAGAATTTGTCTCAGACAAGGAAGACGTTTTCAACTGGCTCCAGTCTATATCTAAAGCTTTAGGAATTAATATTGGGCTATTTAAAACAACCTTTAAGCATGAAACTCAAGCGGATCTATTTTCTGAACAAGGCCTACTCTGCTCACTAATTCCCTATACCGCTGATTTGATGTTTCGTGAATTAATTGCTCAGGGGATTGAGCCAGAACTAGCCTATCTAGAGTGTTGGCATGAACTCAAGCTCATCGTAAATGCGATGGTAGATAAAGGCCCATCAGGTTTTTATGATCTCATCAGCCCAAACGCTTTGGTTGGATCCGAAAAAGGATTTAATAAACTCATCACTCCGGAGTTTAAGTCAAACCTAAACAATCTTTTAAAAGACATTCAAAACAATCAATTTGATCAAGAGCTTGATGAAGCAAACTTGAAAGATCTCAGAGAATCGATTCGAAATCGTTGGAAGGCCTCTCCCCTCGATCAAACCTTCAATAAATTAAATCAAGAGCCAAATAAATGAAAAAATTAAATCTTCGAGACATAAAAAAATTAAAGCAAAAAAATTTGCAAGTGCTGACCTGCTATGACTATCAGACGGCAAATATCCTGAATGAAACTGACCTGGAAATGATTCTCGTTGGCGATAGTGTTGGGAATGTGATTCTAGGATACGAAACAACGGTTGAAGTGACAGTAGAAGAAATGGAGCTTTTTGGAAAGGCCGTGAGACGTGGCGCCCCTGATAAATTTCTCATCGTAGATATGCCCTTCGGGAGCTACGCAACGATTACTCAAGGAATTAAAACAGCCACTCGACTTTTTCAAGCCACAAAAGCGGAAGCACTTAAACTTGAAGGCGCATTTCCGTATCAATTGAAATTAATCGAACGACTCACTCAAGTTGGCATACCTGTGATGGGACACATTGGACTGACTCCACAATCTGTTCATCAACTTGGGGGCTACTACACTCATGGAAAGAATCAAAACTCTGCAGACAGACTTATGAATGAGGCCAAGGCCCTTGAAGCGGCAGGTGTATTTTGTATCGTGCTCGAAATGGTAGAAGAAAATTTAGCTGAAGAGATAACGAAGACTCTTTCAGTACCGACGATTGGAATTGGAGCGGGAAAAAAGACTGATGGTCAAGTTCTAGTCATCAATGACCTTTTGAAAATGGGTCGTCAAATGCCCCCGAAGTTTTGCACACCCGTAGCAGATTTATTTGAGACAAAGAAATCACTTATCCAAAAATATCTCGGTGATCAGAGGCTATAATGCAAGGTCTTATCACTCTTGATTTTGGTAATTCCCATCCCCATGCAGGTCTTTTTCAAAAGACTGCTGAGAATTGGAAACTTATTAAAATAGTCCCCTGGAAAGAGCTACCTATTTATTTGGAACAGCTCGAGATGACTCCAAGTAATTCAACCATGGTTCTATGTGAAGTCAAAAATAGAGATGAAGAATTAGTTGGACTTCAGCATCAAGGTTTCCTCATCACTAGGGTGAAAGACTACTGGAAAGGCAATCGTTTTGCAGGAATGCCCGTTCATTATGCAAAGTCCCTCGGTGAAGATAGGCTTATACAAGCTTTCTACGCTTATAAGAAATTAAAAGAAAATACTCTCATCATTGATTCAGGAACTTTTGTCACCTTAGATATTGTGACTCAAAATGGCTTTCAGGGTGGTTACATTCTCCCTGGAGTTGAGTCATATTTTCCAGTTTTTCAAAAAGGTGAACTTCTAAAAAATATTGAGCTTAATAAAAGCATATCACTTTCACTACCCCAGTCGACTGAAGAGGCAATGCGTGACAGCTATGTCGCCTTTGCTGCTCTGGCCCAAAACCTCGTTAAGGACTTTGAAATTCAAAAGATTATTCTAACTGGTGGATCTTATAAAATATGGAGATCAATGTTTAACGGACTTAAATTATCAGCTGATGTTCAGGAAGACCCTGATCTGATACATTCTGCACTCCAATTTTGGATGACAACCCAAATAGAGATCTTATGAACTATATCCTTGCTGTCACAGGTTCTATTGCAAGCTATAAGGCACTCGATGTTGCCCGTGGCCTTGTTAAAAATGGCCATGAAGTGAAAGTTATTTTAACTCAAGGGGCATTAGAATTTATTAAACCTGAAACCTTCAGGTATCTGGGTGTTTCAGATGTTTATCTTCCCCAAGATGACTTCAATCCAAAATTTCTGTTTAATAAACAAACTGTTTTACATATTGAATTGGCGAAATGGGCCGATAAATTAATTATTGCCCCCTTAAGTGCGAATACTCTTGGTCGCTTAAGTCTTGGACTTAATAATGACCTACTGGGAAGCCTCTTTCTTGCTTTTGGACAGAAGCCGGTTCTGATGTTTCCAGCGATGAACACACAAATGCTTTATCACAGTAGAGTTCAAGAGCATCTCAAAAAACTTTCAGAACAAGCTCATATTAGCATTATCAATCCAGTCTCTGGTATCCTTGCGTGCGGAGACATTGGCGCTGGAAAGCTACCTGAGGTAAATGCAGTTATCGATTTAATTGAAACACTAGATCCAACTAAAGATAAAAAAACACATGTAGTAATTACTGCTGGAGCAACTGCAGCTCCACTAGATCCTGTTCGTTACTTAACAAATCCATCAACAGGAAAGATGGGAATTAATGTGGCGAAAGCCTTTTTAAAAAGTGGCTATCAGGTAACCGTCCTTGCAGGTCATCAGTGCAGTGATGAGGTTAATAATCTTCAAGGACATCCAAACTTTAAATTGGTTAAGGCAGCAACCACTTCCCTTATGAAAGAGGCTGCATTAAAGACATTCCCTGAAGCAGATTTATATATTTCAACGGGAGCAATTGCTGATATTGAGTTTGATTTCTCATCTGAGAAAATTAAAAAAGAAAGTATGGGCAACTCTCTGCCATTCCACCAAGCTCCTGACATCTTGAAAGAAATTTTAAATATCAAAAAAGCAAATCAAAAAGTTGTAAGTTTTGCAGCTGAAACTCAAACGACACCAGAAGTGTTTGCAGAAAAAATGAACCGCAAACCTGTTGACCTTATGGTCGGCAATAAAGTCTCAAATGGGTTACTTGAAAGTCAAGAGATTGTCGGATTTCAAAAGAGTGAGGGAGAATACTTCTTCATCACTCAGAAAAATATCTCAGGTCCCTTTAAGATGCCTAAGGCTGAAGTCGGAGAGCAACTCAGGCAATGGTTTGAGGGAGAAAAGATATGGTAAAATTAATTACCAAGACGCAACAACTGAAGGAAGAGAGAGCATCTGAAATTGGCGATGTCGGATTTGTCCCAACAATGGGGAATCTACATGCTGGGCACATATACCTTTTAGAAGAAGCCCTAAAGGTCAATGATGTTGTTTATTTTTCAATCTTTGTTAATCCAAAACAATTTGGTCCAAATGAAGATTTTGATAAATACCCAAGAACAATAGAAAACGATATTGCTCTTATAGGTGAATGCGAGAAAAAGTATCCAAGAAAAAAAGTTGTTCTTTTCTCACCTGAAGACGTCCAAGAAATTTTCCCTCAAAACTCAGATACTCAGATTTCAGTTCAAACTCTTAGCACTTTGATTGAGGGTGCTCTTCGGCCGGGGCATTTTGATGGAGTCGCAACAGTTGTTTATCGTCTATTTGATCTTGTAAAACCTAAGATCGCCTATTTTGGTCTTAAAGATTACCAACAGTATCTTGTCATTCGCCAAATGGTAAAGGATCTCAATATTCCTCTAGAGATAATTGGTATGCCAATCATTCGGGATGAATCAGGGCTTGCTCTGTCTAGTCGAAACCAATATCTTACAACTGAGCAGAAAAAAAATGCCCTTATCCTTTCACAAACTTTAAAAAAAATTAAGTCTGTTATTGATAACAAGAAATCGAATATAGATCAGGCAAAAAAAGAGATTGAGATAATACTGAAAGATAACAATTGGAACTACATTGAATTGAGAGATGCTGAAACTCTTTCCGAAGATATTAGCTCCTCAAGGAAACTTACCCTCTTGGCCGTCTATCAACTGGGCACGACGAGACTTCTGGATAATTTGCAAATGGAGATTGAATGAATCAGGATGAATTTAAATTACCACTGAATAAGAAAGCGACCGTGGTTTCTATCGTGTGCGACAAATTTGAAAATCATTCTACTGTACTTGAGACAAATAATTCTCTCCGTGAGCTAAGAGAACTCCTGAGAACTCTCGGTATCAGGGCCGGTGAAGAACATGTTCAGAATCGAAAACAAATTGATCCTGCGACAATGCTAGGTGAAGGAAAACTCGTTGAAATAGCGGACATGGCGCGGGAAGAAGGTTCAGAATTACTTGTTTTTGACTTTGAACTAACCGCATCCCAGGTGAGAAATATCAAGAGAATCACCAATCTTGAAATTGTTGATCGAAATACAGTCATTCTAGAAATTTTTGCGCATCATGCGAGGACAAAAGAGGCAAAGATCCAAATTGAAATCTCTCGTTTGAAATACTTACTTCCACGCCTGACATCTATGTGGGGACACTTTTCTAAGCAAAGAAGCTCAGGAGCTGCAATTGGTGGAGAAGGTGAGCAACAATTAGAGCTCGACCGTCGTATGGTCAGAGAGAGAATCGAGTTCTACAAAAAGCAATTGGACGAGGTTCAAAAATCCCGTGAACAACAAAGAAAGAAAAGACAAAACCAAGCAGTGACCGCAGCCTTAGTTGGTTATACCAACGCAGGAAAATCTTCCCTGATGAATCGTTTATGTCGAGTAAATGTTCTGGAAGAAAATAAACTTTTTGCTACATTAGACTCTACTTTTCGAACACTGAACCCGGACTCCAAACCGCCTATGATTATGATTGATACGGTAGGCTTTATTTCAAATCTGCCAAATACTCTGATCCAAGGTTTTAAAACGACACTTGAATCAGCACTTGAAGCGGACCTTCTTCTGATTGTTTGCGATATTTCAGATCCTAATTACCAAAAACATTTAAGGGTCACTCAAGAAGTTCTAAAAGAACTCAAAATTGAAGATAAAAATCAGATTGTGGTTTTTAATAAAAAAGATCTTCTAAACGATCCTGTTCGTGCCCGTATTATTATGAGAAACCATCCAAGTTCTTTCCTCGTTTCTTCCTATGATGAAGACGATATGAAAAACTTAAGAAATCATGTCATTGATTATTTTCTCTCAAAACAAGATCACTATGATCTTTTTATACCCTATGAAGCCGGTGAGGCCCACTCAAGAGTCAGAGGAAACGCCAACATCTTAAATACTGTGTCGCATGAGCAAGGAATTTTTTATAGAATTCGCATTCCAGATTTTATTTTTCAACAATTGGGGTTAAATAATTTCATTTTGGCACCAGCAGAAGCGAAGGAGTGGGAAGAAAATCATTCTCAATCATAGGAAAACTCTTGTCCTATTGATTAAAAATGCTTATTTTCTCCTCCCTTATGAAAAAAGCTAGAGTCCTGACTCGAAAAAATAATTTAAAAACTCGCTGGACACAAAAGCAAGCTAGACTAAAAGAAAAAAGTCTTAATCTTGCCCACCCTGTTGTTAAGGCATCTTATACGTGGTCAATTATCTCAGATCAACTCTGTGACGTTCTTGGTCCAGAGGTCCACCACCAATGGTTTAGGCAAGTTAAACCAGTCGTAATTTCAGATAATGTCCTTATTCTTGAAGTCCCAAACCATTTTTCTGCTCAGTGGATTCACACACACTATCATGAGCTTACCGATGTATTGCTTTCAGTTATAGATAGCAAACTTTCAAGTTTCTTCATTTCTCAGTTTGAACGACACCCTGCTGTGAATTTAAAGGGATCGCATTTACTTGAAGGCTCCACTTCTAAAGTAAAGCGTCATGGCGAAAACGACGAGGGTTAAGGAAATACCGACTATAATAACGATCTTATCTCTATTGCTCATTCAATTATTATAAGAAAAGTAACTTGAATTCGACAAACTTAATTGATTTTTAGCTGTTTTTTGCAAGTTTTAAAAGAAGATCGGGGATCGCGAAGGGATCAAATGGTTTTGTAATCTCCCCTACTTTATTTCTTAGAAATGTTAAATCACCTTTCGGGGCAATTAAAACAAAGGGTAATTGCTGCATCAAATCTGACTTTTCGTACTGCTCAAGAAATGTATCTGTATTGTTGGCAAATGTTTCTCCATCTAAAACAATCAATTCAGGCCTCAAATCATCGACTAGGTAGCCAAAATCATTCAAATGGTTAAGGGAATAAAAGGGAATAGATTTTTTCTTAAAAATCTTCTCTAAGAGCTCTGTGGCAAAATTATTTTGATCAATCCATAAAATGAGTCCCATGGCCTTTCATCCTTTGACAATTGGGCATCTCAATTCCTACCATTGGGGAATGGAAAAAGAAATGCCCAAAATCCGAGTTATCGACAACCACACTGGTCAAACACTATTTGATTGCCCCGTTGAGGAAAGTGAAAAGGCCTATACTTTCGCGGCACAAATGGAGGAGATGGGTCTTGATGTTATAGTCAAATCCCCTACATTAACTGACACGCTTTCTGTCTCACTTGGTCTTACTCTGGAAGAAAGAGCCGCATATCTAAAAAGTATGGATGAAGAGATGGAGAATCATGAAGGCTCTTGCTGCTTTGAGGAAAAAGACTCTACTAAACCTATCAATTAGTTTCTTTAGCTTAAATTAAAATCAAATTTGCTTAATTGAGTTACTGTCTTGTAAACAGGATGGTGACTATGGTTTTATTCAAGTCCTTTCTTATTTCAATTCTCATTTTATTAACGCCTCTTACTCAAGCAAGCAGACAAGAAAATACACCATTCTTCAAAAACTCTAATACTGATTCCAAAGAAAAGAAGAAGAAGAAGATACAAAAACAAGAAGAACAACTTCGTATGGAGAGATCACTTCGCTGGCAGGAGAATCAAATGAATCAACAGTTTAATAGAGATATTCACGTCGATCCTTACTCTCCTGAAAAACAAAAACAGGAGGAAAGGAATAGAGAGCTTATGAATAAAGCAGAAGAGGAATTCAAGAATGGAGTAGATTTTTAAATTTCAGAAAGTCATGCCAAAATGAAAGAACAGAGATCTTGGCATCACACTAAAGCCATAAAGTTCCTCATAAGTCCTATCAAGGATATTTACCAATTGAATCCCAAAATCGAGCTTACCTAATTTCTTTCTCACGCCAAGATCTAAAACTTCAAAACTATTCAATTTGACCACTTTCTGATTTTTATCCAGATCTTTCCGAGCACCAAACCAACGTGCTTTCAAATTAACTTCTATTAGTTCTGTTGGGAAGAGACTTACACCACCATTGAGTGAAACATAAGGCCTTCTCAGGACTACTGAAGCTTCATTTTTAAAGTCTTGAATCATCGCTCCCGCATTCAAGTGGTAAAGAGCTTTCTTAAGTCTAACGGATGCCTCTGCTCCTTCGGCCATAAATCTTGCCTGATTTATATAACCCTCAGAGGAAGTATAGGAAATCAAATTAGATAATCGGTTCTGGAAGAGGACCAATTCACTTTCTGTTGAATCCTCCAAAAAGCTCCACCCAAGCTCCCATGATTTATTAATTTCTGGGACAAGATTAGGATTTCCAATGTTTGGTCCTGAAAGTGGAGGCGCATAAAGCTGATAGAGAGAGGGAGACTTATAACCCTGTGAGTACTGAATAGAGAACAATGAGCGATGAAAAACATAGCTAAGACCACTACTTCCTGTATAAAACTGCCCGTAACGAACATGCTGATCTGCTCTTAAGCCTGATTGAAATTTAAATCCCTTTGTTCTTTTTGATAACTGGGCAAATAATGAATGCAAATCAAAACTTTTTTCTAATCTAGAAAGTTTCAAATCCTCGTGCTCAGAAGAAATTCCTCCCAAAAAATTGAAACCATCTGAGGTAAAGTGAATGAGGCCTTCATTTTGAATGAGATTTCCATTATAAGTCACTTCGCCGTTCGCAAGTGTGCTAATTTTTCGATTGTTATGATTTATGCCATTCCTGAATGTTAAGGCACTCTTTTCTGAGAGTCTAAGAAGACTTTTCTGCTGAGAGAGGATCTGATCGTTTGTACTATAATCAAAAGAGTTATCATCTTTGGATCCATCTAACTCATTTTCTCCTCTGATATTAGAAATAAGAAATTCTGTTCCTAGCTTTGGAGTCCACTGATGGGCAGAAGAAGAAGTCAATTGATAGATGTCAGTAGCATCAGCCTCCTTTGCCTTAAATCTTTTTTTATTAAGCCTCGAAATTCCATCAGAGTGAAAACGTGTTGCCGTTAATGACCCTCTGTGCTTCTCAGTGGTTTTCCAGTCATGAGAAAGAGTACTATCAATTGTCCCAAAACTTCCCCCATTTAAATTGAAACGTGTTTCTGGTGCGTTACTTCCTTTACGGGTGATCATTTCAACAATTCCTCCTAACGAATCAGAACCAAAAAGGACAGCTTGTGGCCCTTTAAAAATATTGATCTCATCAATTAAAGGAGAAGTAAAAAATGCAGAATCAAATTGTCGATCGGTGTTAGATGGATCATTCATTTTTAGGCCATCAAGAGTAAAGGCAACGTGCCGACTTTCAGTGCCCCGAAAAAAAAAGCTAACTCTCCCACCTGGCCCACCATTTTGGCTTACAATTATTCCTGGTATATCTGTTAGCTTATTTGCAACTGTTGCTAAGGGCTGAGCCTCAAATTCAGATGAAGATAGTGATGTATGAATTGCGCAATTAAAAAGAGAGAGATCCTTTTTAAAGGAAACATTAATCTTTTGCAGCTCCACAATGTCATCTGCGTATGTAAGTCTGTATGTAACGAGCAAGGCAAAAATGCCAATTAATTTTAGTCGTGACAAATTTCCTCCTCGGGAAAGTCAGTTGCTTCCTCTCAAATCGTATCTGGCTTCCTATGCAATAGGTTACAGTTGCGGGACAGCGCTGGATTTACACCAGCTTCCGATGGGTTGAGAGATTAATAATAATAAACCTACAATTCAAATAGCTTAATGGGTAGATTTTTTAAAGATTTATTCAAAAAACACCTTTATAATTAAGCATGGCCGATATTAATAACCGAGATCATGTACGATACCCTTTCTCTGTCGGGAAGTGGGTTAAAATCGTGAAAAAAGAAAAAAATCTTAATGATTTTAAAATGTTTCAGTTAATTGATATTTCTCAAAGTGGTATTAGTTTCAAGTCCCATGATACAAAAGAATTTAAACGTGGTGAGGAGTTCTATATTCTGGAGATCGGGGACAGAATTCTCGAAGAGCCAATAGTCGTAAAAGTAAAATACATACAGCCTCTTGATCAATTCGGCGTCGACATAAAAGTTGGGGCAGAATTTATTTCTAAAATTTAAAAGGGCTCCCGAAGGAGCCCATTATATTAAGCGGTTTTTTCTTCCCATTCTTTTTTCTGAAATTCGTCCTCATCTCGAATCCTTGCCTGAATCTCTTTATATTTAGGAGACTCATTCGAACCCTTATGAAGTCGATTCTTAAAAATGTCTTTTTGTTTCTCAAATTGTCTGTCTATCTTATCAACGCAAATATCCAAAGTTTTATACATATTATCAGCGCAAGCCTTTGCGAAAAAATCGAATTTTGGTCCATGAACTTTTATTTCGGCCCAGTGTTCATCGCCGTGAACCCAGCATACCCAGGAGATTGAAGTGTTACCTTCAAAATATTTACTTAGTTTTTCAGATTTTTCTTTAATACGCTCATCTAGAGCTGGAGTGTGTTTCAGATGCTTGAAAGAGATTTTTAATTTCATACGACGTGCCTCAAATTTTAATTTTAGAAATCACATTCAATAAGATACTTACTTAGATTTATGTCATTATTAGTCCTCCCTTTTTATTTTTTTCGTTTTGATGAGGGCGCGATGCCCATCATCTCACGATATTTTGCAACTGTTCTTCTAGCGACAACAATATCCCTTGTACTTAGGAGTTCTGAAATTTTCTGATCAGACAATGGGCGTTTGGTATCTTCGTGTCCAATCATCTCTTTGATTTTCAATTTCAATGTTTCTCCAGCGATATCAATACCGCCATTTTTCCCACCAATACCTGCGTTGAAAAAATACTTTAATTCAAATGTTCCGATAGGTGTGTGCATAAATTTATTTGTCGTAACTCGTGAAACCGTTGATTCATGCATGCCAATCTCATTGGCTATATCTTTAAGAATCATTGGTTTTAAAAAGGCTGGGCCTTTTTTGAAAAACTCTTGCTGATTTCTAACAATAGAGTTTGCCACTTTATATATCGTTTTTTGTCTATTCTCTATTGACTTGATTAGCCATAAAGCAGAACGTAACTTGTCTTGAACAAATTCTTTTGCTTCAGCATCATTTTGTTGATTTTTCATGAGAGATTTATAGAGATTTGAGATTCTCAGACGTGGAACTCCCTCATCGTTGATTTGAACAACAAACTCTCCACCGACTTCGGCAACAAAGATATCAGGGACAACGTATTGGGTTTCATCGGCTGAGACTAAACGACCGGGCTTAGGATTAAGGCCCATAATAATTAATTCTGCGTCTTTTACCTTTTCTTTAGAAACTCCAAATTCTTTGGCAATTTTTGTGTAATCCTTTTTTTCAAGCTCCTGCATACTACGCTCAATAATAAGCTCCACAAGAGGAGATCGTTCTGGCAATAAACGTGCTTGAATCCCCAGGCACTCTTCAAGATTTTGAGAACCACAACCAACAGGATCCAGGTGCTGGACAAGACCTAAAATACCGATCGCCTGATCTCTCTCAAGTTTTGAGCGCCCAATTATTTCTTCCACGGGAACTTCTAAATATCCATCATCATCAATATTGCCAATTAACTCTAGGGCATAGTTTAGTTCATCTGCCGTCAGGCTTTCCATTCGTAGTTGCCACTCAAGGTGCTCCTGCAAACTTTGGCTTTTTGAAACCATATTTTCATAGCTTGGCAAATCATCGGGAGAGGAATTTTCCTTCATGTTTGGTGAGGTTGAAGACGAAGAGTTAAATGAATCAGAATAAGATTCCCAATCAAAAGAATCTTTTGCACCCTCGATTAATTCTGGTCCTGAAAAATTGTCTGCAGTTGCCTCTTGGGCATCCATTTCCTCTCGGGAAGAGTTGTCTTCTTCACCGCGCTCGACCTCTCCATCGATCTCTTCGAGCATTGGATTCTCAACCATCTCTTGTGAAATAAGTGTGGTCATCTCTAAATGAGTTAGCGTTAATAATTTAATGGCCTGTTGAAGCTGAGGCGTAATCATTAGGCCTTGCGTTTGCTTTAGCCCTTGATGCATTTTAATCGCCATATTCAATCCCCATCACATCTTAAATTCTTCCCCTAAGTAAAACTTACGGGCAACTTCGTTATTAATTATTTCATCAGGAGTTCCACTTACCAGCAACTCGCCTCGACTCATTATGTACGCTCGGTCTACAATACCCAACGTTTCTCTTACATTATGGTCAGTAATTAAAACACCTATGTTATTTTGTTTTAAACGCTTTATAATTTGCTGGATATCACTCACAGCAAGTGGATCAACGCCTGCAAAAGGTTCATCTAAAAGAACAAACTTAGGATCCAGGGCAAGAGCTCGAGCAATCTCCACTCGTCTTCTTTCGCCCCCCGACAACTCTCTTCCCTTAGATTTTCTGATGTGATCCAAAGAGAAATCCCTAATCAAATTATCCAAAGCGTTTTGTCTTTCCTTTTCTGAAATATCCCTCACTTCAAGAACCGAATAAATGTTTTCCTCAACAGTAAGTTCACGGAAAACAGAAGCTTCCTGAGGAAGATAGCCAATACCTTTGCGGGCCCTTATATGAAGAGGGAGCTCAGTCACATTCTCATCTAAAAGATTTATATTTCCCTCATCAGCTTTCACTAAACCCACCATCATATAAAAAGATGTCGTTTTCCCAGCTCCGTTAGGTCCCAAGAGACCAACTACTTCACCTCTTTCAACATCAATACTTACATTTTTCACAACTTGCCGACCGTTGTATGTCTTCTTTAAGTCCCTTGCATAAAAACTGGCGCTCATTAAACTATTCCTTTAGTTTATTTTTTTCTTTTTCACGCTTCATCTGTACATCAGACATAGCATCGTCAACTTCAATCAAATCCATGTTTTCACGGATCGTGATTCGGTATCCTTTTACAATATCTTCTCCATGCTCAACTTTAGGTGCCCCAGAAAGAACCATTTTTTGCTCTTTCCCAAAACCTTCGAGCCTTTCGGAAGAAGCTTTTCTTAAGCTCGTTCCTGTGGGTGTTCTTAACGTTTCGGTCACTTTCACATCGTCATTAAAGACAAAATACTTGAGGCTTTTATTAAAGTTTTCGAGATAGATATCGGCTTTACCAGCAGTTATAACGTAAGAGTCTCTACTCATTTTTACGTCTCCGTCCAAATGGGCGAGAGATTTTATCCCGTCTAGCTGAAGTTGTTGAGAGGCAAAGATCATCTTTCCTTCATATTTTTTCTTTCTTTGAAGACTTCCCTTCACGTCCTCATTAAATACCGTAAATTGCTTTTGGGGATTAGATTTCATGCTCTCGGCATGAATCTCCAGCTGGTCTTGCGTTTTTAGATCTAGACCCTTGAATGTGACACCGCCACTACCCAGGAGATAATCTTTTTTAAAATAATACTTAATTTTTTTTGCAAAATACTCTAACTCAGCGGAGGTGATCTGAACGTTTCCAGTCAAGACGAGCAAATCTTTTTTCTTTTGGTAGCTCGCTTCATCCGCTTGATACCTAAGAGTCTTATTTTTTTGCAGATAATTATAAACACCTCTTGGAAGTGTGAACTCAGCAAGGTTTTCTCCAAGTGATCGCATCTCTTTTGCATTGAGGGACATTTGTGGTAGGCCTCCCACCAAATGAAAATAGTCCAAATCCTTTATTCGAGTATATTCTGGGGCAAGGCTGCTGGCCTTTTTGCTAACAAGACCCTCTACAGCTTTTTGTCTAAAAGCTGCCAAGAGAATTGCAGTATTGAGAATCATGTAAATAAAAATTATTATTAACGACCGTGGATTTCTAAACTTCATAGATTTTAAGTATATCAAAGAGAGAAATTTCCGACACTTAAGCAGGTATTTCCCATAAATGAAAAACATTCTGTAAGGCGAAAATAGATGACGAAATTTATCGGTTTATGTAGGGTTATAAACTATGCAAAATCAAATACTTCCAGAATCTTTTACTCTCCAAGATCTTGTCGATAATGGAGTCAAGCTAACTCCCATGATGGAGCAGTATTACCAAGTCAAAAAACAATACCCAGACATTCTCCTCATGTTTCGTATGGGTGACTTTTATGAGATGTTTTTTGAAGATGCCCGCGAGGCTGCTCGCATCCTAAATATTTCACTTACAGTTCGCGGAAAACTAGGAGAAACTCCAATTCCGATGGCAGGAATTCCTCACCATGCTGCTTCAGTTTATGTGGATCGCATTTCTCAACAGGGCAAAAAAGTAGTTATCTGTGAACAAATGGAAGATCCAAAACAGGCCAAGGGAATTGTGAAACGTGGGGTGACGCAAATTGTTTCACCAGGTATGCCATTTGATTTAGATAAGACCTCGGCGCAAGAAAATAAATTCATCGCTTCGGCCCATTTTCAAAATAATTTATACAACTTAATCCTTTTAGATTTTACTACTGGTGACTTTTTTGGACTCACATTCAAGCACGTTGAGGAAATGTGTGAACGCTTGCTTATGCTTAGACCAAAAGAATTTATTTGCTATTTAGGTCAGTGGGACAAACTCCCTCTTGTTGAAGAATATCTAGCTTCGATGGATATTCTCAAAACTCACCTGAGTCAGGAATATTTTGATGAAAAACATACCAGCTTTTATATTCAAAAACTTATTCCAACGTACCAGCGTGATGGCATCATTTCACAAAACCCAGGAGTTCTTGGCCCCTTAGGAGCCTTGAGCTATTATGTTTCATCCACACAGGTTCTGGAAAAGATCTCTCATCTTCGCCCATTTAGAATTATTAGTAATGATGAAAACATGCGCGTAACTTTTTCTACTTTGGCTGGGCTTGAAATTTTTCCTCGAACGAGAGAAACACAAGATCAATCCCTACTTGGCTTCATGGATAAGACTAAAACATCCATGGGAACCAGATATTTAAGACAATTTTTCCAAACCCCTTCTTCTGACATCAATGTAATTCACAAAAGACTAGATCTCATTGAGGGATTAATTAAAAAGAATAGCTTCCTGAAAGTCATAAGAGCGAAACTTGAAGACGTAAGAGACATGGACCGGATCATGGCAAAAGTTTCGACCCAAAAGGTTACTGCTGGGGATGTCTTAAACATGGCCGGAGCTATTGAAATTTTCTTTGATCTAGAAGAAGAAATGGAAAAAGAATCATTCAATTTCTTTCAAAAGCTACCAAAGAAAGACATAGAATTTCTTAAAAAATTAGCTGTAGAAATCCGAAAAACTATCAGCGACGAGATGGGGGCCCACCAAGATAAAGGAAACTTAATCAAAGAAGGGGCTTCAAAGGAAAGAGACAGGCTTGCTTCTTTATCGACATCAGTCGCTGATGAGCTATTAAAACTGGAAACGAAGTACCGAAATACCACAGGGATTGGAAATCTAAAAATCAAGCATAATAATATTTCTGGCTACTTCATTGAGGTTTCAAATTCTCATCTCTCTAAGGTCCCAAAGACTTTTCAGCGTCGCCAAACACTCGTCAATAATGAACGATTCATAACAGCTGAACTAGAAGCATTTGAAAAAGAGATCACTTCAGCTCTTGATAAATTAATAAAACTTGAAAAAGAAATTTTTTCTACGATTACTGAACAAATGGCAGATCATGGGGCCCTTATCTTAGATGTGGCCAAGCGCTTTGCTCAGATTGATGTCTTTCACTCTCTGGCCTGGATTTGCTTCCAGGAGAATTTTGCAAGACCAGTTCTTCATAAAGACAAAAAGCTTGTAGCCATTCAAGGAGCCTGGCATCCACTCATTAAAACAAATATCAAAGATCGTTTTGTGACTCATAATATGCATCTTGATGAGAGATGTTTTTTTGGTCTTATCACTGGTCCAAACATGGCAGGTAAAACGACTGTCATGAGAGAAACGGCCATCATTCAATACCTTGCTCAGCTAGGTTGTTTTGTCCCTGCCGAAAGAGCAGAGCTCGGAATTTGCGACTATTTATTTTCTCGATTAGGCGCTTCGGATGACATCGTCCGTGGCCAGTCGACTTTTATGGTGGAAATGGCCGAGACGGCGGAAATTCTCCGCCACGCTTCAGAACGCTCCCTTATTATTTTAGACGAGATTGGACGTGGAACCTCAACCTATGATGGTCTTTCTATCGCTTGGGCGCTAGTGGAGCATTTTGTAAAAAAATTGAAAGCACTCACTCTCTTTGCAACCCATTATCATGAATTAATTGAACTCATTGAAAGTCTTCCTGAAGCCAAAAATTTTACAGTGAGAACAGAACAAAAAAATGGAAAGGTGCAGTTTCTCTATGAGCTTATTGAACAAGGAGCAACTCAGAGTTTTGGGATACATGTTGCAGAGCTTGCAGGTCTTCCTAGAGATGTTCTCAAGCGCTCAAAAGAAATACTAAAAGAGCTTGAGAAAACTCACCATTCCTCATCTTTGGAACTTGTAGACCGTATTTCATTTGGCTCAAATCAACTCAATTTTTTTCAACCAGAAAGCATTGAAGCAAACATTCCTGACTATTTAACTTTCCTAGAACAAGATTTAAAGAACTTAGATATATTGAATTTGACTCCGCTTCAGGCCCTTCAAAAGCTTCAAGACTTGAAGACCAAACTTCCAAACGTTTAGTTTATTTTTCTCTCATAGGCACCGATAAGATTCCAGAGGTGCCTATGACTCCAATTGATCTTCTTGATTTTACAAATTCTAAAAAGAAAATTCCTAAGGAGTTACTAAACCAGGCACCTAAGATGGCCAAGGATGTTCCAGTATGGAAAATTCTTGCGGCTTATTATTATGATTTTGCAACAGCTGGCTCTTTAGTCATGATGATTTCAATGACATTTGAGCTCTATTTTCTCACTCACATGATCACACGATCATTAGAGAAATCATTTAATCAAATTGATTTTATGGGACTCTCACTAAGCTTTACTCCACTGCTCATTACGAGTTACTTCTTTTTTAGCCATTTTTTTAATCAAGGCCAAACTCTAGGGATGCATCAATTTAAAATCAGAATAAAGATGGAGGAGATGAATTTTAAGAGTTCACTCCTTTGGGCCATTTTCTCAACCTTTACCATACTGACTTGTGGATTGATCTTTCCCATTGCTTACCAATGGATGATAAAAAATGGTTGGGGAAAAATTGAATCTCATGATCATCTCTATATTGATCTTCTTAAACCTAGAACCCTTCATCCTATAGACCTAGTGAAGACGCTAGAAGAATCTCGGCCAATGGCAATCAAACCTGAAAATGAAACATTAAAAGCGGCTTAAAGCCTCGCTTTCGGTGACCTTTCTGATCAGGTAAAAAACGCAGTCTAGCAAGACGATTAAAATCTATTAAAATATTCAGATGACTTATTTAGGTTTAATGACGATGTCGATCCTGGTGGGATTTTCATTCTTCACCTCCGCTCTATCAGCAGCAACGGGCATGGGTGGTGGAGTTTTGCTATTTACAGTCATGACTTTGTATTTCCCGATAAATGTTATCATTCCCATCCATGGGGTCATTCAGTTTTTTAACAATCTTTTGACTCTCACATTTCTAAAAAAGCATCTCAAGAAAAGCTTAATGCTCCCATTTATCGCAGGCAGCATTCCGGGAATTCTCCTGGCCACTTTTGTCGTCAACAAAATCATTAAAACTGATGCACCTCAAATGATTATATTGGGCCTAATCACATATAGCCTTTTTAGACCTAAAAGACTCCCAGACCTAGAGCTTCAGCATAAAAACTTTATTTGGGTCGGACTGATTACTGGTTTTCTCGGGATCATAGCGGGTGCGATTGATCCGATTTTAGCTCCATTTTTTGTCAGAAAAGATCTCAATAAAGAAGAAGTTATTGCCAACAAAGCTGCCATGCAGGCGATCGTGCATTTTGCAAAAATCCCTGTCTTTATTTATCTAGGGTTTGATTACTTGCCCTTTATCACTTTTTGTTTGATTACTAATCTTGCATGCTTCTTTGGTACTCAATTTGGAATCTATATGTTGCAACGGATGACCGAAGAAGTTTTTCTGAAGGTTTTCAAAATTGCTTTATCTGCAACCGGTCTTCGAATGGCGTACAAATTATTTTTTTAGGAGAACTAATGAGTTCATATAAATTACTTAATCCCTACTCGATGGAAGTCATCACCGAAGTGACTTATACCTCAAAAGAAGATGCCCTCGCGGCTCTGGCCCTGCTAGAAAAAGGAAGAGTCATTCAAAAAAGATTTGCCCCTTTTGAAAGGGCCCAAATTTTAGGGAATCTTGCTCAACTGATGAAACGTGATAAGGAAAAGATTGCAGCTCAGATCACACAGGAGATGGGTAAAACATTATCCGATAGTTTGGTCGAAATGGATCGGGCGATAACCACTGTGACACTCTCCTCCCAAGAAGCAATTCGCATCAATGGAGAAGTTCTCAACTCTGATGCCTTTGCTCCAAGACGCGACAAACGAGGAATAGTCGAACACTTTCCCTTAGGAATTGTTTTTGCAATTACTCCCTTTAACTTCCCTATCAATCTTTCAGTTCATAAAATTGGTCCCGCATTTGCTGCTGGAAACTGCATTCTCTTTAAACCAGGTCCTCAAAATTATCTATCAGGCAAAATGCTTACTTCCCTATGCCATGAAGCAGGAATGCCAGTTGAGACATTCCAGATGGTAAATCCTGATGTTCCAGTCATGAGTGAATTAACCAAACATACCTCTATCAATTGCATTAGCTTCACTGGTGGTGTTGTGGCCGCAAAGGCCATCGCACAAAATGCGGGACTTAAAAAACTTCTGTTTGAATTAGGCGGTAATGATCCACTTATCGTGATGCCTGATGGAGACGTAGATTTAGCTGTAAAAACGGCGATCAATCAGCGTTTTGCAACTGCAGGACAGCGTTGTACGGCAAGTAAGAAACTTTTTATCCATGAATCACTTTATGATTCATTTAAAAACAAGCTTCTTGAAGAAACGAAGAAACTTGTCATTGGGAATCCCATGGATCCAGAGACTTTTGTAGGCCCTGTAGTCAATGCAAAGGCCGCTGATGAAATCATGCGCAGACTTGATCAAGCAGTTCAAAAAGGTGCAACAATTCTCACTGGCCATAAGAGAGAAGGAAATATTATTTACCCAACAGTGATAGAAAATATCAACAGCGATTGCGATTTAATAAAAGAGGAAACATTTGGCCCAGTTATTCCTCTACTAAAATTCAACAAACTTGAAGAAGTCATTTCTCAGTTAAAAACATCTGCATTTGGGCTTCAGGCAGGTGTCTTTACAAATGACTTACGCACTATCAAGAAACTCTATGAAGAGCTTGATGTAGGTGCCTTGGCGGTCAACGATGGGCCAGGATTTAGGGCCGAACACTTCCCCTTCGGTGGAATGAAGGAATCGGGCATGGGTCGCGAAGGTGTTGCCTATGCGATTAGAGAAATGTCAGCGGTAAAGACTCTCATATTTTAAGAGTACACGCATTTATCTAGCTGAAATCACACTGAATATAAGTGTGCCCGAGCATTATTTCCCACCAGCATATTTCTTTAAAAAAGTTAAAACTAAGGTAAAATGGTAGTGTTCAAAGGGGGGCTCTTGAATCATTCCAGACTACTTTTTATATCTTCGGCTTTATGCCTTACTGGTCTCTTAAACGAATCCCTCGCTCAGAATTGTAGCACTCAAAAAGGTGTGAATCTAACTGATCCAGGAAAATCATTTGCAAACATAATCCCTCGTGATCAAGGTCGACTTGGTCTTTGCTTTTCTTATGCAGCGACTGACTTACTTCGCTCTCATACAGGGGCGACATCACCATTTAACGTTTTTGATGCTGCCGTAAATAGTGATGAGGATGCTGATGGTGGTGATCCGAGTGGTGTCATGAAATCACTCATTAACAGAGGGTGGGCCTGTACAGATACTTACAAGTTTCAGAACATGTTCCCTAGTTCACAAGATAACATACTTACGGAACTTGAAAAAATATCGATGGATATGCCTGTCTTCTACACAAACAATTTATCGACTGGAGAGGCCCGTCAAAAAAGGATTGCTGATAAAGCAGCGGCTTTAAATAAAGCAGGCGGGTGTGATCTCTGGAATGGATCTCTCACTATAAGCAGTGAGATTGATCAACTTTATAAAGACGTTGATAAACTAAATTCAAAATCAACTACCCTTCGAAGTGAATTAAATTCTTTGGATTGGGGATGGGTTAACTATCTCTCTGGCTCTCGCGATAATTCAGAAATTCAAAAAGACATTAATTCTGTAAATTCAAAAGTGAAAACCAAAGAAAACAGACTTGATGTGCTTGAAAAGAAAAAGGATGCCTACGAAGCTAAAATTGCAGGAAAGTACGATCTAGATAAATATAACGAAGATGATGCAGCTCAAATCGTCTATTATTGGGCAAAGAAGACTTACCCTCTAATGAGAAGTGCCTTTACGAAATATGGAGTCGATAGCAAACAAATTCCTACTTTTGAGCAGTATGTCACTGAAAGAGTAAAAAAAGATCCAGTTAATGAATATGCTTATGCAGGAAGGATGTACGGCTATAAGGTAATGAAGCAAGCCATCGCTAATAGTTGTCAGCCACCGAATCGCCAATCTGTTAGAAAAAATATTACGACAAAAAGTTTAACAGTAAAAAATGCTCTTGATGGCGTAAATAGAATTAAGGGGCTTCTTGAGAAAGGAAATCCGCAGGGTGCTGTACTTTCCCTCCATTCTTCTTTTATTACAAAAGGAACATGGACCGATGGCGCACAAGATAACCACGCAGTGGTTGTTGTTGGCTGCCGCACTGTGAATGGTCAAATGCAGTTACTGATTCATAATTCTTGGGGTCAGGGATGCGGAAATATTTATAAGAATTATAGCTGCACAGGAGGCAGGTTCTGGATTCCAGCAACCTCAGCTCTTCAAGCTAGCTCGGAGGTCGAATGGCTAGAAAATTAATTGTTGTTGGACTCATGGTCCTTACAACTCTCATAAATTCCTCGTTCGCATCGACTCTCATCCTAAAAGGTGGAGAGAAAAAAGTTGAATTTGAAAAAGCAAAGTCAGGATACATGATCTCTGCCAAGTGCCAAAATTGTGAAGCTGAGAAGAAGCTGGCCGAACTTAATTCAACGAATATTAATGAACTTCTAAAAAAAGAGCGTGATCAAAGGGTTGCTCCAGGAACCAGACTTTGTAGTGCAATGGGTGCTCTTGTTTGGGTTTTAGAAGATGAAAAGCATGCTGAGTGGAGCATTTGTGAATTTAAAGATGGAAGTGCACTTCTCACTGACGATCTGGGTAAAGTCATTCAAAAATTTCAGTAATATCAAAACGGGAAAGGCTATTGCCTTCCCCGTTAATTTTCAATTTTTTATTCTTCCAACCATTTAAATCCAAGCTCTTTTGTCTGAGCAGGATTTGGTTTTGATGGTGAGCTGGCCATCAAATCTGTAGCTGAGGCAGTCTTTGGAAATGCAATGACGTCACGAATGGAATCTGTTTTCGCCAGAAGCATGATTAATCGGTCCATCCCAAAGGCCATACCAGCGTGTGGTGGAGTTCCGTACTTAAGGGCCTCAATAAAAAATCCAAACTGATGTTGGGCCTCTTCAGGAGTAAAACCTAAAAGTTCAAACATACGAGACTGCTGTTTATTGTCGTAAATTCTCATTGAGCCACCGCCAATTTCGTAACCGTTACAAACGATATCGTAGGCATAGGCCTTAACATCTTTAATCTTTGACTTATCTTCAGAGAAAAAGAGTTCAACATCTTCATCTTTTGGACGAGTGAACGGATGGTGTTTGGCGTGAAGAGTGTTTGCTTCAGCATCGTAATCAAATAGTGGGAAATCATATACCCACAAGAAAGCGTACTGATCATGATTAATAAGATTTAGGGTTTTACCAAGATGTCGTCTGACAGCATCAGCACAGTCATGAGCAATATTTTCATTTTTATCAGCAGAAAATAACCAAAGACCGTCACCTTTCTCTGGGGACTTCTCATAAAGTGCGTTTAGTAGATTTGCATCAATGAATTTTGAAATTCCCCCACTCACCTGCTGGTTTTCAACTTTAAACCAGGCAACACCTTTACCGCCATAGGGCTTTACAATTTCTGCAAGGGCATCAATATCTTTACGGGCCAAAGTCCCCATAGAAACAGGAAGGAAAGTTGCCTTCACCATGCCATATTTTGCGGTGGCAACTTCAGCAAATGTTGCAAAGGCAGATCCCTTAAAGAGATCAGTTACAATCATTTGCTTGAGGCCAAAACGCACATCCGGCTTGTCTGAGCCGTAGTCTCTCATAACTTCATCGTAAGGGATGGATTTCATCTGGAAATCTTCAGGCATATCGAAAACTTTTTTTACGACATGTGTAGCAAGATTTTTCATATACTCTTGAGTTGGAAATGAAACTTCAATATCAACTTGAGTAAATTCCGGCTGACGATCAGCACGCAGATCTTCATCTCTAAAACAGCGGCAAAGTTGAAAGTACTTATCCGTATTAGCAATCATTAATAGCTGCTTAAGAGTTTGTGGAGATTGGGGAAGCGCATAGACTTTTCCCGGATGAACGCGAGATGGAACAATATAGTCACGCGCCCCTTCAGGAGTTGTTTTATAAAGAATTGGTGTCTCAACTTCTGTAAAATCTAATGCATAAAGTGATTCCCGAACTTTTCTTGCCGTTAGTGAACGTAGTTGAAGGATATCTTGTAATTTTTTTGAGCGTAGATCTAAATAACGATATCTAAGTCTCAGGTCCTCAGTTGCTGGGACCATACCATGAGGGAGAAAAGGAACTTCTTCGGCAAGCGAGAGAAGTTTAATTTCTTCCACCTGAACTTCCACCATCCCAGTACTCATCCCTGCATTTTTGGCAGAATCAGGTCGAGCGATCACTTTACCTGTTGCCATCAGCACAGACTCAAGTGAGAACTTACGAAGCTCATTGACGTCACCTTTAAAACTTTCAAATCCCAACTGAGTGATACCATAGCGATCTCTTAGATCAATAAAATGTAAGCTCCCCAGATTTCTATATTTATTCATCCAACCACAAATTGTGACTGTCTTTCCAATATCAGACTCTCTGAGTTCCCCACAGGTATGGGTGCGAAGGGATCCTGCTAAATTTTTCGATGATGCCATTTGAAAACTCCTCACTCTTCTCTTAGACTTGAAGCTAGAATCATA
>CANHJD010000023.1 GCA_947461145.1 Bacteriovoracaceae bacterium
AAAATCTATGTGGCGAATTTGGAAAAAGGTGAATGGATTTCTTTAAGTATTGAGGATCAGCCCATCCTTAAAAAGAATTTTAAAAACCAGACAGAAATTCAAATTTGGATGAGAGAAGCTGCAAAGTTAGTGGGCGCAACTCCACTTGATCGTCCTGAGGATATTGAATTTGATCCACTTACGGGAAATGTTTTGGTCTCACTGACAAATAATAAAATTAATAAAAATTTCTATGGCTCAATTCTTAAAATTTCAGAAGCAAATAATGATCCTGGAAGTCTTAAATTTACTCATGAAGTCTTCCTAACCGGTGGAGATAAAACTGGCTTTGCCTGCCCAGATAATTTAGTTTTTGATCCAAAAGGAAACCTCTGGTTCACCACTGATGTCGCTGGAGACGCAATTGGTAAAGGACCTTATGAAGGATATGGAAATAATGCTCTGTACGTATTCTTGAGATCTGGCCCAAATAAGGGACAAATCATTCGGGCCGCTATTGCGCCTAAAGATGCTGAGTTTACTGGCCCTTGCTTTTCTCCAGATTACAAAACTCTTTTTCTTTCAGTCCAACATCCTGGAGAAGAGAGTGCATCATTAAAAGAACTTACCAGCCACTGGCCTGATGGTGGAATACCAAAACCTTCTGTTGTTACCTTGCAAGGCCCACTACTAGACAAAATCGTCTCAGGAAAACTATGAAAAATGAAAAAATGAAGTCCCTAGTCGAAGTCTATATATGTAATTTTCAGCGCGAAGATTCACAAGACTGTTTTAATAAAGGCGCCAAAGATCTAACTGATCAATTGAAGAAATGGGCCAAAGATGAATCCAATGGTGAAGTTAAAGTTATTAGAAGCGGATGCTTGGGAAAATGCTCAGAGGGCATTGCGATGGCCTGCTATCCTCAAAAAAAGATTTTCACAGAAGTAAAAAAAGATGATGGCGAGGAAATAAAAAAGGGCCTCAAAGAGGCCCTCGCGGAGATTAAAAATTTACATTAACTTTTGAAGCGATCTCAACATTAGATAATTTCTTTTGCTTTGAACCTTCAAAAGAAAAATCATAAGTTCCCGTTTTTAAGATAATGAAAAAGCTTCCATCAGGATTAATTTTATAAGTCTGGAGTAACTTTGTTGTTCCAGGACTATAAATTTTAACTGTTTCATATTCTGAAAGATTAACTACACCACTTAGAGCTGGGCCATTTAAACGACCAAGAAGATGCATCCAGCCTGGGCGATTACGCTCAACAGTTTTATCACGCCAAGTAGAATATTTTGGATGAAAGCCTTCAGAAGTGCTATTTACCTCAATTACAAATGGTATTACCTGGTGCTCAGTATACATCCAATCAATGTCGCCACCATCTGCATTATAGAGAAGCTCCCAAGCAGTTCCTGGAATATAGTTTAACTTCTGGGCCACTTCACCACCAATAAGCTCAACAGCTTCCGTTGTTGGAGTTTTGCGTGGCTTACAACCAAATGGATAGATCACAATCTCTGAGTAAGAATGGTAAGAGATATTAAAAACAGGTTTAATACTTCCCACTAAATTCATCATCGCTTGAGTTTCAGGCTCAGATGCAGGAGAAGTTCCTCGGTAGTCTTGGGCGCCTTGATATGAACTTGATCCGTTACAAGAATTCCAACCAGTAGGATAGTTTCTATTGATATCAACTCCGTATCCACCTCTAGTGTTTTTTCTCCACATTGAATTTGACGTCCACATCTTGTTGTTTCCATCAAGATTCAACATAGGAAGAACCCAAATTTCAGTGTTGTTCACCCACTTAGTGACTTCATCTTTCACATTGTAATTGGTGACAAGGTACTCAATCATGTCTGTTGTAATTTCTGGAGTCATGACTTCACGAGCGTGGTGCATACCATTAACTAGAACTGCAGGCTCTTGTTCATCAGATTCGGGATTATCAGAAATCTTGATGGCAAAAATATCTCTGCCTTCAAGAGTTTTCCCAACAACCTTTAGTGAAGTGATATCAGGGTATCGCTGATGAATTTCATTTATAAACTCTGTCACTTCATCAGGATTTTTATACTCTTCATCAGGGGCCATGGCCAAATTTTGAGGGAAAGAGAATTTGATCATCGCAGATTTTTGAGCAGACAATTGTTCAAATTCTTCTGGTGTTAAAATCGCTTCAATTTCATTTGTGTTGTAATTTACACCAGCAACATCAAGTTGATTTGCACGTAGATAAGACTTGATTCCTTCATTTAAATTGAATCTTACGATAAAGGCTTCTTGGGCCCATACGTTGCAAGACAATAGAAAGAATGCAAAGAGGATTCCTTTCCAGCTAAACATACCTATACTCCTTAATTTTCGAATAGCTCAAAGGACACCAAAAGCTAGGGATTTAGTAAAACAAGAAGAATGAAGGTAAGAAGATGTATGAAATAGTCCGACGAATAAAATCAACTATACGGCAGGCTCCTCAGGCCAGAGGATATTAATTTCGTTTCTAAACTCATCAATTTTTTCCTGCTTATAACCACTTTGCTCCATGGCCTTGACTAGGGTTTTCATGCAGAAAACATCTCGAATATTTTTGTTATAGAGTTCGAGGCCATTCTTAACTAAAAAAGGTAACCCTGCACCCCTTCCGGCCCAAACAAGATATTCACAAACAAGATAGTCTTCCTGATCTCTAGATCCAGAAGAAAAACGCTGCAGAAACTTTTCAGCATCAGTAGCATGATTGCTTTCACAAAGGACGGTAATGATGCCTCTAATTAATTTAGTCGACTCAGAACAAGAGACAGCAATACTTTCAAAACAACGGATAGCCTCTTCATATTTATCATGCTTGATAAAGTGCTTTCCAGAAACATACAGACCTGCACCTATATAGTTTGTAAGAATTGGGGGACGCTCTTCCAGAGTTGTAAAGACCTCGTAGTAGTTTTGCATATCCTGAAAATTTTCAGTCTGTATGGCCAATCTAATTACCTGAGTTAGCCGCTCTGGGTTTGCTGGGAAGTATTTAGTTATCCTTTTTGCTACCTTATAGGCATTCTTATGCTTTTTCTCTCGCATATAAAGATCATAAAGACCAAACAAGCATTTGAAATGAATTCGATTGTATGAGAGACCTTCATCATAGGCTTGCTGTGCCTTGGAGGTCATATTTCTCATATACTCAATCTGACCAATATAAAAAAGCGCGAGGGCAGGTTTTTTTGAACTTGCAACAGCATCTCGTAAAACTAAAAGTGCTTTTTCAAGCTCCCCCTCCATCATAAGATTTTTTGCCTGATCAATTTTTATGGAATACTCAGAAGGTTGAACTTTTTCAAAGACGGCTTCCATTAAATATTCTTGGATGGCTTCTATTGTATAGGGTTTGACAATAAACGAATCTACGTCCTCTTCTGCAGCTTTTGCGACGGCTGTCTGGGATATATTTGACGTGACAAGGACAAAACACATATTTTTATTTTCAGGTTTTTTGCCCCTCAAGATTTTGAAAAGATCGAAGCCAGATCCTCCTTCAACAAAATAGTCTGATAAAATTAAGGAGATTTTTTCAGTTTCTACGATCTCTACTGCTTCAGCAAATCGACTTGTCGCATGAACATATTTTAACTTTGCACCGAGATCACAAATTATTTTTATTAGTCGATTTCTTGAACCTGGATTTTTATCAACAATCAAAACCCTATTATCTTTTAAAAATTTTTCAAGAACCTTTTTTTTATCATTCATTAAAATTTATTAGAATCCCTTCGCAGCTTTTAAAAAATGATCGATGTTTGACTGTCTTGAGAGATAGAGCTTCATAAAAGTATTAAACACGGAAACATTCTCATTTGTAATTTCAACAGTGATATAATGGCATCCTTCACTATCAATTTCAACATTAACAACTTGACCGGTTAATTTAATACTTGTTTCTTTATTCAAATGAAGAAAATTTAAATTCATTGAAACTAGGCCTTTTATCGGGGCACTCTTTTCGGTTGTCGTGAACACTATCGTTTGATCAAAGTAATCATCTAAAATACAACTTGAGTTTAGTGAATTTTGTATTAACTTCGAAGTCACTTTAGCATTTTGAATAACTTCTTCTAAGTCGGTACCAGATTGAGGATCTTGTTGAATGGTCTTATCTACGAAAGGAAGTACCTTCCCTTCTGTTTTAGGAACCTCATTCTCATAAGAGCCTGAACGCTTCTCTTTAGGATCACCATAATAAGACTCTTCGTCCGAAGCTTTAACACTTGACCGTGGTCCCTGCTTTTTTAGCCCAACATCAAGGCCCCTATCTTGTTTTTTAGCTTGCTTACCCGATTTTTTTTCCTCTTCTAAATCTAAAAAATTATAAGAATTCTCTTCTTCAAATTCATTTTCATTCTCTTCTTGATCAAGGGCCATCTCGGATTCTTTAGATTGATTTCCCTCTCGAGATGCTGGAGTTTGATTTTCCCAGTATTTTGTATTGTCCTCTTCTTTCATTTCTCCAGGTCGATCATTCTTCTTTTTGTTGCCTTCAAGTTTTCCATAGAGATTTCCAACAGTTTTCTGATCAGCTTCTAGATCTCCATTCCATTCGCTTGAATTTCCAGATTTAGATGGTTTGTAACCTAATAGTTCGGAAGAAAGATTATTATCACCTGGTTTTAAATCAAGGCCCATTGGTCTTTGATCCAAATGAGATGTTTCTCCTTTACCAGACAGAGGTCCTGAATTTATTTTATCAGTTTGACCCTTACCTTCTAAGTTTTCATATCTCTTCCTATCTTGATCAATAAGCTCCAGCTCAGCCGAATTATTAAGCTCTTTTTTAATGATATATTCTTTATCAAAACTTTGAATGATCTTTTGGGCTTTTGATTTTGCATGTTCTGAATTTTTGGCAATTTTTAATTTTTTATTTTTTAGCTTTACCCTTGAAATAATTTCTTTACCATCTTTGTAGAAAAGCTCGAAGGTAGCACCTGCAAACATCCAAACATTTTCTGTCCAAACAAATTCAGGCTTATTCTCACCGGCAAAAAACCAAAGACCCGTTCCAGATATATATTCTTCTTCATCAAAATTAAATTGAAACTTCCAAATCCCAGGTGATTTTGACTCTACCCATTGGCCAACATATGGGCTGGGTGCCATGAGTTTAACCATCCAGCGGTTAAGGACTTTTTTGCAATCTTGCTCATGTCGAGATAACCAAATGTCATCCTTACACTTTAAGGGCTCTAACCAATGAGGAATTGCTTCAGACAATTTCTGTGACTGAGATTGATTATCCCCAAAAGAACCTGCCTGAGGATTGCTAACTGATTGAGTTGTATTTTTTGGCTGACTACTTAAGGACTTCATCAAAAAATCAATCTTAAATTTTAAGGCTTTTGCTTGGGCACGTTGATCAACAATGTCCAAAATTCCGATGCGTGAGAGTGCTTTCTCAAATTGAATATCCCCAGAGAAATTGATCACTAACATTTTTACTGAAACGCTTGAACTATATTTTTTTGAAAATTTAAAGAAAGTTAGGATCTGAAGAAGGTCATTTTTATCATTTAGGGCAGCGACAACAATGCCAACAGGCACAGTACTAAAAAATGAGACCAGCTCACTTACACTCTGAAATGACTGTGTTTCGTTTGCACTTTTCGTATTAAGAGCATCACTTAGAAACTTGTATTCCGACCTGAAAAGGAATTTAAGTACTGGAAAGCTAGTCATGCCTCACCCTTGGAAAATATCACGATGTCTTATCGGCAAAAAATAGATGAAACTTAATCTTTTTTTCCTTCTTCATTATTTAAGCTATGGAAATCAGGTGCTTTACAGTAGAATAGGGACAACGGAAGAAAATTTATGGCGATTGAAGAAGATAAAAATTTAGAAGAGCCGGAGAACCAGGAAATACTCCAGGACCTCTCCGAACAAGGCAAAACCGAAGAACTTGTTGAAATGTTTGAAGAGCTCCCTACTATGGACGTTGCCGAGTTCATGGAGGATAAGCCGCTACAAGAAATCATCGATCACCTAAAAAAACTAGATCTTGAGGACCAGGGTCGGATTTTTACCGACTTTTCTCAAACTCTCCAACTCAAGCTTTTTCATGAGTTGGACCGTAGAACTTTTGCCAAGATTTTTGCGCAGATGTATTCCGACATTCGGGCGGATCTATATCAAGAACTGTCAAAAGAAGATCAAATTGAACTCCTTCCCTACTTAGATAAACAAGTCAGAGAAGACGTTATTATTCTCTCTGCCTACCCTCCAGAAACGGCGGGTGGGATTATGACCACCGACTTTGCGACTATTTTTGCAGATATGACGGCCGCAGAAGCTTTGGCAAAAATCAGAAAAGATGCTCCTTCAAAAGATATGATCTACTACATCTATGTTGTGGATCACACCATGGTAATGAAGGGTCTTGTAACTCTGAAAGATCTCGTCATGCATGAGCCAAAAGACAAAGTCATTGAAATGCTAAACGAATTTTTTGTTTATGCTGAAGTAAATGAAGACAGAGAGTCAGTCGCACAAAAAATTGAAAAGTATGATCTTGTTGCAATTCCCGTTTTGAATTCACTTAATCAGTTAGTCGGAATTGTGTCTCACGAAGAAGCCATCGATATTATTCGAGCGGAGCAAGCCGAAGACTTTGAGAAATTCGGTGGGATCATGACAACTCAAAATGATGATGAGTATCTTCAAACCTCTTCATTTCACCATTTTAAAAAACGTGTTGTTTGGCTCGTCTCCCTTGCTGCTATTGGAATTATCTCGGGAATGATTATTAATACCTATCATAATGTTCTAGAAAGTTTCATTATCCTTGCTATGTACATGCCAATGATGGCCGCGACTGGAGGCAACACAGGGTCTCAAGCCGCAACAGTTGTTATCAGATCACTATCTCTTGGCGAAATTCAAGATCATGATTGGCCTAAAATTGTTTTTAAAGAAGCTAAAATTTCTTTTATGCTTTCTCTATCTGTAGCTCTTTTAACTTATTTAAAAATTGCTTTTCTCTCTTTCCATGCTGTACTGCCTGCTGGTTTTAACATGAATTACATCGCCTTCACCATTTCTCTTGCTATCGCCATTCAGGTTGTCTCTTCCGCCGTGATCGGAGCAGGTCTGCCACTGATTGTCCGAAGACTCGGTGGTGATCCAGCTGTTGTGGCAAGTCCAGCGATCTCAACGATAGTGGATATTACTGGTTTACTTATTTATTTCACCGTTGCTTCCATGACGCTAGGTATTTCCTAAACCTAATTTAAAAGTTAAGGTAATACAGTTAAAGGAGTCATTCATGAAAATTGTCATCCTCTGTGGTGGTTCAGGGACCCGTCTGTGGCCCATATCAAGAACCCTTTTTCCAAAGCAGTTTTGCCAACTTTTTGGTGATAAATCTCTTTTTCAAAAGACAGTAGAGCGCAATTTGTCCTTCGCAGAATCTTTTTCTGTGGTCATTAATCAAGAACAATATTTTATGGGGCTTGATCAACTTGAAGAATTAAAAATCCAAAGACCCTCTCATTTTATTCTTGAACCTATTGGCAGAAATACAGCACCGGCAATTGCATTGGCCGCTATGGTTGCCAAGCCTGATGAGCTAATGCTCGTCGTTCCATCGGATCATTTAATTGAAAATCAAAAAGCCTACGACGAGTGCATTTCAAATGCTATGGACCTTGCACACCGAAACTATCTTGTCACCTTTGGAATTAAACCTCATTACGCAGAAACTGGGTTTGGTTATATTGAAGCACAAGGCACAGATGTAAAATCCTTTAAAGAAAAACCAAATCTTGCCACCGCTGAATCTTATCTAAAATCAGGAAACTATTTTTGGAATAGTGGTATGTTCTGCTTCAAAGCAGGGGTTTTTCTAGACGAGCTTAAAAAATATGCACCCGATATTTTTTCTCAATCCCAGAGAGCTTTAAGTTCGAAATCAAAAGAAAGCATTACGCGTATTAGTCTTGAGGATATGAACTCTATTCGCTCTGAAAGTATTGATTATGCTGTCATGGAAAAATCCGAAATTGTAAAAGTTGTGCCTGCAGATATCGGTTGGAGTGATCTTGGCTCGTTTGATGCTCTTTATGAAGCACTTCCTAAAGATCACCACGGCAATACAACCACTGAAAATGTCATCCATATTGGTTCAAAAAATAATCTTGTTGTAGGTGGGAAAAGATTAATATCAACAATTGATGTAGAAGATATGATGATCGTTGATACAACTGATGCAATTGTTATTGCTAAAAAAGGGTCAACTCAAAAAGTTAAGGACCTTGTGGCGGAAGTTAAGAAGAAAAATTTTGAAATGACTAATGTTCACACAACAGCTTACAGACCATGGGGAAGCTCTACAATTCTTGAAGAGAAGTCTGATTATAAAGTAAATCAAATCACTCTTAGGCCTGGATCCCAACTCTCACTCCAATTTCATCACCATCGTTCAGAGCATTGGATTGTTGTAAGTGGAATTGCAACTGTAACCATTGAAGATAAAACTTTTACCCTAAATCCCAATGAATCGACTTTTATTCCTAAAGGGGCCAAGCATCGTTTGGCCAATGCTCATGGAGAAAACTTAGTTATCATCGAGGCACAAGTGGGAACTAACATTACAGAAGATGACGTTGTGCGCATTTGAGCTATTTGATTCTAAGTCTTTGATAGTTAGTGAATTGTCACTTTTTCACAATCAAGATCCCCTCTAGACGTTCTAGAATGAGAGTTGGTAGATTCTTCTTAAGTACACACTTGAGAGGCAGTATGATTAGATCAGTTTTGATCCTTATAGCGTTTTGTTATGTTTTAACAACGCTAACTCGTTTTTAATGAGAGGCCGGTGAAATGGAATTCACCCCATACCTCAAAACTCTTAATTCACTTTTTCCTCAACATCCTCTTATTGTTAAACCCTCAATACCATTCACTGTTTTAATATTATCCCCGCACCCTGATGATGAATCAATTACTGGCTCTCTGGCCCTAAGACTCATGCATGAAAATAATGCTCATGTGATCAACGTAGCCGTGACATTGGGATCAAATAAAGACCGTCAGAAACCTAGACTTAAGGAGCTTGAAAACGCCTGCAACTATCTTGAATTTGATTTAGATCTGCTGAATGAGAATTGGGCAAAAAAATCTAAAGAACTTAAAATCCTTCTGCAGAAATATCGGCCACAACTTATTTTGGCCCCTCATCTTAAAGACCATCATCCAACTCATATTAAAACAAGTAAGCTTCTCCTGAAATCTTTGAAAGGCTTAAAACTTAACACCATTATAGCTTGGACGGAATTTTGGGCCCCAATAGAAAAGCCAAATTGTCTTATTGAAGTACCAACAGAGATAGTAGAGCTTCAGATGAAAGCACTTGAAATGCATAAAGGTGAAGTCGCAAGAAATCCTTATCATTTGAGACTTCCAGCCTGGATGATGGACAACGTAAGACGTGGAAGCGAAATTATTTCAACCATCGGAAGCAAGTCTCCGCAAATCCCATTCGGGGTGATTTACCATTTAGAACTTTTTAAAAACGATAAAGTGATGAAGCTAAAGCTTCCCACTCATTTTCTGTCGTCATTCGCCGACATTGGTCAGATCTTTAAAGAAATTTTAGATGCGGCCTCTGGGTCCAAAACTAAAGTAAAATGAGGATGTGCCTTAAGATAGGTAACTGGGCAAGACTCATCATCATGGTGATTCATCAAATACTTAATCGCATCCGCCTTAGACTTACCAGTAGCAAGAAGAACAAGCTCCTTGGCACTAAGAATTGATCCAATACCCATGCTTAGCGCCTTAGATGGCATTTCGCCCTCGCCAAAATGACTTCTATTTGCTGCTTTGGTTGATTCAGTAAGTTCAACTACCCGTGTTTTAGAATCTGCAGCAGATCCAGGTTCATTAAAACCGATGTGACCATTAACTCCAATACCTAATAACTGCAAATCAATTCCCCCTGCTTCTTTTATCAAGCTCTCATAATGCTCTCCAGCGATTCCTTGAGACACCAAGTGAGTGGGTGGAAAGGCAAACTGTGAATCATGAAGATGCAAAGGATTCTGTAGATGGCTTTTAATATAGGTTTTAAAACTTGAGGGATGGGATTCTTCAATCCCCAGGTATTCATCTAGCATAAAAAAGAACGTCTTATCCATTTTGAGCGCAAGTCTTTTTGCCTCCTCCACCAAATGAGCGTAAACAGGCTCCATCGTACGACCAGTTGCGAG
Organism: Bacteriovoracaceae bacterium; assembly: GCA_947461145.1. Lineage (GTDB taxonomy): Bacteria > Bdellovibrionota > Bacteriovoracia > Bacteriovoracales > Bacteriovoracaceae > Peredibacter. The sequence goes on from CANHJD010000023.1 coordinate 10,242, forward strand.
CCCAATAACTGATGAAGGGTAAGAAGAAATCTTCTCTAGAACAGTCGTTGTAACAGTTTGAACGGCTTCAGGGGTGCTATCTGCTAAAATAATTCTCATATGAACTCTTAGAAAAGTTTCAAAACGTGTAAAATATTCGGATTCCGAATTCAGAATTTGAAATCAGAATAATTCTAGAATAAATCTAAGCCATCATGAAATCAAAGTTAAGTCTTTTAATTATTGAGGACGATAAATATTCTCGCCTTAACATGCGGGAATTACTTGCGCCTTTTGGCCTTTTAGATGAGGCCTGTGATGTTCTTACGGCCCAAGAGAAACTAAAGACTAACACCTACGATATTGTTCTAACAGATATTGAGCTTGGAGAAGGTACAGGAATTGATCTAATCCCCACAATAGTCAGAAGAGGGGCCCACTGTATCGTTGTAAGTTCATTTGAATGCGATGAAGTTATCGAAAAATCCTACACACTAGGTGCCGCGCATTTTCTTGCAAAATTTAAACTTCGTGACCAGCTTCCAGTCTATATAAATAAATTTATCCAGGCCAAAGATGCTCGATTTGAAAAATTTCTCTCAGAAGAATTTATCACTCAGGATCGAGAAACTATTGAGGAACTGAGGCTACTCTGCCAATTGAATCTTAAAGCTCAGAATCTTTTTATTTCAGGACCTACAGGTACTGGGAAAAGTCTTTTAGGTAAATTAATTCATGAACTAACTCATCCCGAGGCACCACTTGTCCACTTAAACTGCTCGGAGATCTCAGAAAATCTTTTAGAATCAGAACTTTTTGGGCATGAAAAGGGCGCCTTCACTGGAGCAGAACAAAAGAAAGAAGGAAAATTGAAGTTGGCAAATGGAGGTACCTTATTTCTGGACGAGGTTGCCACAATGCCTCTGTCAATGCAGCAAAAGCTACTAAAGGCAATTGATGAAAAAACTTTCTATCCTGTAGGCTCTTTAACACCGATAAGAAGTGAGTTCACTCTTATCACAGCAACCTGTGAAGATATGAATGAAAAAATAAAAAAGAAGGAATTTCGAGAGGATTTATTCTTCAGGTTGAGTGGATTCCAATTTCATCTAAAATCTCTTTCAGAGCGCCCAGAAGATATTGAATTATTAATTAAAAATTTTCAAAAAAAATCTTCTCGAAGATATGTAATAAAAACTGAAGCATTAGAAATACTTAAAAAATATAACTGGCCAGGAAATATTAGAGAGCTCAAAAAAATGAGTGAACGTTTTTCTCAGAGTCAGTCTGGAATTATTGACTATAAGACCGTAAAAACCTTGATTGGCCATCCAACTGAAGCAACATCCACTTCTACTTTTGGTCAATGGAATGAATATATTCAAAATCATGGACTAAGATCATTAATCTCAATGATAGAAAAGAAAGCTGTTGAAGACTCCATGAAAAGAAACAATGGGAAAATAACAACTTGTATAAAAGAACTAAAGATTTCAAGCTCAGCTTTTTATCGCATTCTTCAAGAAAATAATTTGTAAATAAGAGTTGGCACAAGCCTTGCTTTGGCGTTGGTACATTAAAACCGACGAGGAGCAACTCAATGACATTACAAAAAAGAACACTACAACGTTATCGCCAACTTTTCCCCAACGAAACTCTCCGCGAAACTTCTGCTCGCACGAGCATCCAAATCACCCGCGTTTTTAGACTTTTCAATGGGAAAACCATGAAAGTCGTGGAACTTGAGGCCTTTGAAAGAATCATTAATAAAAAGATTGGCGAGAACCCATGTTATGGGAATTTTTGTAAAATTATCGATGAAGCTTCCGTCGTGTTAACAAATAAAGAGTTAACTAATCTAACAGAAACGATATCTAGAAAAATTTCACTTAAAAATTATTCAAAGTTCTATCAATTCACTGAAGAACAGAACATTAGCATCGCTTAAGGAGTCCAAAATGAAGGGGTTATCATCAATTGAAAGAATTATTTTAGAAAGTATTGGAACGAAAAGTTTAACTTACAAGGAAGTGCTGAATCAAACAGGATTACAAGAAAATGTATGTTTTAATGTTTTACAGGCGCTAATCATTAGGGGTCTTTTAAAGTCAGAAGGAGGTCATTTCAAGCTTACTGACTCCATCTCCCCCTTAATGCTGGAAGAAATTAATTCATCCGATGCCAAGAAATTTGAGTGTTTCGAGCTTCTCGAAGCCTTGATAGAGCAGAAAATTAACAAAGTCTTTCGTTTTCAGAAAATCGCCATGGATTCGAAAGATGAGAAAATTTTTCTAGCGATGCTTTCAAATCTTGAAACATTTCTCATCGATGCCCATAGAAAAGCTGAAAAAGTCACACCCATGAAAGAAAGGAAGGTTATTTTTTGGGGGGTTGGTGAGATGCAAATTCTTTTGAATCAACTAATTAGAGGTTAACATGAGATTTATTTTTCTACTTGTTCTGATCGTGAGTTGTGGAAAACATCAGATGCCCACTTATGAGAATTTAACTGATAGTGATGGTGACCAGATCTTAGATAGGGATGAGTACAAACAGAGGTATGTTGGTAATGTTGCCAAGACAGACTCTCCTGAGGGGAGTTTAAAATTAAATATTGAACCTTTCGACAAGAAAAACAAAGTGTTTCGTTTTCATCCTTTCAACATTAAAGATGTTACTTATGATTTAATTACAAAAGATAAATTAAAGAATGAATATTTACCTTATTTGTTTGAGAATTCTTTCATCAAAGCTGAACCAGACCAGACTATTCAGGAAAAAATTCCCGAAAATTTTTCTGCAATCTTTACCATCAAGCCTCAACAGCTCAAGATTTCTCAATTATATTTGCATACAAGTCATAAGACCCTGACATTTATTCCAGTCAATGAAGTCATCCATCTCTCCCTAACGAGAGAAATATTGAATGAACTTCTAGCTGGTTATGCCTATTTTTCTTTTAGGCAAAGCGACCAATTAAAACTAATCAAGGACATGGAAAGGAAATCTTATCGCTTTTTTATAAGTGATGGAAACAAATCAGAGATAAAGTACTTTTCAAGAGAACTTGATCCCATGAAAATTCTTGAAATGAATAACATTGAAGTATTCAAGAATCTTGATGAGGAGAATTTGTTCACCACTAAAATTGAACAAGATTATGAGGGATGGTGGATAAAAAAAATAAATCATAATGACTTTATCATTGTTTACGACAGCCTTCGAAACCTTTCCAGCCACTTTTTTAAAAAAGCAAAAAGTTTAAAACTTAATCTTAAAAGAGTAAATGGTGCTGCGTCTTTTCCACTCCAACTCAGAAATGAGAAATCGGGAAAAATTCTTCTTGTTCTCAGAGAAAAAAGGTTCGTGCAGATTTATTCAAATGGTTCCAAAACTTCCACTATCTTTCCTATCTTAACTCCAGGCAAAAAGATGTGCGAAAAAAATGATTATAAAAATCGACGTCCAGTTGCCGAGAAAGTTAATCAGTTTTTCATTGAGAAAAATTTTAGCCTCTTTGTTTCCCCAAAATCATTACAGGAGAAGATTATTTGGAAGGAACTCTTTGATGACAAGGGTACTTACTGGGAAATTGAGATCCCCTCAGAAGTACTTAATCTTTACCTTCAGCTGGAACACTTACCTCAAAGCAACAACTTAGATCCACTGAGTGATCCGTTTTACTGTATTTTTGAAAATAGATTCAGCAAGAGGGAAGTTAGCTTTGAATTATCAATTGATGCCTTTCTTGAGAACATCTAAGAAACAGTTTAAAATGATTGTATGGAGATCTGTTTAATAACCTGTAATATTCGATTTGATAATCCTGCCGATGGTGCCAATTCTTGGAAAAATCGGCGGGATTTTTTATCTCAGACACTTTTAAAATACAATCCTTCACTTATTGCAACTCAAGAGGGACGCTATCATCAGATCAGTGAGTTAAATATTTCATTAGAGTCATTTCAAATAATAGACCAACATCGCTCTTGGATTGGGGAAAGAATGTACCCTACCCTTTTTGCAAAACAAGGGGTTTTCGAACATTTAGCAAGCGGAGACTTATGGCTTTCTGAAACTCCTGAAGTGGCCGGGAGCTTATCATTTAACAGCACCTTCCCACGCTTAATGACTTGGACAAGAATTCAACTTAAGGGGTCTGAAGAAAATATTCTGATTGTGAACACTCATCTAGATCACGTAAAACAAGAAACGAGAATCGAGCAAGCAAAAGTATTGGTAAATCAAATTCATCGCCTTTGGGATCAAAAAAGTGCACTGATCATCATGGGGGATTTCAATGATTCTCCCGACAGTTCCGTGATGAAAATTATTTTCAAAGAATTTCCATTCTTAAAAGATGCCTGGAGACAGTTCAACTCAAATGAAGAAACTTCACATCATGCCTTTAAGGGTGAAATACAAAATGGTTCAAGAATTGACTGGATTTTAATTGATAAAAAGTTCACTATCCAAAGTTGCTTAATGGATAAATCAAACCTTAATGGCCTTTATCCGACGGATCACTTTCCGGTGATTTGTCAGATTAAAATTTAGTTCCAACTTCTTGGCCAAGATGTAGATATGTTTCGATACCATTCTTGGTATTTTCAGAAATATCATGCGATGGCTTCCACAACCCTTTTTCTCCCAGAACGATAACTGTAGAGCCACCAAAGAGAAAATAACCTTTCTCCTCTCCTCGTATAAAAGGTTTATTCCAGCGATGAGATTGAACTATTTTACCAACGCAAATCGCCCCAACTTCAATATAAGCAATCCTACCAAAATTTTCTGTTTGAAGAATTGATACATAACGTTCATTTTTTATAAAAATCTGATTTTTATACTGAAGCGCCAGAGGATTTACAGAGTCGTAGGCACCAGGAATAGCATAGTGCTCAATAACTTTGCCATTATCTGGGTAATGGTAGCGATGGTAATCTACAGGACACAATCGAGCGATAAGTAGAGGCCCACCCTCAAAAATTTTTGCAATTTGATCATTACCAATAAGATCTTTTGCAAGCAGATAACTGCCCTTAACTGGATATCTACTCTTTTCATCAACTGCATCGAATCCGACATAGCGAGCCTCAGCAAAGGCGGGCATTCTTGCTGTATCAGTAACGAATGACCTTTTACCTCGTTTAAATTTTCTGATGAAAAACTCATTAAATGATCGATAGGAATCTCGTGGATCCATTGCAGGTCTAGAGCCGGGCTCATAATCCTCAATAGGAATATTAAATTTTTCGATAAAGGGTTTTACCTTCCTGTGACTTGAAGGAAGATCCTGAAAAGCTCCATAGGCCTTAGAAAAATACTTATTTGTGAAAGCACCTCCAAACTTCTTGCCTAACGCGGAGCAATAAAGAAGCTTAATGAAGCTGTCTCCGTAGACCTTTTCGGTCTCATTTTTACCAGTAACCCGATTAAAGTACTTAATTTCTGGAGATTTACTGGATGAAGTCATCGGCTTTCCTCTTGGGTGATTTACACAAAAATATTATACTTAGCTCGCCAACTTCAGTCAAAGTAAGGAGTCATCATGAAACCACTTATGTTGTTAATTTTGATTTTATTTTCTGGCGCGACTTTTTCTGCAAATTTGCTTCAAGTAGAGACAAAGACAATCGAAATTTATCGCAAGGTCGTCCCCTCTACAGTCAACGTCTCAAACATAAAACTCGGTAGAAATTTTTATTATGGAGAGATTGAAGTTCCTCAAGGCGCCGGTTCTGGATTCGTTTGGGACGATCAAGGCCACATTGTGACAAATTATCATGTGGTTCAGGGTGGAAATTTATTCGTTATCACTTTTCATAATGATCAAAAAAAATATAAAGCAAAAATTGTGGGAACAGCTCCAGAAAAGGATATCGCTGTTCTGAAACTTGAAGAACGACCTTCTAAAATCACTCCTATTACAATTGGACAATCCAGATCCCTTGAGGTGGGGCAATATTCTTTTGCGATCGGCTCTCCATTTGGTCTCGACTATACACTAACTACAGGAGTTGTTTCGGCCCTTGGAAGAAAGATTGATGGTATTGGAGGCGTAAAAATAAATGACATGATCCAAACTGATGCTGCGATTAATATGGGTAACTCTGGGGGTCCACTGCTCAACTCGTCAGCAGAATTAATAGGGATGAATACTGTTATCTTTTCAACTAGCGGATCAAGTGCTGGGCTTGGATTTGCTGTTCCGTCAGACACAATTAAAATGATCGTTCCACAATTAATTAGTCATGGAAAGGTCATTCGTCCCGGTCTCGGTATAGCCCCGCTTCCAGATGCTGAGAAGCAAAGATTTTATCTTCCCAAGAATGGGATTGTTATTTATTCGGTTGATGAAAAAGGTGGAGCAGCGGCATCAGGACTTCGCGGCTTAACTCACGATAGATATGGACAAATATTTCTCGGTGACATTATTTTAAGTATTGATGGAGAGGAAGTGAATACTCTCGACGATATTTACCAGGTCCTGGAAAAAAAACAAATCGGAGAAACCGTAGATGTTAAATATCGTCGAGAAGGAAAAGACTACAAAACCAAAGTAAAATTAAAGGCCATTTAAATTCTGAATGGCACTTTTGAGGGTTTCTTCTTTTTTAGCAAAACAAAATCTTAAATATCCCTGACCTTCAGCCGATTTTAAATAAAAGGCTGAAGGAGGGACTGTTGCAACTTTTCTTTCTTTAATGAGCTTCATTGCAAAATCAACATCATTCAAATCGGTGTGTTTTTTTATAGGGACCATCATAAAATAGGTCCCCTTAGGGAGAGGAAAATCAAATCCTAATTTTTTCATTTCAATATAGAAAGTGTCTCTCTTACCCTTATAAAGCTCTACAAATCCGGGCAAATAATCTGATAATTTTTTTAATCCCTCGGCTACGGCTTCTTGCATGGGAGTAGAAACGGCAAAAGTCACATACTGATGAACTAAACGGCAAGCATGAGAAACTTTTTGATTGGCGCAAATCCAACCAATTTTCCATCCAGTGAGACCAAAAGTTTTCCCAGCACTAGAGACCGTTATAGTTCTCTCCATCATCCCTTCAAGTGTCGCTGTTGGTATGTGCTTATTGCCATCAAAAACAAGAAACTCATAAACCTCATCTGAAAGAAGATATAAATCATTTTTTATTGCTAGCTGTGAAACCGAAATCAACTCTTCTTTAGTCCAAACCTTACCTGTTGGATTATGAGGATTGTTTAAAATGAGGAGTTTTGTTTTTGAAGTAATAGCAGCTTCAAGCTCTTTTGCATCAATAGAAAAATCTGGAGCATGCATGGTTACAGGAACTGGAATCCCTCCGGCCATTTTTATTGAGGCGACATAGGAGTCATAAAATGGTTCAAGCACGATGACCTCATCACCAGGATTAATAAGAGCGTTAATGACGACATAAATCGCCTCCGTAGCCCCCACTGTCACCGTAACTTCAGATTCAGGATTATAATTGAGCTGATAAAATTTTTGATAATAATTAGAAATTTCCTGGCGAAGATTTGGAGTACCATGAAAGGGAGCGTATTGATTGTGTCCCTCTTGCATTTTTTTGAATGCAATTTCTTTAAGCCAGTCAGGACCATCAAAATCGGGAAATCCCTGTCCAAGATTTACCGCTTGATTTTCTCGCGCAAGACGGGAAATTACCCCAAAGATAGAATCTTTAAAATCAGCAATTCTTAGAGCAGTCTCTTTCATAATTTTTCCTTGATGAGCTTTTATAGCATTCAATCAAGGAGTATTCAATTAGTCCTTGGGATCCATGGCGTCTCTAACCCCTTCACCTATTAGTGAAAGCATAGTCAAAGTTAGAAACAGTGCAAGAGAGGGATAAATGGCAAGCCACCAACCTTCAGTAAAATGCTTTTGCGCCTGGTTCAAGAGCTCTCCCCAACTGGGCGTTGGTGGTGTTAGACCAAATCCAAGGTAGTCTAAACTAGCGAGGGAGGTAATATTTCCTGCAATCACAAAAGGTGAAAAAGTGATGATTGGAGAAAGAGAGTTGGGCAAAAGATGTTTAAAAAATATTCTGACATGACCTGAACCGAGGGCACGAGCAGCTTCTACAAATTCTTTTTTGCGGTTTTTTAAGTACTCGCCTCTGATGTAGTAACTGATTCCAATCCAGCCAAATAAGCTTGAAAGAAAAACAAGCAAAATGAGAGTTGGCTTAAAAATTGAGATGATAATAATTAAAAGAAAAAATTGAGGTACGGTAGACAGGACCTCGACGATTCTCTGCCCCCAGAAGTCAGTGCGGCCACCGAAATAACCCATTAACCCACCAAGAACTGTCCCGATACCAAAGGTGATGATCCAAACTAAAAAAGCAAAAGTGATAGAGTATCTTAATCCATAAAGAAGTCTCGTAAGGATATCTCTTCCTCGGTCATCAGTGCCCATCCAGTTCTCTGAAGTCGGAGCTGAGGGATAGGATTCTACCTCTTTATTTGATTCATATGGGTCCCACTGAATTAAAGGCCACATAATCCAGTCACCTCGAGAATCATCCAATTCAAGGTCACGGTAATTAGTAACTAGAGATCTATCATCTCCGAATTGTGTGGGATGGTAGTCTTTAAAAATGGGGAAATAAAGTGAGCTATTATATTTTAATATTATCGGCTTACTGTTTGCCCAGAATTCAGCAGTGAAGCTAAATAGGCATGAGATCCCAATTAACCAACAAGAAATTAAAGCAAGCTTTCTGGATTTAAAACGACGCCATTTTTTTAGGGTGTCATCATTTTTAATAAATTTTTCAATCATGTGAAATCAATCCTTGGATCTACAAGGACGTAGGCAAAGTCCGAAATAATATTTCCTGCCAAAAACAAAGCACTTTGAATAAATACGAGCCCCATAATAACGTTGTAGTCTCTTGCCAAGATGCTTTTATAGCTTAAAAGCCCTATTCCATCTAATTGAAAAATCGTCTCCAATAAAAGAGAACCTGCGAAAAAGACAGATAAAAATCCCCCTAACCCAGTCACAATAGGTATCAGTGCATTTCGAAGGGCATGCTTCATATAAACAACTTTTTCACTCACACCTTTGGCCCGAGCAGTACGGATGTAGTCCTTTTTAATCTCTTCAATAAGGGAGTTTTTCATAAGGATCGTCAAACTTGTAAATGATCCTATCGTGTAACAAATAAGTGGTAGGGTAAAATGATAAGCACGATCTAAAATTTGCTCCCACGACCCTAACTCATCATAGACTTCGGACTGGATGCCACCGATAGGAAAAATCTCCCAAAAGCTTCCCCCTGAAAAAACAACAATCAATAAGATTGCTAACATGAAGGATGGTATAGAATAAAAAACAAAGAGGATAAAACTTGAGGCAACATCAAAAAGACCACCATGCTTAATCGCCTTCATAATCCCTAAAGGAATTGAAATAATATAACTCAAGAAGAGTGAAATTATTCCAAATTGAAGAGAAACTGGAAACTTGCTCATAATGACGTCTAAAACTGGTTCTTCGTAAGTGAAACTCTCACCAAAGTTTAGCGTTGAGATATTTTTAAGCCACAACAAATACCGCTCATGCACTGGCTTATCAAAACCATATTGCTTTTTGAGGGCTTCCATAATTTCATTTGAAACCCCCTGCTCTGAACCACGTTGACTAGAAGCCGATGTCTTACCTGAACCATCACCACCGCCGAAACGCATTTGCTGAATTTTTTGCTCAATTGGCCCGCCAGGGGCCATATTGATAATGGCAAATACGACAACTGTGACACCGAGTAATGTCGGAATAAGTATCGCCAGTCTTCTAAAAAAATACTTCAACATATTATTTTAATTTCCAGTATTGTTGGCCGATTCCATATTGAAATGTATCCTTAGGCTTTTCGACTCTTTTTGTATGTGCATAAAGGCTATACTTCATATTAAAAAAGAATATATAAGGATAATCATTGGACACAATTTCATGAATTCTTCTTAGGATAGGAATTCTATTTTCTTTTTCATAAATTTTGCGAGACTGATCAATTAATTGATCCACTTCTTTATTTGAATAACTTACAAAATTTGATCCCGCTCCACTAATTGAAGAGGTGTGCCAAACCTGTTTTGGATCCCACTCAACTCCACCGCCTCCCCATGCGAGTCTAACAGCGTCAAAGTTTCTCTCGTCCAATAATTTGATAAATGAGTTCCACTCTACGTTCTTAATATTGATTTCAACACCGGCCTTACTGGCATCTTCCTTGAAAACAGTTAGATACTTCATCATCTCCTGAGTTGGCTCAAGAATGGTAAAAGACAGATCTACCTTTTTACCGTTAATCACTTTATCTAAAGTTCCATTTTTATCAGAATCTATCCAGCCCGCACTTGAGAGAATTTTAAGTGCCCCTTGAGGATCATATGGAACCGGCTTGATATTTGGATTGGCATAATCTGACTGAACATAAATAGGGCCAGTTGCTGGCTCAGAAAGATTATATTCAAACTTATCTTCCATCAGAGGACGATTAAAAAGCATACTCAAAGCTTTTCGCACTTGAAGATCTTTAAGGATAGGGTGTTTTAAATTAAAACCAATAAAACTAAAACCCTTAGGAGTTTTGTTTTCAGTTTTGACCTTGATAATTTTTTCTTCCCAAATCTTTCCAATTGTCTTTTTTACATATCCATCAGGTCTCAAACCTAAAAAATCAATATCACCTTTCTTTAATAACTCTAGAGAAACATTCTCCTCCTGAGAAAATCGGAGAACAATCTTTGGAACAGTCCATGCGCCTTTCTCGGATTCAACTTTGTTACCCCACCAATTAGGATTTTTAACGAGAATTATTTTTTGGCCCTTATCATATTTCGTGAAAATATAGGCACCAGTCCCGATGAGTTTTTTTCCGAAATCTTTTTTATTTTCAGCTTTTCCATAAAAATGTTTTGGAAGGACTTGAATTCCAGCGCAAACTTCAAAATTTTGGAAATAATCATCTTTAACGATGAAACGAACATTGTATTTGTCAATTACCTGAACTTCTTTAATCGCCTCATAAAAGGATCTTAACTGAACGGCCTTATAATCTTCAGTGAATATTACATCATAGGAAAATTTCACATCCTCTGCTGTAAATTCCGTACCATCATGCCATTTGACTCCTTCACGAAGTTTGAAATCAAAAACACGTTTATTCTTTGAAATTTTCCATTCTGTTGCTAGCCCCTGTTTCCATTCAAAGGTATCAACATCCCTATCAAGGAGACCTTCAAAAATATAGCTATGCAGGGAAGCCGAATAACCGTCAACAGATGAAAGTGGACTCAATGTTGTTGGCTCTCCACCAATATTATAATAAATCGTTTGGGATGATTTTTTATTTTTCCCCTGACATGAGTACAAACCGATTAGCATAAAAATAAAAACAAGCTTTAGGCCTGCAGAGAACATGGTAACTCCTTCAATTATTTACGGATATAAAGAGCGGGATCTAGTGACCATCTATCGAGTTTCAAATTATGGTCTTCGACTCTATAAGTTTCAATTTTAGTATCAATCTCATTTACTCTAGCTTCAGAATTTTTAAATTCTGTGAATGACCGAGACTTGTCCTCTTCGATAGAAGCAAGTTCCTTTTGCCATTCAATTTCAAGTTTTTGCCTCAAAATCTCATATCTCTTATTCACGGCATCCACCTTCTCGATGTAGCCATCCAATTCTTTTTTGTGTCTCTCTTTTTTTGCATTCATCGCAAGGCGTTTTTTTAAAAGAATTTCAATTAATTCCTTTGCGATTTTTGTAGTCTGCTCGAGATCGGGACTTTCAAAATGAAGATAGGTTCCACTTGTAAAATGAACTCTCCTGATACACATCTCATAATCCGGGATTCTTAATAATAAGTAATCATTTGTTCTTCCCTCAACTAGGGCCATGCATCTTCTCTCAGGATAGGTCTCATTCCAAAATTCAATTCGATCTTTTCGACTGAGAAATTTTATATTCGCGAAATCTGTTCTAATCCTTGCAAGTTTCGCTTCACCATTTAGCTTTGAAATTCTTCCAGAAAAAATATTTGAATATTCATCACCATGGGCCTCAATAGACTGTGGCAATCCAAGTGAAGGAAAGATAAAAAAGATTAAGAGTATTAGCGCTTTAGGCATATGTTTTATTATGCCACGGAGAAATTGTTTTGGAAGAAATCCTGAAAGAAAATTTTCAGAGTATTTTAGTTAACTATTATTTCTTCAAAATGATACTTGATCGAAATTCTTTTTCATGGATTGGCTCCTCATACTTCAGAACACGCATTCCAGGAAAAAGCTTTATTAATTCCTGCTCTCTAAGGTAATTTTCACTATTCTTATCGGACCTTTTTGCAGGATCCCTCTGTCTCTCGGCAACTGTGTGGGCTTCATAAATAAGAATTCCACCAGGCCTAAGCCAAGATTTAATTTTTTCTACCATGCTTCGATCGACCCAGTAGAAACAAATAATTGCATCATAAGACTCGGGTTGAATTTTATAATCGCGCAATGAGGCAACAACCCCCTTGATTTTGACTCCAAATTCTTGGGCAAGTAAATAAGATTTCTTAACAGCAACAGAGCTAAGATCAACTCCAGTTACCTTGTATCCTTTCTGGGCTAAAAAAACGGCATTACGACCTTCACCCATTCCCATATCAAGAACACTTCCTTCAAAAGGAATGAAATGATAATTTTCAGCTAAAAATTTGGCGGGAGATTTTCCGAAAACGAACGTGGGTCTAGCATAACGCTGATCCCACTGAGTCTTAGAATCCTGCGAAACCTTTACACCTGAAAGTTGTTGAAATCTGCTACCTGGAATTGGATCTCTAGCATAAGCACTAAAAAGTATAAGAACGAAAAAAATAATATTCATGATCCCTGATTCGTATCATCTTCAGGAGCATCTGCAAATATATCTGACTCCGGTTGATCAATAAAGACAGGATTTTCAACAATAGTCACTTCCTCAGACTGAATTCCTAGTTCTGCATCCAGATATAAGTTCAGTGTTGCAAGTAGCTTTTCCATCCGAACAATCTTTCGATTAATGAAGTCTTCAACCGTATTAGGCATGTCTTCTGTTTTAAAAAGATACCATTTCATCTCTTCAACAGGAGTGTAAAATTGATCAAGTGTAGTTATTAATTCAGTACTACAAAAAGCCAAGTGTTCTAAAGATGTTTCTTCGTAACGATTATTAAAGATCATTGGAAAATGCTCTCTCGTTCTTCGTAAAGCAAAAATCTCTAAATATTCAGACTTTCTTGATTTTATTCGTTCAAAGACATTATTTGCATCAATCTTTAAAAGCATTAAAATTCGTTGGGTGTATTCAGTATTACGACTTTTCATACTGAGCTGGCCCCTGTCGTATTTTTTCTGCCACCAGGCCAAATTGTATGCATCTCACTTTTTATAACATGGTATTTGCAAATTTTTCGTATGAGGTCTTTTGCATTTACAGGGTACTTTATGAAGAAGTAATTCTTTAGGATATTAAATGATTTCTGATCATTCGATTTGGCAAAACTTGAGAGATGAAAATATGTAATTCTTTTTGATTTAAGAATATACTTTAAATATCCTCTAATTTTTTCATTATAGATTTTAAACTCCCTCGAATTTGAAATTGATGAGAGTACTATAATATGTTGTTGCCCACTGTGTGAAATAAGTGACTGAAGTTGATCATGCTTTATTGGAATTAGCATGTATCCTGACTCTCTGACAAAGACATCAAAAACATAAAACGATGTTGGAAGAGAATCTTCCAAAGTTAAATAAAAAATAAATTCTAAGGTCTTCTCATTTTTCATAAACTCCTGATCGGAATTTATAAAAGCGACTTAACCCAAGAGATGATTTTCCTGACAAAACTTATCAGGATACCTGCGGCCATCGACAATAGACCACTTAGGCCCATTGCTGGTGCAGAAGATTGGGTCCCAATTGTCCCACAGCTTAATCCATTTTGCTGGGTTTCAGTCTTGGAGTAAGAAAGCGGTGAAACATAGCGTGTGACCTGACGATGCTCCATCTCTGCATAAGCAACGTGAATTCCCTCAAGATCATCCTGATGTAATCCTTGATACCAAGGCTGAAGTGTAGGGGCCATCACTGCATCCATGTTATCCGAATGATCAAGTCCCATTGTATGGCCTAATTCATGAGTAAGGGTGGTCCTGAGATAGGATTCGTTCTGATTTAGCTCGTGACTACCATTAATGACAATTTCAGTTTTGGCAAAATAAGGACCATCAGTATAGCGAATAGCTACCGCCAAAACTGAATTAGGGTCCATTCTGGTTTCTGAGGCAAAATTTTTTGACCATCTTATAATATTTCGAGTGCCAGAATTTACAAAACTCCAAAGGGACAATCCTGAACTTGATTGCCAGTCTTCTATGGCAGATTGTGCGAGATTATCTAAAAGTTCTTTCCTATTAGGATCAGCTTCAACAACCATAATATTGATTGGATTTGAAGCCCAGTAAAATCCATTTTTAAAATCTGAAGTTAATTTATAGGCCCATGCTGAGGTCGTGAAAGAAAAAAATAAAATCCACTTTAGCCACATATTAATCATCCTGATGTTAGTTGTGCTAGTATTACAATTTTTCAATCCAACAAATCCGTCCCTGTCTTAATTGAACTCGGTAGTCTGCACCTTTTTCAAGTTCAAATGGCCCATGCTCAAGCATTTCAATCGCTACTTGATCTTTAACTTCACCCTTAATTGTTAGAATATTTTTAAAGACTACTGTGTGAGTTGAAAACGTACTCCCTGTACTAATCCCTTTAATAAACTCTTCTACACGTCCCTCAAATTGAATCGGACAATTCACTTTCCCAACTGTGACAGTGGCAAAAGTGACATTCATCAAAAGCAATAATACTAAAATGATCGGCATGCCTAACTCCTTGGCATAGTGAAAAAGGAAATCCTTATCCCTTTTACTTGGAATTAATGATTGCATGGTTTATGCCAAAGTCGATGGCGGTCAAAATAGCCTAATTACGAGCAAAGCAGTGTGGTCAGGGACAAAAGGAAACCGGCCTAGGATCCTTTTTGTTTTGAAAAATAAAAAGGGCACCACTAGGGTGCCCTTACGAGAACTTAGAAGTTGATAGGCAAAAATTACATCATGCCGCCCATGCCACCCATTCCGCCCATGCCGCCCATTCCTGGAGCGCCATGAGAGTGATCATCTTTCTTTGGAAGATCAGCGATCATAGTTTCTGTCGTAAGCATGAGTCCTGCAACCGAAGCTGCATTTTGAAGAGCAGAACGAGTTACTTTAGTTGGATCGATAATACCAGCTTTGACTAGATCTTCGAATTTATCATCGCGAGCATTGTAACCAAAAGCTGCGTTTTTAGATTCGATAATTTTGTTAACAACAACTGCACCATCTACACCAGCATTAAAAGCGATCTGACGAAGAGGCTCTTCAATTGAGCGACGGATGATTTTGATACCCGCTGTTTGCTCCTCATTGGCACCTTTAAGACCTTCAAGAACGCTTGCAGCGTGAAGAAGAGCAGCACCACCACCAACGATAATACCTTCTTCAACAGCAGCACGAGTTGCATTTAAAGCATCCTCAACACGATCTTTCTTTTCTTTCATTTCAGACTCTGTTGGAGCTCCAACTCGAATAACTGCAACACCACCAGCAAGCTTAGCAAGGCGCTCTTGAAGCTTTTCTTTGTCATAATCAGAAGTTGTTTCAGCAATTTGTGCGCGAATAGCAGCAACTCTTGCTTCAACATCTTTCTTATTTCCAGCACCATCAACAATTACTGTAATTTCTTTGTCGATATTGATTTTTTTACAAGTACCAAGATCTTTAAGTGTTGCTGTTTCAAGTGACATGCCAAGCTCTTCAGAGATCACTTGACCACCTGTTAGAGTTGCAATGTCTTTAAGCATTTCTTTTCTTCTGTCACCAAAGCCAGGAGCTTTAACAGCAGCGACATTTAGTGTTCCGCGAAGTTTATTTACAACAAGAGTTGTAAGGGCTTCACCTTCAACATCTTCAGCAAGAATAACTAGTGGCTTACCAGTTTGAACAACTTTCTCTAGAGTAGGAAGAAGCTCTTTCATTGATGAGATTTTCTTATCAGTGATAAGGATAAATGGATTTTCAAAAGTTGCTTCCATTTTTTCAGCATTTGTTACGAAGTATGGAGAAACATAACCACGATCAAATTGCATCCCTTCAACAACATCAAGTGATGTCTCAGCAGTTTTTGATTCTTCAATCGTAATAACACCCTCTTTACCAACTTTTGACATTGCTTCAGAGATAAGTTTTCCAATTTCAGAATCATTGTTCGCTGAAATTGTACCAACGTTAGCAATCTCTTCAGCTGTATCAATCTTCTTAGACATAGACTTAAGTTTTTCAATTACTTTAGATGTCGCTAAATCAATTCCACGCTTAAGGTCCATAGGGTTATGGCCAGCAGCTACAAGTTTTACACCTTCACGGTAAACAGCTTGAGCAAGAACTGTTGCAGTAGTTGTACCGTCACCAGCATCTTCATTAGTTTTCTGAGCAACTTCTTTAACAAGTTGAGCACCCATATTTTCGAAAGCATTTTCTAGCTCAATTTCTTTAGCAACAGACACACCATCTTTAGTGATCGCAGGAGCACCAAATGACTTTTGAATAACTACGTTACGGCCTTTAGGACCTAGAGTTACTTTTACCGCATTAGCAAGAGCGTTCACTCCAGCTAAAATCGAATTACGAGCAGATTCAGAGTATTTTAATTCTTTAGCAGACATATTTATCTCCCTTTAGGATGAAATTTTTAATTATTGAAGAATTCCAAGAATTTCGTCTTCTTTCATGATGAGGTAGTTTTCGCCACCAACCTTAACTTCTGTTCCCGAATATTTACCAAA
>CANHJD010000024.1 GCA_947461145.1 Bacteriovoracaceae bacterium
TCAGAGTATTTTAATTCTTTAGCAGACATATTTATCTCCCTTTAGGATGAAATTTTTAATTATTGAAGAATTCCAAGAATTTCGTCTTCTTTCATGATGAGGTAGTTTTCGCCACCAACCTTAACTTCTGTTCCCGAATATTTACCAAATAGAACTTTGTCACCTTTCTTAACATCAAGAGCTTTCACAGAACCATCAGTTAAGCGGTAACCTGTACCAACAGCAATAACCTCACCCTGAGCAGGTTTTTCTTTGTGGTTATCAGGAATAATAATTCCTCCGGCCGTTTTTGTTTCTTCCTCAACTCTTTTAATAAGAACACGGTCTTGAAGTGGTTTTACTGTCATAGATCCTCCTATGGATTTATATTCACGCAATGCAATATCAATTTAATCAGTTAACGTACTTTGAGCAATCACAATGTAATGCCGAACGGACTAGTGTCAAGGTTTACTGGAAAATAAATATCTGATTTTTTCTCTTTTTTAAAATCTCTAAGTCCTAATAAATTTGTAATTCCGTAGCATTTTTCTAACCCACAACGCCATAGCGAAAAAATTTCCACCATACCAAACAAAATCAGCATCTTGAAATCTTCAAGTTCCCCTGAGGAACGACCGATGTGTGTTCAAGGTAAACTTTTAACCAAGCATGTCTCAAGGATGGGAATGATGCTCACGAACCTCTCAAAACGACTCTGCCCTTTCATGACACTGGCCATTGCATTTGGTTGTGGCAAAAAAATAAATGATCCCAAAATCACTGAACTCACAAGAGCAAATCAAAACCAAGAATTGCCATCAACTCTCATTATCCAGCTTGATGAGTCTGAGTCAGCCATGACAACTTATAAAATGCCGAGGAATGCGTGGTTTAAACTACCCACAAAAATTAGGGCCAAACAGGCGAGTGCCGCTGGTAAGTCAGTAAAGGTTTTCTACAATTATACTTCTGAAGGACATTACGAGTTTCATTGCTATTATAACTCCTCTGTATTAGCGACTGAACTAACTTTCGAAAAATGCCAGGCCAGTGATGATGTGACTATTATCTCAAATCCTGACGATCTTGAAAAAATGGACTTTCCGATTGATAAAGATACTTTAGTAAAGATGGAGTTAACAAATCCTTCGGGATCTGGAATCAAGTTGGAAGCGGCCTATCTCGTAGATTGGAAATAAGATCGTTCTTAAATTTTTTTTAAGTTATTTTTTTTCAACAGAGGCGGGTCTTCTCTCAGAGTAATCCTGCCGATGAGTTCTGACGACTTCCCTTTTATAGTCCTGACTTAATTGATCGAACTTGGAAGAATTAACCAAGTATCGGTATCCATCGGTAAAATTCACATCTGCACTTTTAAGGAGAACTAAGTAGTACTGATCAAGCGAAATTTTATTCGAAAGTGCAGTGTAATAGTTCTCGAATAACTCAAAATTACGAGTTTCGGTTAAATAAACAAGAGTTCGCCCAGGATCTGCCCCATTTTGGAGATAGTGATCAATTAAATCTTTATTTTGTTTTTGTACGACATAAAACATCAAACTTTTTCCGACGAGATATGGTTTGGAATTAATTTTCTTAACAATTTCTTCGTTTCTAATAATATCGGCACCCTCATGGTCTCTTAAATAGGCAACTAACTGACTACCACTCCTGAATTGAAAAAAAGACCAAACCCCTGCCATGCCAAAAAAAATGACAACAGGGATTGAAATTTTCCATTGAAAATAAAGACTCAGGTTCGTTCGAATTTTTTGTGGTGTTGAAACATAATAGTTAAATGGTAATCCCATCGATAGCTTATACTCCAGAGACTTCATTCTTTGGTCTAAATCAGGATGAGTCGTAAACATCTTGGAGAAGCTACTAAACCAAGTTGATTTTTTTGTAGAGGGGTTTGTCTTCTTCTTAAGATACTCTGGCATTTCATCAGTTCGTGTTAATTTCTCCAAGGCTAACCTGAGGGAAGAAAAACTCGCTCCCATGTTCATCACCGAATAGGCATCCGCTTCATACTCATGAGATCTAATAACATCAAAAAAGATGGAATAATTAAACAGGATCCATCCCAGACATGTTATGGCAGTGATCGTGACAACGAGTTCTGTATGGAGACCAACATCTTCACCAAAATAAAGATGAAAGAAACTAAAACTAAGAAGTGTTAAGGCACAAATACCGACGAAAGCAGAAACAAAATTCTTCAATAATTCAATAACCCTTTTTTGGATGTGCCTATTGGCGACGTGGGCCAGCTCATGCGAAATAACGGCATCAAATTCTTCTATTGAGAGCATCGTGCGCAGATTTTTCCCAATAAACATCGTTTGATTTGAAAAACGCAGAAGCTTCAATCCGACAACAAAAGCATTTTTGATATCTGACTCTATCCATTTGATTCTCATTTTAGGAGCACCAATCTGGTTTAATCGTTTCCCAATAATTTCTAAATATTCAGGCTCCGTAATATCCCGATTAGGAATAAGTCTTAACATTATGATCACTGAACAAGTAATCGTAAGCACAGAAACGAAAATAATATTTGTTAGGAATTCAATGAGCCATAAACTCCCCTTCAGCTCTGATCCATCGTCATTTAAGAATGTCCAACTCATCAGTGAGTAGAGCAAAATAGGAAGCATAATAAGCGCAAAGCTTACTCTAAATTCTTTAATCAAATGCTGGTTAAATGATTTACGAAATTTTAGATTCGTTAGACCTTCAATAAATTTGAGAAATGGTTGGTACAGGATTAGTCCAACTGCCAAGAGCACAACATAGATTATTCCAAAAGCTAAAATTCCAAGAGGAACTGTTTTATCTGAAATAAGATAGGAAATGATAAAGCCTAAAAAAACTTCAAATATAAAGATATGAAAATGGTGACTTAGAATCATAAAACGATGCTGGTCAGTTGAAGCAGATATAAGGGAACGGAGAAACACTTCTCTTTCTTTAGAGAACTTTCTAATGTTGTAAACAAAAGCAATAACAAGGAAAAATGCATAATGCATGCAGTTGGTCTCCCAAGTGTTTTATCGGTTTATTGAGTGACAAAATTAGATATGTTTTTGAAAGAAGATTTGTCAGGTTTTAAAAACAAGAAAGATTTAAATGGATGAGTTGGATAAAATTCGTAACGTTTCCAAGACCTTTTTTCCCAAGCTTTGCTCTCACTCGAATAGGAAACTTTAAGGTGGTCTCGCCATTACAATTAATTCCAATGCTCTTTTCTTCGATTAATTGCGAGGAGTATGTTTCTAACAAGGATCTCAAGTGTTCTTGATTCATATCTTTTTGAAATTCTTTTAAGCAGGAGGATTGGCATTTTCTTGAACTTGCTTTGGAAAAGGCACTAAACTCTTCAAGTTCATAGGTTTTTAGAATAACTGGGGGAAGCTTGTGAGATCCAGTCAAAGGAGCATGGGCCCTCACTTCACAGTCACAGGAGATGGCAAAGACTGGGCCTATCCAAAATAGAATTAAAATAAGTAGGGCCTTTTGCATGGCCAGCTTATCGACTTATAAATAAATGAATAAAGTTTTATTTAAGATCGTACCAATTATGTCCAATTCCCAAATTAACCTTGAGTGGGATGCTCAGGCTTACAGCTTCTTCCATCTTCTCAAGAACTAATTTTTTCATCAGTTCAATTTCATTATTAGGAACATCAAATATTAGTTCATCATGAACTTGTAGAATCATTTTTGAGCCTAGTCTGTGTTCATGTAGATGATTCTGAATATTAATCATAGCTAGCTTAATGATATCAGCAGCTGTGCCTTGGATAGGACTATTAATAGCGACTCTTTCGGCCAATCCTTTCACCTGTCTGTTAGTGGACTTAATATCCGGGAGGATTCTTTTTCTTCCAAACATTGTGATAGCATAGCCAGTTTCTTCGGCCAATTCTTTTAAGCTGTCCAGATAACTTTTTACAGAATGGAATTTTTTAAAATAGGCAGTGATGTATTTCTTGGCATCACCTTGGGAGATTTTTAGTGATTGAGAAAGACCAAAACTGGTCTGACCGTACATAAGACCGAAATTGATAGCCTTTGCACTATTTCTCATCTCTCTGG
Source organism: Bacteriovoracaceae bacterium (assembly GCA_947461145.1). GTDB lineage: Bacteria > Bdellovibrionota > Bacteriovoracia > Bacteriovoracales > Bacteriovoracaceae > Peredibacter. The sequence goes on from CANHJD010000024.1 coordinate 4,084, forward strand.
TCACCTCTTTGAGAGGGACTTCAAAAATTTCAGCAGCAGTCTGTTGGTGAATATCTAGATCATTATGGAAAGCATCTAGCATGTATTTATCTTGGGAAAAATGAGCAAGAAGCCTTAGCTCTACCTGCGAGTAATCTGCTGAAAGTAGTACACATCCTTTTGAAGCAATAAACCCTTTACGAAGTTTTCTTCCATTCTCACTTCTTACTGGGATGTTCTGGAGATTTGGATTATCAGATGACAATCTTCCAGTCGCAGCATTACTGGGCTGAAAGTGAGTATGAATTTTACCACTTTTAGAATTTATAATGAGCGGAAGTGTCTTTACATAAGTGCTGAGGAGTTTTTCTAATTCTCTATACTTTAATAGCATTTCTGGAACAGGGCTAATTTTAAGAGCTGAAAGTTCGGAGAGGACATCAGCATCCGTTGAATAACCTGTCTTGGTTTTCTTGATAACAGGCAAGTTAAGTTTTTCAAAAAGAAATTCTCCCACTTGTTTTGGTGAACGGAGGTTTATTTTTCCCCCGGCCAAAGTAATGACCTCTGACTCAATCTGATCTAGCTGCTTGCTAAATTCAATCTCAAGTTCTTTAAAAAATCCGACATCAAGGTTGACACCTTCAAGTTCAATTGCGGCCAGTACTTTTATCAACGGAATATCAAGCTCATCATACGGTCGTTCAACTTCTATCTCTTTCATTTTCTCTCTGAGTATAGGATGAAGACTCAGAATCATTCTGGCCTTTTCCCCTAGTAGAGAAAAACTATCCTCGGCAATATTTCCAAACAAATCTGTTTGACCTTTAAATTCTTCGAGTTTCTCGCCTAAAAATTCCTCTGTCATTGTAGCAAGATCATGACGGAATTCTGGATTGATGAGAAAATGGGCCTGTGAGAGATCAAAATATTTAAAAGTTGGATAAATTCCCGATAACAGAAATTGTTGTAATAATGGTTTTGTTTGAAAACAAATAACGAGTGAACCTGAGTCTTCAATCACCCTTAAAACTTGAGTAGCATCTTCCTGCTCTAAGTTAATAAAGCCTATACTATCATTAGTGGCTACGGCGATAGCAGTCCATAGCTGCAATTGATTCATTTCATCAAGACTTAAATGGGCCAACCCAAAAGAGGCTTTACCAGCTATATTTTTTTCCAGATCAGCAATTGTCCATTTTTCGATCTTAAATTTTTCAAGAACCTTTGTTGCGACAGCCTTTTCCTTGATAGGAGTTGCAACTTTAAAATCTGAGAGTTTTGAAAGCCATGAACGAAATCCTAGTCTTTCTAAAAAAGACTCTACCTCTGGTGTTACCTTGATATGATAAGAAACATCTGAGGCATTAAATTTTAAACTCAGATCCGTAACAATCTTTGCCAGCTGCTTTGAGATAATGGCCTTATCTGTATGTTCAGCAAGGGCAGTCTGACATCGCTTATTTTTGATCGCTTCAACATTTTCAAGCACATTTTCCAGTGTCTTAAATTCTTCTAAAAGACTCTGGGCACCCTTGGGACCTATTCCTGGTACGCCTGGGATATTATCCGAACTATCTCCAATGAGTGCAAGGTAATCTACAATTTGTTCTGGATAGACACCCATCTTGTCTTTTACGTCTTCACGTTCGTAGACTTTGTCTTTCATGGTATCCAACATCTTGATAGGCCCATCCACAAATTGCATTAGGTCTTTATCGCCAGAGGCAATGAGTATCTCGTCAAAGTCATTCTTCCACTGGGTAGCAATTGAACCAATAATATCGTCCGCTTCATAGCGTGGCATTCTTATCTCTGGAATCCCCAAAACATGAATGAGTTCTTCAACCAGCGGAAATTGAGGGATAAGTTCATCAGGTGGTTCAGACCGATTTGCTTTATATTCAGGGTAAATTTCTTCTCGAAATGAGCCCTCTTTATTGTCCTTGGCAATAAGCACATGAGTTGGTTTATGCTTAAGGATCATATTATGAAGCATACTCAAGACACCATAGACCGCATTAACAGGTGTTCCATTTGGAGCATGCAGAGGACGAATAGCAAAGTAAGCACGAAAAATAAAATTCGAGACATCTATAATGATTAATCTTTTCATATAAACCTATATCACATGGGAATGGGCGACCTATCAAACCACGGAGCCTTCTGCTTTCGCAAATCTAATCTTGTACCATCATTTGCAATAACTGTGGTATCGGCCATTAAATCACCGAGACGGTGCATTGATTTTTGTTTAAATAAAAAATAAAACTCCATGATCGCTAAGGGTACGGCAAAAATAGCGGAGAAAATCCACCCCCAAAAAGGAAAGATCAAAAAGAAAAGTGGCAATGTGAAAGGCAAATTTCGTATAAAAGATTGTCGAGTTGAACACGGAGAGCCATCAATAAGTGAAATGACTCCAAATCCCATAAAACGCTTTCCAATAGATTGCCCGTCATACAGAGAATCAGAAATACAGAGATAGATGACTCCTAAAATAAGGCCCATTGGGTAGAAAAAGATCGCCCCCAAGGTCACAAGACCTACATCTATGCATTTTGCTATAAGTCGACTTAAGCGGGCCTTCGCCAACGGACTGTCGATGAGGTCCTTGCGTTTCATCTTGGCTATTGTAACTAAAAAATCGGCAGTTGAATGAAATTTCCTTAAGCCCGAGTATTTTAATCAATTGTCTAATGGGTTTAAACTTGTCCAGCAGGTTTCATTGAGCTAAAGTGTAGACCTGATTAAGAGGAGAATTTTATGTCTAATTTAACATCTGTGACTTCCGAAAACTTTGACCAAGAAGTTATGAACTCTGATAGGCCTGTTCTAGTTGATTTTTGGGCTGAATGGTGTGGCCCATGCAAAGCATTATCGCCAGTTTTGGATGAAATCGCCGCTGAAATGAATGGTAAAGCCAATGTTGTTAAAGTGAACGTTGATCAGGCTTCTGATCTTGCTCAAAAATACGGTATTCGCGGAATTCCAACTTTGATTTTTTTCAAAAACGGTGAAGTTAAAAGCACTCTTGTAGGTAACCAACCGAAAGCAGAAATCATCAAAAATATTAATTCTTTAATCTAATGCTATGGTAAGGCTGACCCAGGTCAGCCTTAATTTTTATGAACTACATCCAATCGTCACTTCTTGAAGCCCAAAATATCTTAAATTCTTTTGTTCAAGATCCAAAAAATATTTCCCTTATTGAAGAAGCGGTAAATATATTTGTGAATTCTTTTAAAAATAATGGAAGAGTTTTTAGCTGCGGTAATGGTGGGTCGATGTGTGATTCACTTCACTTTGCGGAAGAACTCACTGGACGCTACCGCAAGGACCGCGCGCCACTACCTGCGACAGGTATCTCTGAAGCAGGCCATATTACTTGCATTGCTAATGATTTTGGTTTTGAGCATATTTTTTCTCGTTTTGTTGAAGCTTGGGGACAGAAGGGAGATACTCTTCTTGCTATTTCTACCAGTGGAAACTCTGCCAATGTGATTAAAGCTGTTGAAGTTGCCAAGAGCAAGGGCATGAAAGTCGTAGGGCTTTTAGGTAAAGATGGCGGGAAGCTAAAATCAATGGTGGATGTTCCTCTTATTGTGAACGCCCCTATCACAGACAGAATTCAAGAAGTGCATATTAAGTGCATTCACATTTTCATTGAGGGAATTGAAAGACAGCTTTTCCCAGAAAACTATTAGAGAAATTTAGTCAGATACAAAAACTTTCCTTTATTACCAGACGAATAAAGTCTGGCAGTAAGTTCTCTGTGCGAAAAAACTTTATCCGTTTCAAATTAGGTTTATAATTATCATAAATGTCTATTTTTCCATGGAAGGGGAAGCAGTTATGGAAATTATTAAATGGTCTATAAGTTTCATCGTTGAAGGTGGAATTTTTATGTATGTGATTCTTGCAGTTTGGGCATTCGCCTTAGCTGTAGCGTTTGAAAGATTTAAAAAACTTTCATACACATTTGACGTAGATGGCCCATCTTTCATGAATGAACTTCAAAGATATATTCTTTCGAATGATATTCAGGGAGCAATCAGAGTTTGTTCCGGATCATCAGCAGCTCTGCCTAAAGTTTTAAAAAGTGGCTTAAAGCGTGCAAATCAATCTCCCGAGCAAGTCCAAAATGCAATCGATGCAACTGCTCTAGAAGTTATTCCTAAAATTGAAATGCGTTTAGGTTATCTTCAGTTGGCCGCAAATCTTTCAACTCTTTTTGGACTCCTTGGAACCATTCAGGGTTTGATCATGTCGTTCTCTGCAGTTTCTGCTGCGGATCCAACTCAAAAAGGTGAAGTACTAGCAAAGGGTATTGCGGTTGCGATGAATACGACGGCACTCGGTCTTGGAGCAGCTATCACAATCATGATGATTCATGCTTTTCTCGCTGCTAAGTCTGAGAAAATCATTAACGAGATTGATGAATTTTCTGTAAAACTACAAGATATTCTTGGTACTAAAAAAGCAATTGATGAATAAGGATACCCATGCTTAAGGTACCTAGCGCACGCAAAAGAAAGAAGCCAGATGAAAAATTGAATCTTGTTCCAATTATGGATTCAATTTTCATCTTTATTTTCTTCCTTCTTATGTCTGCAACATTTTTAAAAATTTACGAAGTCGGTAGTGATGTTCCTATTATCTCGGACGCTGAGCCTCCGAAGCAAGATAAGGAGCCACTCGCCCTTACACTTAAGATTGACGTGAATGAAATGACCTTATCAAGTGGAGTTCCTTCCAAAACTATTCAGACTTTTGCAAGACAAGCAGATGGAATGTATGACATTGCTCAGCTTCACACAGTCTTAATTGATTTAAAGAAAAGAAATCTTGATGAAGAAACAATTATTCTGGAACCGGCCAGTGAGCTTACTTACGAAGATATTGTGAAAATTATGGATGCAGTCAGAAAGCTGGACAAGACTGACGAGGCCATCTACAGACCAACGAAAGAAGGTATAGATGAGAAACTCAAATTACTCTTTAGTAAAATTATTTTCAGCAACATGATGGGTTAGGGTTAATATGGCACGTGGAAAATCAATTAAAAGTAGACGTGGGAGAAAAGGCGCTGGCGCCTTTGATATTGATATTACCTCTCTCTTGGATATTCTAACAATTCTCATGGTTTTTCTCCTTCAGAGTTATAACTCTTCAGGGGTTGTGATTAATGTTCCAAAAGAAATTGAGATTCCAAGATCAAGTTCTGAAACCATCAATAGCTTTGGTGTAAACATTCAGGTTTCTAAGAGCCAAATATGGATTGATGATAAAGAAGTGATGAATGCGACAACTACTGACGACAGTCAGCTCTTTGATGAGGGTGGTAGAAGAATTATTCCCCTCTTTAATGAACTCGTAAAAATTAAAGAAACGATTAAACAATCTGAAAAGCTCTCTCCTAAGGCAAAACCTTTTTCTGGGGTGGCAAACCTTGTGGTTGATAAAAGTATTAAGTACGATTACCTAAGGCGCGTAATGTACACTTGCGCAGCTGCTGGATACAAAGAATTTAAGTTTGTTGTTTTGGCCCAAGGAAATTAAGTAACTTTTTTTATCTTTTGAATAAAAAAATCCCGCCTAGGCGGGATTTTTTTTGTCTTATACTTTCTTTGGATAGAAATTCATCGGCTGCTTCACTTCAACTGAACCGCCACCCATTGGTTCCGGGAAGGTGATTCCTTTTAAGACCCCTATTACACACTTTTTAACATCAATAGGTAGTCCCGCTGCACTTTCGGCACCGGCCCCAGTTACGTGGCCAGAAGCTCCAATAGTAAAATCTAACTTGATCACACCGGACATCTCGGAGCCCGTTTTCTCAAGCTCTTTTTGATAGCAGTAACGAAAATGAGGTAAATGATCTAAAAGAATTCTCCGGATAGTATCTGGATCCATGGATCCTAGAACAACAGTCTCTGAAGGGATGCCCGCTGTATAGATTGCCTTTTTCGCAGATAGACCTTCAGCCCCCTTAGAATCACCAAGCACACCAGTTGTTGCACCAACGAGGCTCCCTTGATTGGTTTGAATGCCAGCAGTTTTAATATTCCCTGAACCAGAACTAATACCAGTTACCGCACCAGCAATTTCTCCCCCACTACCAGAAGCAGATTGAGTTTGAACTCCTGTCAGGGATCCACCTTTGGCGACTAAGGAGCTCACTGTTGCTGAAAAATCTGGTGATTTATAAACTTCAACATGTCCCACCGTCTTCATTGTATTTGTTGAAAAGGCAGAAGGTCCTTGGGCCGTGGTGATCTTATTGGTCTGAGATTTGGCTGGGGCCGGCGCAGCGATCTGATTTGTAGGTTTTGTTACAGGTTCAGTTCCTTGCTTCACAATCTTTTTCTCAGTGGCAGTTTTTTTGCCAGGATCAGGTTTTTTAGTCTGATCTTTGGTTTGCATAATATCTGGCTTTTTGACCTCAGGTTGAGGCTCTTTTGGAGCATCTTGGGCAACTGCAGGTTTCGGCGGTGCCTTCTGTGCAATTTTTGGAGCATCATCAGTCTTTGCCACTGATTTATTTGTATTTACAAAAAGTGGCTGTTTATACAGGATTGTCGCTAATGTCTCAGGTGCCATCTCTTCTTTTTTTGTATCTTCAGGAAGAGTCACAGCATTCATTCCAACTGAGATCACAACAACAAAGAACAGAAAAAGGAATAGATACTTTCTAAAATCAGGATCTCTCTTTAAAATCGGTGCATGAGCAACCATTGGAGGGGCCTGAACGTTGCGAACAAAAATTTGCAAATCATCTTTTTGGAGTCGTACTAGATCTTGTCCACGCAGTGTTACGCTCGTCGCCTGATGACCAGTATCTTTCTTTTTATCACCTAGATAAAATATTCCAAACCCTGGAAGAGTTTGAACTGTGGTATGGCCACTATTGATATCTATAAAGGGAAATTTTTCATTTTTTCCTAAATAGGGAAATTCAACTTCACCCTTCTGTTTAATTACTCCCGTAATATGATAGGTTGCCTTTGATTCAGGCAGATAGTCTACGCTAAAAACTTGATCCTTAAAAAGAATGATGACTTCAACCGCTTGTTTTTCAGACTCATATTTAAAAATGGGATACAACTCAGCTTTATCCTCAAAAATGTATTCACTAAATTCAGCTCTCGGATCAGAGGCCAGTGGATAAACAATTGAAGGTACTGATTCCTGTACAGCTGGAGCGGCTTTTGGAAGTCTCTTAGGAGTTGAAATATCTAATGGTAATCCTGGCGGAAGCTTTACCGAAGCTGAACCATGCTCAGGTTCAAGGGTCTCAAGAACTGGTGGTAGACTTGTATTAATATTATATCTAACAAATTTAAATTCTACATCTGCAAGACGAAAGACATCATCTAGATGCATTTCCTTAACAACAACTTTATCATCATTGACATAAGTACCATTTGTTGAATTCATGTCATAAATGACTGCCCTATCTTCAAAAATTTCCAGTACCGCGTGAACAGCAGATATAGCATCATGATTGACAACTAAATCGCAACTCTCAGTTCGACCAAGTAAGATTCTTCCTTTTGGAAAGACCCCTCCTCTAATCTTAGTAGATGCAGTTGTCGGCCGAAGTTCATACATCTTTACTTGGGCATGTTTATGGGTATCCATCTCTCTCCCCTAGCGAATGCCATCAATGGCTTTTTTCATTTCTTTATTAAAATTAACTCTTTCTGGAAGTTTATTTCTAAATTCATTTCTTAAACGTGGAGAAATAGAAATATCACCAGGAGATCCAGCTTCACCTTGTACGCCAATTTCTTCAAAATCAAATTTTTCATATTTTTTATATTCATATCGTATATTTTTTTTATCTTGCGCCATCAAAGCGGTAGAAAAAATAATTAGTAATAAAATTTTCACTACTGAACTCCTAATTGGCTTCCTACCAAGGAATAATAATCTTTTTGATCTTTTGATTTAGGCTCAATAATTCGTGTGTAAATTTTTTTAGCAAGATCAAGCTTATTAAGTTTTTTTAACGTGATTGAAAAATTGAGACCATACTCTGCTCGAGAAAGTAAATCTTGCGGAAGTCGTGAGAAGTAAGAGTTCGCTTTTTGGTAGTCTGACATCATAAAATAACAAGATCCAACAGCATTCATGAGATCAGCATCTGTTGGTGAATCGTTTAATAGTCCATTAAAAAGAGGCAGAGCAGACTCAGCAAGACCATATTTTAAATAGAGTTTTGCTAAATTATAGCGTGGAGTCTTAGAAAATCTGGATTGAGTATTTGCTCTTTCAAAAGCAATGAGGGCCTTTTGATCCTCCCCTTGTCTTGCGTATGAAACACCCATGTTATTGAGTGAAGGAACGTAACCGGGACTCACCTCGAGTGCCTTATTATAAAAGAGTAATGCTTTACGATGTGATCCCTGATTAAGGTGGCAATTCCCAATTTGATTCCAATACGATGGTATTTTCTGATACCGATCAAATAATTTCGAGGCAAGTTCAAAAGCTTTATTGAAATCTCCCTTCGTACAATAAATTGAAATGTTCAATAAAGGGTCTCTAGAATCGGAAAGAAGCGAAAGCTCTTCAACGGAATAACGATCAAGAGTTTCATCATGTAGGGCTGCATTGAGAGTTTTAGGCTTTTCAGAAATAAAATCTTTCACATCTCCGGGAGAAAGTAACTTTTCTTTTTTAAAAGATTCTTTTGAAACCTTTTGAACCTCGTCTGCGGATGAATTCTTAACCTTTGGAGAAGAACAAGAAGCAAAAATAAGAAGTGCTAATAGTATGTTCACAATCATCTCTTCCCTCCACGCTCCATAAGAATGGACCCTTTTGACGATAAATAACGCTTAAAATTCTCCTGTTCACTGAAGAGAACTGAATAATTAGAGGGAGAGAGAATCTTATTTTCCTGAATAAGTTTTTTAATCTCAGATCTCTGTTTACGAGCATTATCAAGTAATGGATTATACAACTTACTCATCGCCAACTGAAAACTGTTCATAAATTCTTGAGGCTTGCCCTCTACTTTGAAGTTTTTTAGTTCATTGCCCAGTGATTCGTTTGCCAAGATAATATTCTTATAAGCTTCAACAATTCCTTTACCCGAACCAGAGTTCTTAATCTCATTTACCTGGCCAGTCATCTCATCTAGCATTTTCAACTTCATTTGAAGTGATGGGTTAAATACTTCTTCAGGAAATTTCAATACCATTTGCTCAAATCGCTGCCTTTTCTCTGCAAGCGAAGAAATCATTCTATAGGCCATCAGATCTAAAGCTTCTACTGGTAAGTCTAGCTTTTGAGCTTTAGCTTGGTTAAAAAACTGTGTTTGTTTAGCTTCAATTTCTTTAACATGATTAAAATCGCCAAGATTGACATAGACTTTCCTCAATTCTTCATAGGGCTTAATTAACAATGGATAATTCTTAGGATTTTTTTCTAGTTCAAGGACTTGAGACTCTGCAAGTTCCCATCGCTTAAGTTTTAAAAGATCTTTTATAAGTTCAAAGGTCACTTCGGAAATTATGGCGTCTGGGATAAGACAACTTTTCCCGTACTCTTTGATCTCAAGCGCCTTATCAGCATCTCCGTTAGCTAGCGATATATAAACAGCATTTTTAAAAGAAGCTGTCTTGTTTGAAGAGTTCTGTTTGCATAATTTAACTAAAACTCTATGAGAAAAATCGGCAGATTGCTCAAATTGCTGTTTCAAAAATAATCCAGCAGCAATTGCCAGATATGAATCCGAAAACTTTACAACATCTTCTGCGTCCATATCTTTGACCGCCGTCACTCCCCAATGATAACTTTGGTTGGAATTACCCATCTCATAGTAAAGTGCTGAGAGGTTGTAAGCAGCATTGATTTTTGCCTTTGGTGTACTTTCAGAACTTTCATATATTTGATGATAGCCCCTAAGAGCAACATCTTTGTCTCCTCTCTCAAGAGACTTTTGAACACCTTCAATTTGGATTTTAGTCATCAAGCTTCTGAGAGCATCTGCGTATTTCTTTGAAACTTTATATTTTCCATTATTGATATCTGCAACGAATGCCTTGACCTTCTGATAGTCTTTTTTGGATCTATGATGCTCCATAATTTTTGCCAGCATCCCTTCCTGAGTCTGGTAATCATTAGGGAAATTCTCAGAAAAACTTGAGACCGTTTTTTCGGCGTCTGAAATATTTCCGGCATCCATTTGAGAATTAAAAAGCTTAACATAAATGGAATTTGCTTTTTCAGACTTACTATCTACAGTTAAGTATCTTGAATAAACGGGAGTATATGACTCATCTGCCAACTTCTTATCAAGTGATGGCTGCGCCAGAGAAGAAAGCATACCTTCTAAAGTCTGTGCCAGTAATTTCTTCTCACCTTTTAATTTTGCATCATCAAAAGCTTGAATATAAAGACTCAACGCCTTTGCATAGTCACCTGCAGCATAAGATGTCTCAGCTTGAAAAAAAACTTTTTCACCTTTTTGAGAAGGATTAACTAAAGCCGCCAACTCAAAATAAGAGATTGCTTGAGATGATTTTAATTTCTGAACTTTTGGAACCTGTTTATAAGTTTCTGAGGCCGTTACTTTTTGTAGTTCTGCAGCTTTTTTATTTACCTGAAAAGAAAATCGCTTCAAGTCATCTGGATTGAGTGCTTTCTCCTGATGAATCTTAATTAGTTTTTTAGAAACTTCGAGATGATTTTCAACTTTATTATACTTATCGAATAGTTCTAATTGAGTGAGGTAAATAGCGACCTTGCGCTCCCTGTTTTTCTCAAATTTTGAGGCTTGCTCTAGTAAGGCTTCAGCTTGTGCAAATCGTCCTTGAGTAACAATTGAATTGGCGATTTTGACAAATTGTTCAGTGTAATTGATACCCACCGAATTATAAAAGCTTACGGCCTCATTAATTTTCCCAGAATCAACATAAAAAATTCCGATATCACGCTCAACTGAGCTTTTCATATCAATATATTTCTTATTATTGCTTTTGCGATGAATATCCTTCATCAAATTTATTGCCTTGTCGAAACTTTCAACCCGGTAATAACACCAGGCCAAATTGAAGGCATCTTTTGTCCACCATCTTTCATCAATTTTACCAAGGGCCGATTCATAAAGCGGGATGGCTTCTCTGTATTGGTGCTTGTTGAAATGATAATCGGCTAATGCAATATTCGATTTTAGTTTTATTGGAGACTTTGAAGTGGATTTTCCAGAAGAAAGAAGAAAATACTTTTGAGCAAGCTCATTATTTCCAAGCTCTTTGTAATTACTGGCAAGAATATAGTAAACCTCACCAATTCCTTTGTATTTTGGAAATCTTTTAACAACAACTTCAGCAGCTTCATTGGCCGCATCAAAATATTGCGCAGATTTTTGAAAATATTCTTTTCGATTTAAATCTCTTCTTTGCTCGGGAGCAATTGAGAGAAACTTTTCATTTTCAACCTCTCGCCATAGGACTGCTTTTTCTCTGTTTAGCTCAGAAACTCTAAGTAAAGTATCTGGCTGACCAAAGTTTTCTTGTTTGGCAAGCCTAGTGACCTCTGAAAGTTCCTGATCTGTAATTGCGAGAATTTCCTTTCTTCTTTGATCCATTGTGAGTCTCTGGGCCGAAGCCAATTGGGCAAAAAGAAGTGAACAGAGTATTAACTTTAACATTCAGACCTCAACGCAAAAACGTAATCTCCAAGCTCATCCGCCCAAAACTCACCGTTGAAATTCCAGAAATATTGCTTATCATTTCTTTCGATGTACTTCACATCCCCACGTTTTCCTGCACCAAGTGCGGTATCAGACTTGTAGAGCTTTTCTTTTTTTAAGGCCAATATTTCAAGTTTAATAAAACTCATTCCTTGGAAAGCCGAATAAAGCTCGGCATATTTTGATACCAAACCGGCCCTCGTATAGGCCCCTAATACTGTTTTGTATTCACCTATCACGACCTTAAGATTTCTTAACATATTAGAGCGGAGACTTGACTCGCCTCTTTTTCTTAATCTGTTATATTCAGCAAGTGCTAGGTGAAGGGCACCTTTCATTTCGATGTAGGCACCATCTTTGCGGATAGAATTTAATAGTGATGAAAGGATTGGCAACGGAAGTGGTTTTTCAACCTCAAAGTCAGACATGAGGTTAAAGTAATACCCGTAGTCTTTACCTCTTGAATTTAGAAAAGATCGAAGATCACGAGAGGGATTCAAAAATTTTTCATAAAACTCATCGGCAGTTTTGGAAGCATCATTATAAAGACACATTTTTAAGTATGTTAGTGACTTCAATACTTCAGTTTCAGGTTTGAAGATAAAATCAAAGACTGGTGCTTTATATGAGACGAGCTTGCCGAGTGTTCGGTTGTAATTTTTTTGATAATAACTTGTCCAGGCTTCTTCAAATAAGATTTCTGGCCATACAAACGAAGTCTTCTTTATATCAAGATAATTCAATTCTGCTTGTTGGTAATTTTTAGCTGCGAATTGAACCCTCCCTAGGCCGGCAAGACAATAATCACTATTGAGTAATAGTTGTTCTTTCTGAAGATTGGAATTCGTTGAGTTCGCGCGAGTTTCAGAAATTCTCATGCAATCTCTAAACTGACTATCCGCTTCTTTATTGTTTCCAAGAGAAGCCTGGATTGTTGCCTTCAAGTTAGCAATAAATGCATAGGATGGATGGTCGGAATCAACGCTATTTAATTGTTCAAGGGCGGCGTCAGGCTTTCCCTTTTTAAGAAGTCGTTTTGCAAGAATATATTTTATATTTCCAGATCTCGAACGTGAGAGGATTTCTTCAGGTAGTGATTCGAAAGGTTTTACACCTGTCACATAAAGCATCTTATCAAATGCAGCTTCCATGTCTGAATCCAGGGCCCTGTCATTTTTTACAAGTAAATCCTTCATCCATGGAATGGCAGAAAAATAATAACCACCTTCAACAAGATCAATAATGATTTTGCGGTATCCACTCAAAGATATTGTTCCGGCGCCATAATGCTTCTCAGCTGCTTCATAGGAAGCAAAACTTGAGGTCGAAATTAACAGACATAAAACGATTTTTGAGAACATCCTTGTTCTCCTTTTTATAAATTCTTAGAAAGCGTAATTTAAACCAACACCGAGATCGTAGTTGCTAAAAAGAGTACTTGTCGTCACTGAATTGGTTCCATCCTTTACATTTTCCTCTTTAGGCTTTACGTGAAGGCCTGTGAAATCAATTCTCAGTGACCAACTATCATTGATATAAACTCTTAGGCCTGTATTCCAAATGGCTCCTAGATTATTAGTTGATGTCAGAGCCGTTTCTGGTGTTTCAAATTCTCCGCGGTTATCAATGGTTTTTACACTTGCCACACCAAGACCAAACATCCAGTCATAATAAAAAACTTGATTAAAGGTATTTATTTTCGAATAGAATGGAGACCACATCATCATAGCACCGATGTAAGTATCTACTTTCCGATAAAAGGCTTTTGATGTTTGATCCTCAACACCTTTTGCAGCGTCATTTTTTGTTCCCGAGCTTTTTCCAAACACTCCCTCAATGCCCCAGTCCTCACTAAAAAAATAGCCAGCTCTCGCAGAGCCACCGTAAGCATCGATAAAAGCTCCGCTTATGGTTTTTACACCATTAGCGCCAACATAAAATGTTCCTACTTTTCTAAAGCGACGATTTTGAAGAACATAAATTTCTTTATCTTTATCCAACCACGAAAAATCATAAAAAGATTTTTCACTTGCGAGCACAACACTCGTGGCCATCAATGCACAGATTAGTAGCAAAACTTTTTTCATCATTTTCACTTCACTTGTTAGACTTTATTACTAATAAAATTCTAACACGGACAAAAAGAGGTGCAAGTTCTTGGATTAACGAGGGCAAATATCACCATAGGGACATTGACTACAATGATCGGAATTAACTTTCCAAGGCTCAAGTTGCGAGCGCCACAAGGGAAAGAGCTCTTTCTGACAATTTTCAAAGGTGGTTGATAAGGAAAGATTTTTCTTCTGGTCTACAAAAACTAATTTTAGTTCTATTTCTGAGCTATAAGGGATTTTTTGTAGCTGATAAAGAGCATAGGCATAGACCTGGAGCTGAACCCAATAATGAGCTAAATTTTCCTGAGTCATTTGACCTGTTTTAAAATCCCAAATCTGAGCTTTTTGGTTTGCTTTTGGCATAAGTAACAAATCAGGAATTCCCGAAATCATAAAGTTGAAGAATTTAAATTTGAGCGGCTTTTCAGCAATAAGTTCATAATCTGACGATAGCTCTTTAAGCTGATTCAGGGCCCATTCAATGGGAGCCTTTTGTTCAGTAGAAAAACTTTCAAGTGGCACGATAAAATTTCTTTCAATTCCCTTTGCGATCTGGGCATGAACATAAGTTCCCCTATCTGCAGAAGAACGCATAACAGAAGCCAAATCTTCTTCCTCGTCGGCTAACTCAACTGATGGAACCCAGTTTTTCTCAGTTGCTTTTATCTTTAGCGTATTTTCAAAATAAAACTTTCTTGGGCAATCAATTAGTGAATTTAATCGAGTCACACTTAACTCTGCAACAAAGGCGAGTTCACTAAGACCCTCACCCTTTGATATGACTCCAACAGAATCATGAAAAAATAAGGGTAGTTGGGGACGGGTTTTCTTTAAAAGAAGATCCGAAGGATTTATTTTTTCAAATTCTACTCGTTCTGTAAGCGGAGTCCCTGTTTGTGCGAAATGATGAACCTCCCAAAAATTCAGCCCATCAATCCAGCTATTTGAAGGAATACTAAAACTATCCTCTGGCAAATTGAATTTGACCCAAATAAGCTTTTTCTTTGCCCTCGTACAGGCAACATAAAATAGTCGTTTAGCTTCTGAAAAATTTTTATATTTTGCTAATTCATTTTCATAGATATAAAAAGGTGACTCTCTTCTGTCTCTTTGAGAAAGATCCAAAAACCATTTAAAACTACCTGGCATTTCTCCGAACAAGTCTCCATCAAAAATTTCTTTGCCGTTGGTGTAAATTCCACCGAGATAAACCGTATCAAATTCTAGTCCTTTCGAAGCATGGGCCGTCATGATTTGAACAAGCTGAGAATTGCGCCCTGATCTCAAATCCAAACTGATACGATCATTGTCGCCCTTTAAAATCTGAACCATCACTGCTTCAGGGTCTTGATGAAAGATATCAGCGATTGTTTGAATCTCTTCCAGATTTATATCCGAATTCTCGTTAGTTATTCCAAGATGGTGTAGAAATTTTCTAAATCCCTCAACAAGACCCCAGTAATTTATATTAAGGTCAAAAATTTCAAAATCAGAAGAACTTAAAGCAGACTTAATATTTAGAATTTTCAAGTAGCTTTCAATAAAAAACAGGGGATGCTTGTCTTTAGTTTTGGGGTTTGAATCAAACTGGCGCTTCAAAAGTGAAAGGAAAATTCCAATTATAGGATCATCGAGAAGGTCAATTTTAAACTGTGCAGTGAAACCTATTTCTTTCTCCATGAGAAGTCGAATAAGTTCCATGCTAGGCCTTAATTTACTATAAAGAACTGTGCAGACATTGCTAGGATGAGATGTCCGCTCTTTCTCTATTGAAGCCGAAATATAATTCGCCTCGAGCAAATTAATGTGCTCATTTTTAAATTTTCCTTCAGTTTCAAGGTCTCGCTTTAGTTCAACAGATATAACCTCAATAGAACCTTTGTCTTTCTCATCTCCAGAAGATGAAGGTGTGCTTTGATCCTCGGGATCCACGGTAAAGGGATCATAGCCTTGAAATTTCTGCCCAAGAGGTAAGACAGTTCTAAAAAGGGAGTTATTAAACTCAATAATTTCTGGAAGTGAGCGGTAATTATTGGCAAGACTTCGAACTTGGGGCATTAGATCAGCACAGTCTTTGAAAACAGAGAGTTCTCCACCTCGGAAACCATAAATTGCCTGCTTTGCATCTCCAACACAAAATAATTTATTATACTGATTCCCTATTAAACTTTGGATTATTCTGAATTGAAGTGCTGAGGTGTCCTGAAATTCATCCACAATGAAATAGGTATAGGCCTTATGAATTCTTTCAAGATCAATTTTATTTCTCAATCCCTGAGCAACAAGATACTCGATATCTCCAAAAGTTAAGCCTTGATTTGGATCTAGTTTAGCGTCAATCCAATTAAAAAGTTGCTGGCACAGTTTCATCCAAGGAAGAATTTTAGCCTCATAATTTTCTTTATAGAGAGTAATTTCCGGAGTCCATTTAATAACCCAATCCTTCAGGGATTTTCTTGCCACATGGGCAGCGGTGTAGACCTCTGATTTTTTTGCAGCTGTTCTCTCAGGCTGAAAGGTTTTACTGCTCAGATAATTAAAATACATTTGAAGATGTTCAACTGAATGAACTTCGGGAAGACCTGTTGCCTGTAATTCGGCCATCGCCTTCTCAAATGCACTACGCTCTGATTCCTCAGGCAAATCAAGTCGATGAATAGCGGCCAATAAATGACGAATGTCATTTAGTTCAAAGGAATTTGAAATAACCTGACCTAACTTCTCAGGTCGTACACTTTCAAGCTGAAATTCCTTCCATGTTAGACGCAGACCAGGATCATTAAAAACTCCGGAGAAAGATTTCAGGAGTGTCTCTTTTTCTCGTATAACAATATCTAGAATGTCTCCTGGGATAGAGGGCGAAAAATTCTCAAACCACTCATCTAATAATTCACTGACCTGATCTTTTCTTTCTGGATTAAATATAACTTTTGCCTCTGTGGAGAGGTGGGGAAAATAGCCTGCTGTAATGAGTTTTCGGCAGAACCCATCAATCGTTGTTACTAAAAGAATAGGCAAGCATTCATTAGATATTTTCCAAAAATCTTGATCAGCAGACTCGGCCTGTGACATTTCTAAAAAGCGCTCTGTTAGGCGGATACTCATTTCGCCAGCCGCTTTTTTGGTAAAGGTCATCATGACTACTTGAGAATACTTTTGCCTAATAAATTCTTCAAATGTTTGAGCTGATTTTTTTTTATATTCCAAAATCCAACTCTGAGTGAGAAAAACAATATGTTCAACGAGAACGAAAGTTTTACCTGAGCCGGCTCCGGCCCTTAGTAGAACACCACCCATGTGTTCTATTGCAAGGAGTTGTTCAGAATTTGGCAACCTACTCAAGAGCTATCTCACTTTTAAGGCAGACTTTATTTAACTCACATAATCTGCATGTCTCATTTTTTCTTGGCGCTGCCAGAAATACTTTTGAACCTAGTATATCTTCAGTCACTTTCTTCATCTTTTGATTTGCCTCAAGAAATATTTCAGGAAATGGTTTTTTAAACATATAGGTTCTGCACATTTTGGAGCTTTTGAATTTTTCAAGTAATTCATTGTCGGAGAACAAAAGATTTGACTCGGATGGATTATCAAGTGAAATAAATCCCATTACAATGGACCTATGCTCAAAGTTTTTAACCATTTCTGAAGCTGCTTTAGCATAGGCCCAAAGCTGAAGACTCTCGAACTCTTCAACCTCTTTATTCGAGGATGCTGCAAATTTAGTCGACTTAAAATCGAGAAGAAAAATAGTGTTGTCAAAGCTTCCAATACAATCGATCTTTCCATTCATTTCAAAGTCAGCATTAATTGAAAATGATTTTTCTATACTCCAATCAATATTTAGACCAAGTAGTTCTTCTATTCTTTTAAGAAAAGTCACTCCATTTAGGGAGCGTTGATTAAAAATGAGCTGATGCCTAAGCATTTTATCTTGTGTCAGAGAAACACCTTCGTTCATCATTACCTCTTCCATAATTTTTTTGGTGATTGAGGGAATTTCAGGTTCTTGGTGTTTATTCTCAAAGAAGACTTCGATAATTTTATGTGAAATTGTCCCTGACGTCATTGGATCAAAATCGTTACGCAAGGAGACACGCGGAAATATTTTATCAATATAATTAAAATAGAATTTTCGAGGACAATCGACAAAAGTCTGTAATTTAGTTGCTGAGAAAGAACCAGAGTAACTAATAACTTCTGCTCCACTAATATGATCGACATGACTTCTTTTTGATTGCTCGACTATTGTAGTGTCTTCAATCAGTTGTGTTTGTGAGAAAAGTCTTTTCCAAACAAGACTGTGTTTTAAAGTTGATTCAGACATTAAAACAATCACTTCACCATGTGAGAATAAATCTTGAAGTTCCCACTGTTTAAATAAAAGCTCAAGCTCAGATCTCTTTAGTGGCCCTAGACTAGACAGAGATTTTTGAATAGTTTCAGTATAGGTCTGCCCAAGACCCAAGATTTCTTCAAATCGATCATCAATGCAAAGAATGACTCTCCTGTCTCGACTTATATCTTCAATTGAGGACATATCCTTCATTTCTATTGATAAATCATGAGTGGTCATTGGGACAAATGATATTCGGGGTTGATTTAAAGTCACCACATCGTTCAAGAGCTTTAAGAAAAACTCATTTACTTCAATTTCTTCATCACTCAACTCTCTTATCTGAGCTATTGCAGCACTATAGAGTTCAATTGCTTTAAGCATTTTAAAAACTGGTTCTGATTTTATTTTTTCCAGAATTCTCTGTCTTTTCTCGCCCAAAAGCGTTTCTAATGATTTTAAGCTATTTATTTTTTTTTCAGCAGATTTAAGCTCGTAGCAAAGTTTTGCAATTTCGGCAAAAACCAGTTGATGCGAAATTTTAAAAGAAACTTCTTTTGAAGGAACAATATCTAAATGAAGGGCGGATAGTTTAGATACTCCTAAGAGGATTTGGTCACCACTTTTGACAATTTCTTTTAAGTTCAAAGAAATTTCACGTGAGTTTATCTTCTTCCATAATGCCTTTGAAGCAGAAGGGATCAAATCAAAGTCTTTTTCTGCCGTTTTGGAGTCTCTAAGCCAATTTAACCAATCCGTTTTTTTTATTTTATCTTTAAGATCCAATGGAAAAGGGATGATTACATTATAACGGATGCTCAGCGCCTTCAGAAAATCAACTTGCTGTCCATTTAAGTGTTGAAATCCCCAGAAGATATAGGTTTTTTTTAATTCTTTTTTTTCCTCTACTGACCTTAATTCCTCTGAAATTTTTTGATACGCCCCATGCTCATCTAAGTATCCAGTTGCATCTAGTAACAACCAGAATAGATCAAAGGCGGCTTTCACAATTGGTGATTGCTCATCAAGAACTGTTGAAAGAGCTTCTTTATTTAGAGAAAAACTTCTTAAATCTGAAAATAAATTATAGGCCTGGGTAAATTGCTCATAGCCTAAATCCGGGAGATGCTTTTCCTTTAAAATCCCAAAAATCAAAAGAAGTTCCGATTTTCTTTTGACGGGTAACTTATCTGTTGATCCCCAAAGTCCTTTTATGATTTCGGCAGTAAATTGAGCGATAGTCACCACATCTGAATTGGTGTGATTAATAAGTTGGGACCTAAGTCCATCGGCCTTAAGCGGACTTGGGGCTATAAATTTTTTCTCACCTGGAAAAGTTTCAATTTCGGCTAAAAACTGACTTTTCCGGGAAAAATAAACAATCTGCATCATGATGGAATGATTCTACATCTGCCTAAGAGAAAGATTAACAAAAAAGCTTAGGTGTATTATAAATAATCTATCCTAGGAGTATTCATGCTGGCATCAAGTCGACTTTATAGCTTTTTAGACCATAAGAATGGTTTCAATATTCACTTTTTAGAAGGTCAAAAACTCATTCATGATTTGGTTCTATTGCATCCTATGAAGGGTCAGGGCTTCTCATATTTTAGGGATACATTTTTAGGATTGATGCCAATAATCTTTTTTCTTAAACCTGGTGAGAGTCTTGGAATTTACATTGACTCAGAAACTCCCTACTTCAGGCTAAAAATTGAAACCAATAGCGCAGGCCACACGAGAACTCTCCTATTGCCTCTTGATTTCAACCTTTTTCCTGAACGAATTACTGGAAGCATGAGGATTACAAAGATTTTTACTAGTAATAAATCTCCCTATACATCAATGCTGGACCTAAAAAATGTAGAAACCAAAGAGCTTATGAACCAGATTTTGTGTGAATCCTATCAAACAAACTCAGAAGTCATGGTCTCCCAAGTAAGTGATCAGGCAATTATGGTGACTAAACTTCCTCCT
This sequence comes from Bacteriovoracaceae bacterium, assembly GCA_947461145.1. GTDB lineage: Bacteria > Bdellovibrionota > Bacteriovoracia > Bacteriovoracales > Bacteriovoracaceae > Peredibacter. The sequence continues at coordinate 24,197 of CANHJD010000024.1, forward strand.
CTCAGTGGTAACCAAGTCGTAGATGAAACTGTATCGAGAAAAGAATTCATCAAAAAGCACCAGTCATTTTTTAATGATGTATTTGACCTCGCTACTGATGATATTGAAAAAATTGTTAAAAAATTTGAGGATAGTGATTTTACTTATCTTGGCTCAAGACAAGTTTCTTTCTATTGTCCATGCTCAGAGGAGAGAATGGTCCTGAACCTCAGGGGATTATACTCTCAAGATATTGATGAACTTTTCCATGAAAAAGATTCAATCGAAATCGTATGTGATTACTGCCGGAAGAAATATGAAATCAAAAAAGCAGATGTCCTAGGTAGTTAGCTTATTTAAATGGATTAATAAATTTAAGCTCCAAACCCAACTGTTTAGGCCCACTGAGCATTCTCTCAAACACCTGAGAGTCTTCATAAAGCCCACAAAAGTTTTCGGATCTAGCACCAGTCGCAAGAACTAAATTTGTTAATTTTGCACGCTTAACTTGAGCAGCCTTTCCTAGTTTCTCAAATTCATACCACTGCTTGCCTTGCTCTGGCATATCCACAAAACGAGAATCACCAGAGGTAACAAGGACTAGATAATCATTCGATTTTTCTGCTAATGAGAGGGCCTGGGCAAGAGATGACTCTAGGTCAATTAAGATACTTTTCGCTGCTTGAAAATCTTTAGCTTCTAATGCCGATAGATAACTGAAATCTCTGACGATCATGAGGTGCTTTCCAGAAGCTTTTCTCATTGATTGATAGATACTTTTAAAGTCATCAGTAATGGAGGAGTAACACGTCTTTTGATCACAAGTTTTGTCAAAGAAAACTCTATTTGGAATCATTGGAACAGCATCTCGATAATGAAATCCGTCTTGCCCTTGTTGACCAATTTTTCGAGACCAATAATAAAGAGAACTTAAAAATACGACTCCCTTTTCTCCACACTGATTAAAAGAAGTAAGGGCCTGAGTCTCTGAAGCACCAACTTCTAGGATGCCTGTCTCGTAACCATTACTATTAAGGTAACTCCAAATAGGTCGCAATTCAGCATCATCACAGGTCATTTTAATATTTTTCTTACCTGTTAACTGAGAAAGAAAACTCGCTTGAGCAGGATTTCTCAGGTTATAAAGATTATAATTCCAAGTCATTCCAACACAATTATTTTGCTCAAAGGAAGTCTTTCTTTCCCCAGAGTACTGAAAGCGAAGCATGGCCAATTGTTCTTCTTCAAGTCCCGCGATTTGAAACCAGATAATCTTAGTTGGCTGAAGACCAAATTCATGTTTTTGCATATTAAGGCTCGTTACTTGAGCACAGCCAGCAAATAGGAGCAAAAATAGTAACGATTTCATTTAAGATCTCCTTCACTCTCCTGCCTATGATCATCAATAAGGGCGAGGATTCCAAAGCTTTGTTGAAATAAAAATGCATAAAAAACCGTCAGGCACAAAAATACCTGACCTATTAAGTAGACAAAGTAGTAACTTATATAACTACAAATAAGTGACCCTATAAACATAAGTGACATTTTTAGATAAAGTCTTTTTTGATAACGGGACTTCCTGACAAAAACGATAAGGAAAAGCCCGCCCGACAATAAAAAGATTGAAAAAAGTGCGTCCGCAAATTCAGAGAAAAAGGCTGTACTAAGAATTGCAACAATTAAGGGTAAACGTGAAATAATTCTTTGTTGAAGAAAGTTCATCGTACCAAGAAGGGTTATTGTTTGCAGAAGGAGACAAAATCCTCCGGCCACTATTGGAAATGCTCTCCACTTTATCCAGACCCAAGGACTTAAGAGGCCAAGATCAGTGAAGGCTTGAGAGGTAAAATAGGCCACGATACAAAAACTCACGAGGTAAGAAAGAAAACGCACTGGATGGTTCGGTAAACCAAACTGAATAATTAATTTCACAAGAAATAAACAACTAAATAATGCCAAACTGATATGAAGACCAGTAAGGAAAGAACTATCCATCGTGCCAACCGCCAGATAAAATATTAATCTGATTATAAACATTTTTGGGTAATTGTCTTAGAGTCATTTGCTGAAAAAATGAAGCGTAGCGTGATTAAGGAGGCCTATGGGCGTTACATTAGA
>CANHJD010000025.1 GCA_947461145.1 Bacteriovoracaceae bacterium
AGAGTGTAAGGATGATAGCCGGAATAATAGATCTCGGTCGCTACAGTCATCGGAGTGGGCGTAAAATCTTGCACCTGCTCAAGCTTATACCCTAGGGCCTTGGTCTTTGCAGCGAGCTTCGCCATATCTTCTGGGGTGCAACCTGGGTGACTAGAAATAAAATAAGGGATTATTTCTTGCTTAATTCCTTTTTTGCGGCTTACCTCTTCAAACTTAGTTTTAAATTTATAAAAGAAATCAAAACTTGGTTTGCGCATTAATTTGAGAACTTCATCTTCAGTGTGCTCAGGGGCCACTTTCAAACGTCCAGACACGTGATGGGTAATGAGTTGTTCCACATAACGCTCATCTTCTTTAGGATGAGTGGAGCGAGGGTCAAACATTAAATCATATCGAAGACCCGAGCTCACAAAGGCTTTCTTCACTTCAGGGTGCTTACTCACCTCTTGATAAAGCTCAGTCATTTTCTGAGGATTAGTATCAAGATTTTTACAGATTTGAGGAAAGATACAAGAAGGAGCAGCACATCTATCGCAGGTTTCCTGATCGATCCCTTTCATCTGATACATATTGGCAGAAGGGCCACCTAGATCAGAAATATAGCCTTTATAATCAGGCATTCTTACGACTTGATCTAATTCCTTCATGATAGAAGTCTTCGATCGGGAGGCGATCATTTTACCTTGGTGAGCAGAAATTGTGCAGAAACTGCAACCACCGAAGCAGCCTCGATGTGTATTGATAGAAAACTTAATCATCTCAAAAGCACCGATCTGGCCACGATCTTTATACTTTGGATGCGGGAGACGAGTATAGGGAAGATCAAATGAGGAATCGATCTCTTTTTCAGTCATTGTTTGATAGGGAGGATTAATCACAAGAACTTTATCATCCACTTTCTGGATCAGCCTCTTGGCAAATTGCTTGTTACTTTCAACTTCAACATGCATGAAATTTTTTGCATAGGCTTTTTTATCAGCAAGGCATTCTTCATGTGAAGTCAGCTCAAAGGTTTCCCACTGCTTATTTTTTGGAAGCTCCTCTTTAGCAGGTTGGAGAAAAGCTGTTTGAGGAATCGTAGTTAAAGAACTGAAAGGAGTTCCACGAGTTAGATATTTAACTATATCTCGAATGGGCTGCTCCCCCATTCCATAAACTAAAAGATCGGCCCCTGAAGTGCTTAGGATATTTGGCATCAGTCGATCTTCCCAAAAATCATAATGAGTCACTCTTCTTAGCGATGCTTCAATACCACCTAGGATAACTGGAACGTCAGGATATAAGGACTTAAGAATCTGTGAATATACAGTGGTGGCATAGTCAGGGCGAAAATCAGGTGATCCACCCGGTGTATAAGCATCATTGGAGCGCAGACGTTTGCCGGCCGTATACTTATTAACCATGGAATCCATATTTCCAGAAGTCACACCAAAGAAATATTTTGGCTTACCAAATTTTTTAAAATCTCTTAGATCGTCACGCCAGTTTGGTTGCGCAATAATGGCCACTTTCAATCCCAGGGATTCAAAAATTCGTCCCATTACAGCCGCACCAAAGGCCGGATGATCCACATAAGCGTCACCAGTAATGAGTACGACATCTAACTCATCCCAGCCTCGCTTTTTGGCCTCTTTCACAGTTGTAGGCAACCATGCAGTTATGGGTAGATCATCGGGATTAATTTTTTCCATAAAAGGGTATTTACCCTGAAAGGGAATAAAAAGACAGCTAACAGGTAGAAATTACAATAATCAGCTACGACAGCTTTTTTCAAAGCCTAAAAGGTACTCCTCAAGGGGAGTTCCCTTGAATTTCTTAATAACATCTTTAACTACATCTGCCGAATCTTGATCAGTTTCAGTGAGAATTTGATAGGATAACTCTTGGGCGGCCATAAAGCATTTTGAAAGCGGATGGAGATCTGGGGAGATCTCTTTTGGAAAACCCTTTCCATCTAGTGATCCATGATGCTGTTTAATAATCGTTGAAACTTCAATGGGTGCGTTTTCATAATTTAGAATGAGCTCGCTTCCACGTAGGGCATGCTGACTTATTTCTTTGTACTCGGCCATAGATAACTTTAAAAGTTGATCATCATGACGAATATGCAATTGTCTTGGGTCTGTGAGAGCATAATCACAAAACATTGCAGCAAAGATTATTCGTTTAATCTTATCTTCCCGACTATGTTTTTCGACTGCCTCAATCATCTGAGTCCCCACAAAGCAAGTAAGCTCCATCAAGCGATAGCTAAAAGTGAGTTCCCCTTGTGCTCGAAGAAGTTCTAAGAATTTTGAGAAATTATCCTTTCTGCCTGAAACATCTCCCAGTATCTGATCAATCACACTGTTACAAACTTCAATCAGTTTGGGCTTAAACCCCAGTTTCGAAACGATCTGCTGAGTGGTATAATAAACCTGATTAACGGCAAGCAATTTTTCATCAACGGATGCATAATCTTTTTCAACTTTGTTGATCATGTTATTAATCAGCATCATTGAGAAGTCTTTATTATATTTTCTTTCAAAATAAAAATCTGAAACACCTCTTTGAAGAAAATTCTTAAAGGTGTCGTGATCAATATGCTCGTTCGCTGGAATCCTCCTTATAAATTTGTCCTGGCCAATTTTCACATAGAGATCGAAGGGCAGAAAATTAAAATGGAGGAGAGAATCAATAGGTATAGAAATATAACTTGTATTCGAAGCAGCAGTTGGGTCAATAATAGAATTAAGTTCGTTTAATAGCTCCTGAATTTGCTGGTTTCCAAAAACTTTGGCATTTTCAATATTAGTCTTTGTTTTTGAAAGAAAGAAAGTTTCCTTTATGACACCCAATTTATTTTTTACTTCATCAATCAGAGAACTAAAAAGGTCCCGGTCTTCAGGTTCATCTACGATTAAAATATCAATTGTCTCAAACAGGGCAAGCATAGATTTAAAGTCCTCTAACCCTTGACGGATGATGGGACTAAAGCCAGCAAGTCCCTTGCATTCTATTTCAAGAAGCATTTTTAATTCAGGTCTTTGGGTGAATACCATGACTTGAGAGATTTTCATGAATTAATCTCCCCTAAAAACTTTTCATCAATAGAGAAGTGCTCAGGATTGCGACCTTTCATTCCCTTATAAAAACTCATGATCTTTTTCATATCGGCTTCAAAATTTTCTGGATAGAAGTAAGCCCCTAGTCCAGCCTCTTTTTTTTCATAATCAGCATAGGCAAGAACAATAGGAACATTCGCTTTCTGGGCAATATAATAAAAGCCACTTTTCCAATTTTTATTAAGGCTCCTTGTCCCCTCTGGCGCAATCATAAGCACAAATGTTGGATCCTCTTTAAAGTACTCAGCAATCATGTCTGTGTAGTTAATGGACTTCGAATCTTTAGGGGGATTTCGATCAACTCCAATGGCGCCAATGGGTTTAAAAAAAAGTCCCATCGGAAATTTGAGCCACTCTTTTTTTATGACAAAACTTGCCTTTCGATTCATTAAATTTGACACGGCCATGGCCGGTATAAAATCAAAATTTGATGTATGAGGAGCACCGATCATGACAAATGACTTCAAATCATCTGGAATATTATTCTTAAATTTCCAGCCAGAGAGCCTAAATATTAAGGTACATGCTTGTTTAATCATTAGTTGCGGTCTCTATCATAAGAAGCTTCTCGGATCTTTTCATCTTTTTGATGAGGGCTTCATGCTTAGAAGCGGATGATCTGTCTTTGAAAATTTTATGATAAATAACATGAACTGGCACCTTTCCTCTGAAGTACTTGGCCCCTTTACTCGAGTTAGAGTGTTCCTTAAAGCGCCTTTCTATGTCTGTCGTAATTCCCGTATAAAGGTGACCTTTTTCAGTCTGGATGATGTAGACAAACCATTTACTTGATTTCATGGTAAGATAATAGCTCTTATGACAAAAATCCTCATCCCCTTTTCTGAGTTCCATTTCACATTCTCCCGGAGTTCAGGAGCTGGGGGACAAAATATCAACAAGGTCAATTCAAAGGCAGTGCTTGAGTGGAATATTAAAGAAAGCCCATCAATTTCAGAAAGTGTTAAGGAAAGGTTTATTGAAAAGTACAAAAACCAGATCAATGAAAGTGGAATAGTCCAGATTAGTGCCCAAGAGCATCGAAGCCAAAAAGATAATATCGATGAATGCATCAGTAAACTTCACCAAATGATTCAAAAAGTTCTCTATCCACCAAAAGTGAGAAAACCAACGAAGCCAAAAAGAAGTGCTGTACTTAAGCGGCTAAGCAGTAAGAAAAAAGACAGCGAAAAGAAAAGACTTCGAAAAGCTGACTACTAGGCTTTAGTAAACGAGCCCACAGTCTGGGCATTCATGTGTCGTTGGAGCGAACTTAGCTCCACAGGCCTGGCAAATAACTTCGGTTGCAGAGGGATCAAAAATCTGTGATAAATTTTCAAAATTTGGCTCATGCCCTTTTACGTGTTTTAGGTAATCTTCTTGGAAGTGCTTCCTTAAAATTTCCGCATCGGCTTCATGACCCCAGACTTCGACAGTGACTTTGCAACCAGTGGTACAAGTTTTTCCATTTGTTTTAAGAATAACCTCGGTACCTTTTCCCTTTAGAATAAACTGATGATTCTTTGCTTCTTGAAGATCCATGACGCCTAAAAATATTTCCTGCATGATCTATCCTTGAAATTTTGATTTTAAATAATAAAGATAATCATTCACATCAAGTTCTCCCACAAGATCTGTTGAAGTAATACTTCTTCCCTTTGAATGGATATTTTTTACTAAATAGCTCAACGTTGGAGCAAACTCCCCTTTACTAATCTGTTTATCCAAATCAGGAAGTTGTTTCTTCATTTTTACAAATAGAGAGCCTGAAATAAGATTTCCTAAAGTGTAAGTTGGGAAATAGCCAAAAGCACCGCCGGCCCAGTGGGAGTCCTGAAGAATGCCCTCAGCATCTGTTTTTGGAATAATACCGAGATACTTTTTATAGAGTTCGCTCCAAATTGCAGGTATATCTTTTGCTTTAAGGCCCTGATTAAAAATCATTTCTTCAATTTCAAATCGGATAATAATATGAAGATTATAATAGAGTTCGCAAGACTCAACTCGAATAAGACCAGGAACAGATTTATTAAAATAGTGAAATAATTTTTCAGGATCCATTCCCTTCATTGATTTAGGAAAGGACTTCATCATTTCGGGAAAAATAAAGTGACTAAAAGCACGTGAGCGACCAATTATATTTTCCCAGAATCGGGACTGGGATTCATGAACGGATAATGAGACTGCTTCTTGGAGAGGTGTCCCTTCCCATTGCCTAGGCAAATTAAGCTCATAAAGAGCATGCCCAACTTCATGCATGGTTGAAGATAGGGAGTCCAGATGAGAAACGTCATAACGAGTCGTGATTCTTTGATCCAGCGGAGAAATATTAATACTAAAGGGATGAGTTGAAATATCTAGTCTTGAATGATTTTCTGGTAAACCAAACTTTCTAGCGACAAAAAGACTTATCGCTTTCTGGTCTTCAATTGGAAATGGACCCTTGAGATCTTTTACATTTACGAATCGCCCATCCTCTTTCACCTCATTTGCAAGCTGAGTGAGTCCCGCCTTTAGATGATTAAAGATTTTTGTAATTTGTGCAGAATTAAATTCTTTATCATGAAGCTGAATAAGTCCATCGTAGGGCTTCTTTGTTTTATAGAACCCAGCTTCTCTTGTTTTGAGATCTATCAGTTTCTGGAGTTGTGGTAAAAATAGTTTTAGATCGTTTGTTTTTTTTGCTTTCGACCACGTGTGACTCGCATGAGAAGTCGCCAAAGAAACTTCCTCAACATGCTTCTGAGGCAAAGACGAGCTCAACTTAAAATCCCACTCAAGCTCTTTTAGAAGTGACTTTTGCAACTTAGACAATTTATCTAGCGCTGAGAACTCTTTGAGCATCTTTTTATATTTAGGATTCGTTATGTGGGCATGCATTTTGCCTTGGATGTAACTTAATCTTTTGGCTCGATCCTCAATGGCCCCTTCGGGCATCATTGTTTCCATGTCCCAATGAAGAAGACTTTGAATGCTTTTTAAATATGAATATTCTTCAAGATAAGACTTAATCTTTTCCATGTATTTCCTGGCCCTTTAATTAATTAAATTTATTTTAAATCAAAGAGGGAAATTTATGAATACTTTTCGATAGTTTTTAGAATGGTTTCAAGTTCTATTGGTTTTGCAAGAAATGCCGTGATCGAGTAATTTTTTAATTTTTCTTTGGCACTTGCCTCAGCAGACATTACCACAGTGGGAATCTTATTCCATTGAGGGTTTTTCAACTGCTCGGTTCGGAAAGTATAACCATCCATTACGGGCATCATAAGATCCATTAAAATAATATCAGGTTTAGAATTATTCTTGAGAAATTCTAAACCTTGAAGACCATTTTCTGCAGATGAGACGATATAGCCTTCACTCTCCAAAAGCTCAATCAAGAGCTCACGGATAGACTCATCATCTTCAATTATTAGAACGCGTTTTGACATGAATCTCACTGTATAGCAAAAGATATTCGAAGTCTAAGTCTGACCAAGATTTATTCGACATCTCGATAGGGTAAATCAATCATAAAAGTAGAGCCTTTCCCTTGTGTACTATAGACTGAAAGAGACCCATTATTTTGCTCCATGATTTGACGGGCTATATAAAGTCCGAGCCCCAGTCCACTGACCTCATTACTAGAGATCGCTCTTTCATATCTTTCAAAAATTCGCTCTAAGTGTTCTTGACTAATTCCAGGGCCTTGATCATGCACCCTTAACTGAACCCTATCACTGGCGAGACAAACTTCGACATTTATTGGACTTCCTGAAGCGTATTTAATTGCATTTGTCAGAAGATTCACCACAACCTGCTCCATTCGATAGGTATCTATAACGGTATAGACAGGTGAACAAAAAGAAGTAGTCAAATAACAGCCAGCCGCATCAAGCTGAGGTCTAAATCGTTCAAGTACGTCTTTGGCAAAAGAACTAAATTCTACGTGCTCGTTAATAAATGTTAATTGTCCCGCTCGAACGCGTGAAATATCTAACATATCTTCTATGAGTCGATTTATACGCATTAAGTGCTTTAAATCTGAATCCACCATGGCTTCAAACTTTTCAAACTCGTAGGGCTCAAAGATACCTTTCATTAAATTTCTTTTACGCATTTGATTTTGCAGGGTCAAACTTTGGAGTGGTGTTTTCAATTCGTGGGATGCAATGGATAGAAATTCATCTCTCGAATTGATAGCTTCTCTGGACTTTTGGTGCATGAGAGCATTCTCGTAGGCCATCCCTGCCCTACTCACTAACTCTTGAGCAACCCATCTCGAGCGTTGAGAAATTTTTTTGGCCGAGTTTTTCCCAGAAAAGAAAGTGACCATACCCAAAAGCTTATCTCGCCCTTTAAAATGAACTCTTATACAAGAGCCTGCGTCTATGTCTGAAAAACTATTTAAATGGCAATCGATACTCTCTTGCATCTGAAGAGTTTGCTTAAGACTATAAATTTTTTCCACCATGCTTTTATCTTGATGAACCACTGAGACTCTAACCATCTCCCCAGTTGAGAGCAGCTCATCAATAACAACTCCATCGCATAAGTACGTTGTGGCGTACTCACTTATATTAAGTAAAATTTCATCCGCATTAAAGGTGCTATTCAAAATCTCGGAAGCCCTTGAAAGGAAATCAAGGTCTGCATCATGCTGGCATCTCTCTGTCACATCTTTAAGAATGCAGGCAATCTCTTGCACCTCACCATACTCATCTTTTACGGGTGAAATCCAAGATTCAATCCATCTTCCTCGTCCAACTTTTCCAATCTTCGCTGGATCATACCATATAGGCTCCTGAGTCACAGATTCACCCTGGAAAGCCCGCATCACTCCATCCCATGCTGGCAAAGACTTCAACTGTTCATCATTAAAGATATTATATCCTTCAAGCTGATCTCTTGTTGTTTCATACAAATCTTCCCAGGCTTTATTTGCGACCACACATTCACCACTTTTAGAAAAGATCTGCATGGCAATGGCCGAGTGATCAAAAAACGCTTTAAATCGTTTCTCATAATATTCATGCTGCATTATTAAACCTCGTCATCATACGTCAATCGAGCATGACAAATTCAATTCTGTCAGACAAGAGTCATGAATCTAATTTTATCCTTAAGATTTCTTTCCAAGAGGTGGTGTATTTTGAGGAGCGGAAATTGGCGACAGTTCGCCAGGCCTGATTGATACCACATGAAGCACTTTGAATAGTTCGTTGGCCAAATTTTTTATTAATAAGATCAACAACCTGACTTATCTTTTTATTATCCTGTCCTTGTTGATCAAATAGATCTAATTGATTTTGGCCTTGGGGCACAATATGGTTTAACAGAACTCCGGCCTTCTTATATTCATAGCCTAATTTGAAAATATCATCGAGGACCTCATGGCAACCTTTAATTAATCTAAAGGTGTCAGATGTTCCTGAGGAAAAGGTTCTACTTCCGACACCATAGTATTGCGGTAACTCTTCTTTAAAAGGGTTAGTGTGAACAAAGGCCGTGACACTATAACAAACACTCTGCTGCCTTCGAAGTTTTTCACCGGCCAAAGTGCAGAATTCGGCCAAGGCTTCTCTTAATTCCTGCTTGCTATAAACGGAAGCCCCGAAACTTCGAGAAGCACCAATATTTTTTTTATCTTCAGGGGATTCCATGGAAAGACAACTTATCCCACGTAGCTCATCTTGGATTTCTCTCCCGGTTTTTGTCAGCATCCGCTGAATTAACTTTTCATCTTTATAAATTTTAAATTCATAGGCCGTCTTTATTCCAAGCATGTGTAATTTATTTGCACTCGCATGGCCAATCCCCCAAATATCTTTCACGGGGAAAGTTTTCAGTACATCATCAATATGGTCTTCATCTTTCATCACAAAGACACCGGTTTTTTTCTTAGCAATTTTATTCGCAACTTTAGAAAGCACTTTTGTTTTTGAAATCCCTACACCAACGGGAATCCCTGTTAAACGTAAAATCTCCCTTCGCATTCTGGCCCCATACTCATTAAGATCCCAGTCATCAAATCCATCAAATTCAAGGAAGGCTTCATCTACTGAATAGATCTCGAGGCGAGGAGTGAAATCTCTAAGGATCTCCATCACTCTCCTCGACATGTTGTCGTAGAGTGTGTAGTTGGAAGAAAAAACAGCGACATTATATTTCTTTATTTTGTCTTTGATCTGAAAGTAAGGCTCACACATTGTTCCGATACCGATGGCCTTGGCCTCTTTACTAAAGGCGATAGCGCAACCGTCATTATTAGATAATACAATCACTGGGCGCCCTCGAAGATCAGGCCGAAACACTCTCTCACACGAGCAGTAAAAAGAATTGCAATCAACGAGCCCAAAAAATCTCATCGAAACTCCCTTAAAAGTGTCGTCACTACACCCCAAAGAAAATCCTCTGACTCAGGATCTTTATCCTTGAGTTGCTCAGGATAAAAGCGTGTAAGGGTAAAATTATTATTAATGACAATCAAAACTAAATCGTCTCGTTTGGGCGCAAGTGAGCGGTTAATAATGAGTTTATCACCGGCGCGAACTCCCAATTTTACTGACGTAGTAGCCGCCTCAATAATAAAAATACCTGGATGCTTCACAAGATACCTCTCATCAAGAGAGAGTATTTCTTCGTGATACTCAGCACAGGGTGACTGAAATCCGGTTATTTTGTAGGTTGAGTCCGATGAATCCATTTTTATATTATACGTATCTTTTACGTAACCATCAAGAGGCGGCACAAAACTCCACTAACCTATTAAAAAGACATCCCCTATCATTTTTTCAGGAGGCTTTCCTTAGCGAACCAGCTTGAGGCATAGTCCAAATCATGAAGACCATTCCACTGCTCATCATTTTGGCCGTCCCAAGTCTGACTTTTGCGGCGAGGCTCCCAAAGAAATACACTGAACTTTTGACTTACGTCCAACCAGCTCCTGATCAAGGTGATACCAATACTTGTTGGTTTATGGCCTCCACTGGTGCCATGGAACTCCTGCTGAATAAAAAAAATAAAATTACCAAACCAAAAATCGGTGGGAAATATGATCTCTCCGAATCCTTTCTCATCTGGCAGGATGACTTTAGAGATCAAACAACAAAACCAGAACACTTTATTGAAGAAGTCGTAGTGAGATTCAATTACGGAGAAGGCGTTCATCAAAAGGTATGGCCGTATAAGGCCTATAATTCGGATGGAACAGTCAACATGGAGGTCTGGAACAGACATCCAAACTTTGAAAATCTACCTCGAATAAAAGTCCCACAAGTAAAAACGACTCTCCTCTTTGCTCGAGGAAAAAAATACGCCACATATGTACTGCTTCCAGAAGACGTGAAAAAAGTAAAAGAGACACTTGTAAAAACGAGATCCCCAATCATTATTAATTATAATGAAGATGGTTACTGGCATGTAGTTTTAATTGTTGGCTATGATGATCAAGCTAAGGCCAACTGCTATGAAATTGAAAAAAGTGAATGCAACAAAAAAGGTGCATTTTATGTCAGAGATTCAAACGGTAAAAGTTATGAGAACCGCGCTTACAACTGGTTTCTCTACAAAGCAAACGCGGCGGCCGTCGTAGAACTCAAATAACCTATTTATTCATTCCGATAAGGCTTAAGAACTCAACTCTGAGTTTTTTATCATCGCGGAATTTTCCATCAAGGGCAGAAGTGATCATCGAAGCACCGGCCTTTTTGGCACTTCTACAAGTTAAACAACCATGACTTCCTTCAATCACGACCATTACTCCAGCAGGATTGAGTTGGTTCTTAATTGAATCCATAATGTTGTGGCACATGCGCTCTTGCAGTTGAGGGCGCTGGGCGTGGCAATCAACAATGTGAGCTAGCTTAGAAAGACCAACAACACGAGATTGATCCCCTTTGGATGTATCAGGAAGGTACCCAACATGGGCCTTACCAGTAAATGGAAAGAAATGGTGACTACAAAGTGAGGTATAATCGATATCTTTAAGGATGATCACATCATCATATTTTTCTGCAGGAAAAGTCGTAGAAAAAATTTCTTTTTCATCCGTACCCAAACCAGAGCAGACTTCGATAAGGGCACGGGCCATGCGATTAGGGGTCCCAACTAAGTTCTTATCCTCTAGATCAAGGTTAGGGAATGCCTTCTTTAATCCTTGGAGTACGATCTCATAACCTTCGGCCATGGTTTTACGAGCATTATTCAATTCCAAAGCACGAGAGCGTATATTGGAAAGCTCTTGATCAAGAAATTTCTCAGGATCTTTAGCACGCGCCATAGCACGGGCGAGATCTTTGTTGTAAGAAGATTCATAAGACATAAGGGTTACCTCTAAATTGATAACCCTTCATACCATGAGCTTCTCTCAATTAAAACCCTTAAGTAAATTCTACTTCACCAACTCTTTATAGACCTTCTTAGCGTCACGAGTAATACCTTTATAGAAGCCCTTAAGTGTTCGAGAGGAATCATTAAAACGCGCTTTCCAAAGGGAGACTTCCTTTAAAAGGGTTTTAGCTTTTTCAGTCATAAGGTCCTCCTGAGATTGAGTTTTGGGGCGCACCGGCCACCTTAAACAATTCTTAGACGTTAATTGAAAATAATTCAAAAGTAGACCACCAAAAGTGGTCTACTTTTGAGTGTCCGGTAAACACTTAGAGATTTAATAAAACCATACTAATTTTAAAAAGCCTTGTTAGTGGGGAGAATCTTTTTTTTTAAATCCAGATTCCTACCGGGCACAGAAAGAATAATAGCAAGCAGATTATTTTATTAATATCGATTTAACCTAAAACATTTATGAAGGTACCTATTGGCACTCGCTTTGCTTATAGAAAACCTGAGGGGTTTTATGCGATTGATTCTTTTTGTTATAACACTTCTTTTCTTAAGAAAAAATCATTCCGAAATATTGGACCCATTTCCTCGTCCTATTAAGGAGGAAGTTATGATCGCAAAAGAACTACCTAATTAACTCACGTAATAAGAAAGAAATTATTTTAATTATTTATTGAACCCAGTATGAATTTATGGAAAAATTTTAACCATGGTGGTTAAAAGAATGTTCTACGCTTTCTGTGCACTCTATCCCCTTCTTAGTTGGGGTCAGGAATTCGAAGCAAGTGTCAAGCTCGTGAACTTTTCATCTGATCATGTCAAAAAAATTCATCATGCCATCACACTTATTAAAAAAGTTATACTCTCAGAAGATTTTAAACAGAGAGTAATTACACATTCAGTAAATGGAAAAAAATCTTTTATTGATAATAAGGGACTAAGTAACGAAGAGATTTACAGAATTATTCTTGAAGGCTCAGAACTTGCTTCTCCAGGTAAAAATGGACGCATGGATATAGAGCTCGAACTTTATGAACAAGACAATACCACTATCGGATATACCTATCCTGACACTGGTCGCATCTGGATAAATCAAAAATATTTCCAACGATATACACCGGTACAAGTCGCAGACAATCTTTTTCATGAATGGTTACACAAACTCGGATTTGATCATTCGGTAAAATACACGACAAAAAGAAATTATTCAGTTCCCTACGCTCTTGGTTATTTAATGGAAGAGCTTGCAGCAAAACATTACACTCCTCAACCTTGAGAAAACTTTATTTTTCATAAGACCTAGCAAATGACAAAATCTTTTCATCATTAACCGGAGGGACTTATGCAGGTTTCAGAAATTATGCATGAAGGTGTCACTATGGCACAAATTAGCGACACCATAAAGCATGTGGCGAATCTAATGAAAAAACATGATATCGGATCAATGCCTATTTACAAAAATGAGAGACCTGTAGGTTTTGTTACTGACCGAGATATTGTGGTCAGTTCAGTGGCCAATGGCCATGGGCCTGAAGACCCTATCTCCCTGGCAATGTCTAGGGATGTGTACTTTGTATATCAGGATCAAGAAATATCTGAAGCCACTAAAATCATGGAACAAAATCAGATTTCTCGTCTGCTAGTCGTTGATAAAGGACAGAGACCAGTTGGAATGGTGAGTTTGCATGATCTGGCATTGAGGACAAAAGATGATCATATGCTGGCCGAAGTTATGAATGAAATAAAAAGAAGTTAAAATTCTAGGGCGAAGAGAAATCTTCGCCCTAGAATTTAATTAAGCCGATTTTTTCTTACCAACTACAAAAAGAATAAGTCCAGCACCGAGAAAGGCCAAAAGGCTGAATAAATCTGATTCCGCTAATGACCCCATGGCCTTTGAAAAATCTAATTTTTCGGAGAAGCCTTCCATAATTTGAGTCA
Source organism: Bacteriovoracaceae bacterium (assembly GCA_947461145.1). Classification (GTDB taxonomy): domain Bacteria; phylum Bdellovibrionota; class Bacteriovoracia; order Bacteriovoracales; family Bacteriovoracaceae; genus Peredibacter. The sequence goes on from CANHJD010000025.1 coordinate 13,365, forward strand.
GTGCGAGTAAAATTCCAGCAATGGCCCCACCAGCAATTAGACCAGAAGAAAAAAGAACTCCCGGACCAGTCTCGGATTCTGCTTCACTGACATTTTTTTGTTTTCTATCAACAAAATACCTAATGATTCCACCTACAAAAATTGGAGCTGAAGCAGAAATAGGAAGATAGACACCAACTGCAAATGGCAGAGCTGAAATGCCACACAGTTCTAAAACTAAGGCCAGAAAAACACCCAAAAGAACAAGGCCCCAAGGAAGTTTTTGAGTCAGTATTCCGTCAATAATAAGAGACATTAATCGAGCCTTAGGGGCTTCATATTTTGTTACACTTGTCCCATCATCTCGCTTATTTAAATTACCATTAATACCCGGGTCAACCACATAAGTAACTTTACCTTGAGTATCGACAAGGTACTTACCTGGAGAAAGCACAGTTAAAACTGAGGGGGCAGATTGCTCTGTCACTTGATAAACGAAATACTCTTTTGAATCTTGAGATTTTTCAGGACCCATCAAGCCTTGTTTCTCTTTCAGCTGACTAAGGTCTTGGACAATAAAATGGGGGACTTTTTTTGAATAAACTGTTGAGGCATCGTTGAGTAGCTTCAATGAGTAACCAATGACAACAGCACTTGTAAGGGCCCCTATTAGAAGTCCAATTTGTTGATATTTTGGAGTTGCGCCTACGATATAGCCCGTTTTTAAATCTTGCGAAGTTGTTCCAGCATTAGAGGCTGCGATACAGACAACGGCTGCAATACTAAGCGCTCCAACTCTATGCTCAGGGCCAATCCAACCAACGGCTAGAAAAACGAGACACGTTAAAAGGAGGGTTGCCACAGTCATTCCTGAGATGGGGTTAGATGATGAGCCAATCTCTCCAGTCAAGCGGGAGCTCACAGTCACAAAAAGAAAACCAAAAATAATAATAAGAATCGCTGAAAAAAGATTTATATGCAGGGCCGGGGCAAACCAGAGACCTAAAACCATAAGAAGTGTACCAATCACGACAAAAGAAAACGGGAGATCATTTTCAGTTCGAGTTTGAAGCTCCTCACTTTTCTTAGAACCCATGACACTCGCCAAACCCGACTTAGCTCCACTAATAATTGTGGGTAAACTCTGAAGTAAGGAAATGATCCCCCCTGCGGCTACAGCTCCAGCACCAATATAGAGAACATAGTTTCTCCAAATATCATGGATAGACATATCTCTTATAAGTGTCTTCGCAGGAAAAAGTGGCTCCGTTAAATTTCCACCAAAAAGAGTAATCATGGGAATTAGAACAAAACTCGAAAGGACTCCCCCTGCCATCATAATAGCGGCAGTACGTAGGCCAATGATATAACCTACCCCTAAAAGTTCAGGAGAGACCTCGGCGGCAACAGCAGATCCTTTAAAAAATCCAAAGGCCTTCTCGGGAACGTCTTTCCATAACTTCATTCCAACATTGAAAAATTTGTAAATGAGTCCAAGGAAAAAACCACCAAATACAATTTTCCCAGAAGAGCCACCCTTCTCTCCCACAATTAAAACTTCAGCACATGCAGTTCCTTCAGGATAAATGAGTTTCCCATGTTCTTTGACGATCAAAGCGCGACGCAAAGGAATCATCATCAGCACACCCAAAAGACCACCCAGAATAGAAACAGTCATAATCCGACCTAAATCAAGATCGTAACCAAGAATCAGGAGAGCTGGCATTGTAACCGCAACCCCAAAAGCGATGGACTCTCCGGCTGAACCGGTTGTTTGAACCATATTGTTTTCAAGAATTGTTGCCTTTCTTAGGCCAAAGATTCGAGAAAATCCTTTAAATAAAGTAATTGATAAAACGGCTACAGGTATTGAAGCGGAAACGGTCATTCCTACTTTAAGCGCCAAATAAAGGGAAGATGCTCCAAAAAGAATACCCAGAAGAACTCCCATGAGAATGGGTGTAAAACTAAACTCTTTAACGAATTCAGTAGCGGACACAAAAGGTTTGAATTCTTTACTCATAACATCCCCAAAATATTTGATAATTTGAATAATCTTAATGATGAATGGCCAACTTGGATAGTACCTTAACAGCAGGTTTTTCCCTCAGAGAAGAGCATTTACTAAAACTCACTCTCTATTATGATGATAATATCAATAAAGGAGAATTTATGGCTAAGTGGACAGCTCAGGTACAAGTAAAATGGACAAAAGAAGCACCAGTTTGGGAAAATTGGAACTGGTTAAAAAAATGGAAAGAAGTTAAATGGGCCGCTTCCACTATGGGTGAATGGGACATGATTCTTTGGGTAGATTGTAGCTCACCTGAAGAGCTAGAAAAATTTGTTCATGACAAATTATGGGCAAAAAAATGGGTCGCTGATACTAAATCAACATGGACAAAAGAAGTTTGGAATAATTGGTCAAAAGCCGCTTAAATATTAAAGGCCCCTTTTTAAGGGGCCTTCTCTTTTAAAAAGCTTCCCAGTAAGCGTGATTCACCTCAGACATGTAATACTTTGATTTCTCATAACCAGTTCGTTCTTTATAAGAAATATCTCTTGGTTGCCAAAAATACATACTTGTTGGAATGAGATAACAATCCCTCTCCTGTTGATGATAGCGGTAATCAGACCAATTGTAGACAACAGGACAATAGGCATTATTCAGCATAAAAATATTTGTCCAAGTTCTTAGGGTCAGTGGGCCACTTGTGTAGCGACGATCTAATGTTCGCCAAAAAGATTGATCTGTTCCTCCAACGTAGACCATTGGGGTAACATGAAACCACCATTTATAATTGAATTTTCGAATATATCGAGAAGTAAAAAATAAAAAAAGCTTATTTGACTTGAGGGCAGAGCTCGTAAATGCTTCATAAGTCCAGATATGGGCACGATTATAGCACTGAGAAAAATTTTGATAGTCCCTTCGCATAGAGCGAAAAACTTGATAGGCACGAGAGGAGTCTATAATTGAAGGCTCGTAGCTCATCAACTCTTCTGGCATATTTTTCGTAATATTGATTTCTTCAAAGACTGAAGAGACAACACTAATTGACAGGACTTGATGCCTATCATCTAATATGACCTCTACAGTATCTTCACTTTCCAAATTTTTCTTTATAGCCTCCAAAATGAGGTCCCCGTCTGATTCGATAAATCCAACGTGCCCATCAGAAAACATAATAAGATGAGATTCACCTCGTTCACCTTTCTCAATTGAATGAATTTGAGTTTTGAAGGTTTCAGAAAAAGCATATGAACAAAACAAAAAAAAGAGGCATCCAATTTTTAAATATTTCATTTTGCCCTCCTAGGCGCAGACAAGATTAAAAAACGGAAGCGAAGGTTCATGCTATAAAAAAGTGAATTAATCCAATTTACTTAAGACTAACTTTAATTTCGTCTTGCTGATTGCCATGAAAGGATAGGAGGCAACATTGAGAGGACTGTCATGAAGGTCACCAGCTTGTTTCTCTTTTTAATCATGAATCTAGGATTTTCAATGGGTGACCCCACTTTCGTCCCCGCCCCATCGGAAAAACAAAAACAAGAAGAAGTTAAAAGGAGTAAAAATGGGCCAGTCAATACTAAGCAGATTACATCAAGATCATCTGGAAATAAAAAGACTCCTCGTAAAATTGACCAAAACAAATGATGAGGTAGAAAAAAAAGAGACCTATCTGTTGATGAGGGAGGAGCTCCTTTCCCACATGGAGGGTGAAGAAAAAACTATTTACAGTCATCTTATTGAAGATGTGGGTGATGAGGATGCCGAAAAAGTTGCCCATGATGCAGAGTACGAGCATGACATTATTCGCGCTCTCTTTGAGAAGCTAGACAATATTCCCATTGTTGAACAGCGATGGAATACAGGTTTTATCAATCTTCAACAGCAAATTTTAACTCATCTGGTAAATGAAGAACAAAATCTGTTCAAGGAGGCGCTAAAGGACTTTTCTCCGCAGGAACTTACAGAGTATGAAACTGCGTTTAATGAAATAAGGCATCACTCTGAACTTTGATTTTCAATATTGCCAAGGTGAAAAATCATGGCTCTAATAGATGTATGAAAAATACAGCTATTATTATTGGTGCAACAGGCCTTGTGGGCTCTGAAATTTTAAACTACTGCCTAAGTGACAAAAGAATTAAGAAAGTTAAAGTTTTTGTCAGAAAGTCTACCGGCATATCAGATTCAAAGCTGGAAGAATTTGTCGTAAATTTTGATGAACTCAATAACTGGCGCAAAGATTTGACTGGAGACATTCTCTTTTCAGCTTTGGGAACAACAAAAAAACAAGTTGGAACAAGAGAGGCCCAGCGATTAGTTGATTATGATTATCAACTGAGAATTGCACAAACGGCCAAAATAAATGGGATCAGAAATTACGTTCTCGTCTCTGCTCCAAATGCAAATACTAAGTCTTGGTTTGCCTATACAAAAATCAAGGGTGAACTTGAACGGGACGTGATGAAGCTTTCATTTCCAAAAATTACCATCATTAGGCCTGGATTACTTAAAGGCCCAAGATCTCATACGCGGTTTGTTGAACAAAACCTGGGAAAAGTTTTAAGCTTTTTCCCGATTATACCTGGGCTTGAAGCATTAAAGCCTGTTAGTGGAAAGCACGTTGCCCATGCGTGCTTGGAGTTTTCTCTAGATGATCAGCATGGGCAACGAATTTTAAATCCGAAGGAAGTTCTACATTTTTTGTAACTATTTTTTTCGGCGAACACTTTTAATTAGAACTGTGTCCATTGGAACATCCCCATGAGGACCAATATTGCCAGTCTTAACCATCTTAATTCTATTCACTACATGCATTCCTTGCGTAACCTTACCAAAAACTGCATATCCCCAACCTGAAGTCGTTGCGCCAGTATAGTTAAGTGGAGAATTATCAGAAACATTGATAAAAAACTGGGCCGTTGCTGAATGGGGGTCAGAGGTCCGCGCCATAGCAATAGTTCCTACATCATTACGAACACCATTACTCGCCTCATTTTTTATCGGTGCACGTGTAGGTTTTTCTGCCATACTCGTAGTAAATCCACCACCCTGAATCATAAAATTATTGATCACACGATGAAAGATAGTTCCGTCATAAAACTTATCATCCACATACTTCAGAAAATTTGCCACTGTTGAGGGAGCTTTATCCTGAAAGAGCTCAATTTCAATGGCACCATGACTTGTTTCCATTGTAACGACAGGATTGGCAGCAAAAGCAACATTGAGGAAAAAAGCCATTAAAACGATCAACTTCATAGATATTCCTTTTTTTTAAAAAATTATAATCAAAAAAAATGGATTATTAAAGCACTGGCGCTAAAAGATTTGCGGCCCTGCCAGTTATCTTCTTCCAAAGACTTAGGTTTATGAACTCATCAGGCGAAATGATTTCTGACATTTCCATATCTTTTGTGAGCATCCTCTCCACATCTTGAAGGAATTGCTCTTCTTGAGCAAGAACTGAAATTTCAAAATTAATAAACATGGATCTAAAATCAAAATTTGCCGAACCAATAACTGCAAAAAGATCATCAACCAAGAGAACTTTCTGGTGGAGAAATCCTCTCTTATAGCGATAGACCTTAACTCCGTGGTCGAGCAACTTAGAAATATAGACCTGGCTTGCAATACCCACAATCCAGGCATCACTTAAGGAGGGAGTAATAATTCGAACATCTACTCCTCTGTGAGCAGCCAGTAATATCGCATCAAGTAAACTCTCAGGCGGAATAAAATAAGGGTTAGCTATCCATAGGCGTTTTTGAGCGCCATTAACCATAGCTAAATGGGCCAGGAGGCATGCATGTTTGTCATCAGAGGGGCCTGTCGGTAAAACGAGGATATTTGCACTCCCCTCTGTAGGAAGAATATCCCAGCTTGCCTCCAAATCTTTTTGTGTGGACCAGTACCAATCTTTTACATGAGTCATTTGGCAAACTAAAACAGAGGGACCCTCAAGCTTAACATGTGTGTCTCGCCAGTGGCCTAGATCCTCTCTGTGACCCAGATAATCATCACCAATATTGAGTCCACCTACGAATGCCGTTTTTCCATCAACTATAACAATTTTACGATGGTTTCTAAAATTCACTTGAAATCTTCCCCCTCCTCCCATCGAATTGAATTGGCAAACTTTAATTCCTGATTGCTTCATCCGATCAAGAATATTTTTCGGAAGAGCAGTCCCAATTTCATCATATAAAAAATTAACTCTAACTCCACTCTCTGCTTTTCGCATTAGGACTTCTAAAAAACGATGTCCAATCAGATCAGGTCGAAAGACGTAAAATTGAAAAAATATGTAATGCTCGGCTTTCTCAAGTTCAGAAAGCATTGAAACATAAGTCTGATTAGCATCTATTAAAAGCTTAATCTTATTCTGGCTGGTAAAACCAGGCCGAGCAAATGTCGCTAAGGTATTCACAATTTTTTTAAACTCGAAGTGATTATTCTGATCTGAAAGGAAAGATTCTTTCATGACGAATATTTTTTGGCTCATGAATCGATCTAGCCTTCTTCTGCGGTTAGCGTAACCGTAAAATTTAGGCCCACCGAAGATGATAAAAAATGGAACGGAGATGAAGGGAATTGTTACAAGACTAATAAACCATGCCGTAGCTCCCTGGGGAGTTCTAGACTTTAAAATTGCCGAAGCGGCGCAAAGAAAGCCAACGATATAGATTATGATCACTAGAATCGTAAACATGACAATCACCCCGCGAAGCGAGACGAAAAGGTTTAAGATCGCGAAAGCTCCAAAGGTAATTCCATCAAAAGCAACTCTGAGGAACCAATTGATTTTATTGTTAAGATGTCAAATTGATTAATACCAACCCCATCTCTAGCATTAAAAACAGTACCATTGATTTCAAATGATCCACTAATGATAAAAAGATAGGCGCCATTATTTTTATTATACGCCATATACTCAAACTCCCGCCCATCATCAAATTCACCAAGAGAAAAGAAAGCATCTTGATTAATCATCAATGAATGATCTCTGGAGTCTGGCGATACAATTAATTGTAATTTATTTTTTCTTTCAGCAAGTGAATATTTCTTCTGGTCATAACGAGGGGGGATTTGAAGTTTTTTTGGAAAGACCCAAATTTGAAGGAGTTTTGTAACCTCAAACTTATCACTAAATTCTGAATGAGAGATTCCTGTCCCAGCAGACATAACTTGAATCTCGCCTCTTTTTATAACTCCCTTATTACCCTCAGAGTCTTCATGAATAACAGACCCCTCAAGTGGTATTGTAATAATCTCCATATCTCTATGGGGATGGCGACCAAAACCTGTACCAGGTGCGATCACATCGTCATTGATAACTCTTAAGACTCCAAAATGCATTCTTTCAGGATTATAATAATCTGCAAAACTGAATGTATGCGCACTTTTTAGCCAACCATGATCGGCCATACCTCTGGTATTTGCAAAATGAGTAATCATGACTAACCCCTTTTATCTATCCAAGTATCCTATAATTGGTCAGATAAAGAAATTAAACATAATTGATACAATTAATAAGAAAAATTTATTCACTTTCAATAACCCTTCTTAAATATCCACAGGCTATTGGAAGTGAGCGTCTTTCAGACTCTCCTTCTCGTGCCATGACTGAGCCAGGTATATAGGAATCATCCGGAATTCCTGCGATCACAACAACCTTGCCTTCAAAATTAAAAGAGGAGAAACGCTTCAGCTTAATAAATAAATCATTGGGATTATTATCTTCGGCAAAAAGATCAGCAAGAAGAAGGGAAAGGTCCGATTCTTTATGATAAAAATAGTTACCAAGACCATCCGATAAAGGCCATTGATCTAGACCCAATTCTTGGGAGGTTAAGTCTTCATCCAAGGGAAGTAGAATATTACCGAGCACACTACTTGCTTCTAGAGAATCGACAAAACCGTCTTCATTATAATCAATGGAGTCATCTGGACAACGACTTGCAAGATAAATATTTTGAGAATGATATGATAACGAAGGCCCATCCTTAACCTCTACAGTCGCAGAGAACTGGTCTCCACGAATTGTTATGTCCACCACGGATTGGGTGAAGCCGCTAACAGAAGTATTTAGTGCCGTTAAATAGGATTGATAACGCCCTTGAAGCCTTGGAGAATTCATTTCTGATAATCCATCCCCTGTTGAGCTTGACTTAGGATGACAAGAAACAATGATAAGAAAAAGAACAAATATAGAAAGTCTTCTCATCAAAATTTCTCCTTTTTCTGAAGCTGAATGCATCAAATAGATCAAGCGGAAACAAGCAAAAATGCTGCCAGTGTCAGAGTGGTGTAATTTACTTCCCAACGATAAATCCGGGGCTAATTGCCCCTTCACCAATTTCTCCACAGGCTATAGGTAAACTTAAATGAGGAGGAAAACCATCAAAGCTCAAGACGGTCGTGGGGAGGAAAAAATCCTCAGGCACTCCATAGATCATAATGACTCGCTGATGAAGCGCTAATGGATCTGTGTGTCCAAGCTTCACAATCGAATCATTATGAATAAAGTCTCTCCCTCGTAAGTCCTTCATCATTCTCATAAAATCAGAAGATTCGGAGTAATAATAAAATGGTCTTCGATGCCTCATTTTAGGGAACTCATTGCCACCTTTTATCTGTGCCTCTAAGTTCCCATCAAGAGGAAGTAGGATGGAACCAATTTTATTTTTTGCTTCTATAAAATCCAAAAACCCATCTAAATTAAGATCATCTTCCATTGTTGGACAAGAACCATTGAGATGAATAAATTGTGGATGTATCGCAGGAGAAAAAGAACCACTTATCTTTACACGTGCCCAAAACTGATTTGAAATAATTGAAACAGTCCCCCAACCTTCAAAACGACCGACCTGAGGGTTAAGAGATTTGAATTTTGTAACATAATTTGCGCTTAATCTTTCCTCAAGCAGAACATCTTCTTTCTTAAACCCTTTACCGCAACTCAAGAAGAGCAGAGGCAATATCAGACCTGATATGCACTTGGTGACATTCATTTTACTTTATCAAGCAAGATAAATGCCAAACGTTTACAGCATTTCGATTACCAGTTTAAGTGATGACCATTATAGTCCTTGAATGCTCCGGATTCTTCAGGACGAATTTTTTCTATAACATCCCAAATACCATGTGCCGAAGTTTTTGGTAGCAATACTGCCCCCTCTCCTCCCATGCTGGTTTTAACCCAACCAGGATGAATTGCAAGACATGTGAGCCAACTGTGCTCCAAGGAAAGACATTTATGAATCATATTAAGAGCACTTTTAGATGATCGATAAGCGTAGGCATCCCCTGAGGAATTATCCGTGATGCCTCCCATTACTGAGGACACATTAACAAGTTTAGGAGAAGAGGATCTTTTTAGTTTTGATAGGAGTGCTTCGGTAATCATAAAAGGAACATAGCTATTCACTTCAAAGCTTTTCAGAAAACTTTGTTTTGAAATCCCATGCTCGTAAATTCCAGCATTATTAATCAGAACATCTATGACTGGAACTTCAAATAAATGCTCAAGAATTTTTTCCGCCGCATCTTCCTGGCAAAGATCCAAAGAAATAATTTTTAATTCCTTAAATCGATTTTGAAGCTTGAGCAAATCCGGTGAGGCTTGGGGATTACGGGCGACCCCGATCACATGATCCCCACGCTCCAATGCCTGTGCGCAAAGGGCAAGCCCGATTCCTCTTGAAATACCTGTAATAAAAACTGTCTGCATTTAATCACCTCAATTTAATTCTCATTATAGAAAGAATTAAACAGGTGGCAAGAAATTGAGTTGGTTTAAAACATCAGTCACTCCAGGAAGATCTTGAATGGCAATTTCCGCCAAGCGTTTTGTCTGGCGCGAATCAACCATGCCCTGAAGCATTACAACTCCTGAATCAACTCTGACACTAATCTCAGAGGCATCTATGCGAGGATCTCGTGTCAGCACTTCACATACATCTTCCTTTATTCTCAAATCAGAGGGGAAATACCCTTTTGGGCCACATCCTCGGTAATCAACACCTCTATCTATCATATAGTCCACCATCAAATACGGATCGGATTTCTCACGTGTATATTCAGATTCCCCTGAAAATTCATAACCGTCGGCATCATTTAAACTTTTTACTGAACGATCATAAGCCGTATAATTTTTTGGCATCTCATTTCTCCTTGGCGAGTTTTAAAAGATTCTGTGCCGCCATGGTAGCAGCTGCAGTGAGCGCAATTTTTGCGCCGACCTCAGCCGCTTTTTTTATCTTTCTTTTGATGATCATTTTTCTCAGATAATTTTCAATCATAAACTCTCCCTTTTTTCCTTGAACCCAAAAAACATAAAGCAAAAACTAAACCAAACTCAAATTCCCAAGTTAAATAGATTTGGCAATTAACTAGGGCCTGAGTAATCTTTAGGAATGAATAATCTTGCAAGATCTTGGGAGCCACTGCTCCTAAATGAGCCAGTGGACATTATTGCTCCAGCTTCAGCTTCAACTGACGAAGTCCTTAATCAGGGCATGGAGTGGCTCAGAGAAATAGGACTTGTGCCTCGAATGCCAGAGAAGATGATAAATACAGATCTATTTTTTGCCGCGCCTCTGAAGGAGCAATGGGAATTTTTCAAGGATGCTCTGTATTCAGATTCGAAAGTGATGTGGTGCTTGCGTGGCGGCTATGGAAGTATGAGACTCCTTCCATTACTTGAAACATTGACTCCCCCGAAAAAGCCAAAACTTTTAATTGGATTTAGCGACATAACTTCTCTTCACTTGTTTTTTAATCAGAAGTGGAACTGGCCAACACTCCATGGCCGGACTATTAGTCAATTAAAACCCGGACAAAATCAAGATGAAGAACATCAGTTATTAGTAGATCTACTTTTTGGAATAAGAAAAGAAATCGAATTCAATGATCTCATCCCTATTAATGATCAGGCAAAAAAGAGTCGTCTCATTGAAGGAACAATGACTGGAGGCAATCTCAGATTATTGCAATCCTCAATCGGTACTCCATGGCAAATGTCTCCGAAGGGTAAGATTCTTTTTATTGAAGATATCTATGAGCGGGGTTACTCCGTAGATCGAATGCTTGAGCAATTGTTACTCGCTAAGATTATAGATCAGGACCTTAAAGCTCTTGTCATTGGTGATTTTAATGAAGGGCTTGAAAAGAATGGCGAGGATTTAGTTCCCATTGCTTTAGAAAGGTTTGCCAAAAAAGTTCCCTACCCAGTTTTAAAGGGTTTACCTTGTGGGCATAGGCAAGGAGTGAATTATCCACTGCCTTTTAATACTCCTGCGACACTTCACTTGGGTGAGTCGGCGAAACTAGTTTGCCAAACAAATAACTGGTAACTAGAAGCCATTAATACCTTGCTTAAATTTATAGATATTGCCTTTAAGAGAATTTTCAAATCTCTCAACGGCAAAAAACTTTTTCAACTTTTGATGAGTCATCCCTTTCAGCGCCGCAATTTGAAACAAGGAGACTTTTGTATAGTTCTCAAGTTCCTCAATCTCTATTTGAATAACAAAATCAGTAAAGACCATATTAAAATCTGAAAATCTGTAAGTAAAAATATCACTAGAGTTGGTGGAGTAAGTTAAATTACTTTCACAGGGGAAAGTCTTAAGCGGAGTGGAAATATTCATCAACACCTTAAACTCGCCTGCCTTTTTTGTTTTTGTAACCGTTGTTTCCTCAAATAATTGGCCAAGTCTACTGTTTGCGGGGTTTAAGAGTCTTCTAATTTCAGAGGCACTAAGAGCTGACTTATATTTGTGAGTGATGGTATAAAAAATCTTATCATCTCTTTGAACCCCATCGTCATCAAGATAGGCCTTATTAATCATGGAAGCTCCCCCGCCTAATTGATAAAAAGCCTGAGGTATACTATGAACATTGGTGTATTTTTTTAAACTGAAGAAATCATCCGCACAAGCAAGTAGTGAGAGCGTAAGAATCAAAAAAGTAAAAAATAACTTAACGTTTTTCATTATATGGTCCTTATTTTTAGAGAGTTTAGGACACTTTTTAGTTTTGCACGATTCCCATGGCAGAAGTTCCATAGGTTGTCGAAATTTTAGACACCCCAGTAAAATGAGGAGCATCCTCATAATGAGAGGCAAAAGCATGCTAAAAAGAGGCAATATACTTATAAAAAGGTTCGTAAATGCGATATTGGTTATTGTTATTGGTTCTAATAAGTCAGGTGGCATGGTCTCAGGACTTAGAAAAAGCTGAAAACCAGTACCTCGGCTATATTTACCAGCAATCTCAATATGAATTAAATGACCCCAAAGGGGACATATTACTTCTTTGGACGGCCAGAAATATTATTCAAAAGGTTATGAGCAATCTGAATAATACGGAACAACAGCTCAACGATTATCGAGATCAAAAGATAGCTGAACTTCTAAGCCTCTACCCAGAATATGCCCCAAAAGAGGAAGTGAAGAATGTAGTTGTTGAAGACTATCTGACATTTAATCCAAATCAAGAGCCTATCCAGCTTGAAGGCCATGAAGCGCCATTCACTGTAAAAAAGCTCTCACTCATGATGAAACAAGTTATCGCAGAAGAATATCAGAATGGTTTAATTCCAAAAGTTGGGGAAATCCATGACTGGAGCCCAGAGATTAAAAGAAAATTGAGAAGGAAGTTCCCCCTTTTTAGTCGTCTTTCTAAACTTCTTGTAAGTCTTGCTCGTGGAGTAACTTCATTTTACATGGTGACAGGCCAGGAAGAAGAGCTAAAAGACTATATTCTTTCTAGAACAGAAAATTCGATATCCCTTGAAGAAATGTTTCGAGTTTCTTACAGAATCAATCAAGGTGATGTCTAT
>CANHJD010000026.1 GCA_947461145.1 Bacteriovoracaceae bacterium
AGAAGTTTTACGATGACAAAAGAGTTATATATTAGGAGAGTTTAAGTCAGGTATTAGCCAAGTTAATAAAGGTTTTCAAATATGAAGCTATGGCAACTCGGTCTAGTTAGTTTAGTAATCACTACTCAAAGTTGGGGAAGTGTTAAGGCCTATTTTAACCATAATCCAAATTCCTCTTACACAGATCCTTATCGGAATATCACTCGCCAAGGTGATAATCTTGAACAAGTGCTCCTTGAGGGCATAAGCAAGGCAAAAAAATCAATTTTTATCGCTGTCCAAGAATTAAGACTGCCTCTCGTTGCTGAAGCTCTTGTCCAAAAAAAGCGCGAAGGTATAGATGTTCGAATCGTTCTTGAACATGATTATAATTTTACTGTTATGTCCCAACGTGAGGGCAGTACCGATGAATACGAAGCTACGAAACTAAATGAATTAAGAGCATTAGTTGATGTCAATGCTGATGGTAAGATTAGTAAAAATGAACTTGAAACAAGAGACGCAATCTATATGCTTGAGGCCGGAAAGGTTCCGGTTATGGATGATACATTTGATAACTCTCGTGGTTCGGGATTAATGCATCATAAGTTTATGATCATCGACGGAAAGACTGTTGTTGTTAGTTCTGCGAATTTCACTTTAAGCTGCATTCATGGGGATATTCTAGCACCTGCTTCTCGTGGGAATGCGAACTCTTTAGTTGTTATCCAGTCCCAGGCAATTGGTGAAATCTTTGAAGAAGAATTTTCTCAATTATGGGGTAATGGTAAAAGAGGAAATTTTGGGCACAACAAAACTTACCGCGGGCCTCAGACTGCAACTTTAAGAGGTACGAAAATAACAGTTCAATTTTCACCAACTTCCGCTCGCTACAATTGGGAAGAATCTGTGAATGGTCTAATTGCTTCATTTCTTGCTAAGGCGACTAAATCAGTTAAGGCCGGATTATTTGTTTACTCGGATCAAAAAATGTCAGATGTTCTAGAAAAGCGTCATAAGGCCGGAGTTCAGATGGGTTTTCTTGTTGAGGCAAAGTTTGCTTTTAGGGACTACTCTGAATTATTTGATATGGCAGGTTTGCAAATGCTTGGCACCAACTGTGATTATGAACCAGATAATCAACCTTGGAGAAGAGCATCTGAGGAAATTGGAGTCCCACTCCTTAATAGAGGAGATGTTCTTCATCATAAATTTGGTGTCGTTGATAACAAAATTGTGATTTTTGGCTCACAAAATTGGTCTGAAGCAGCAAATTATATAAACGATGAAACTTTAATTGTGATCGAAGACACAGGAATCTCTGACCAGTATACCCAGGAATATGAAAGGCTGAAAAAGAAGAGCCGTCTTGGGGTCCCGGCAACTGTCTCAAAAGAGATTCTTAGACTAGAGACTGAGTGCACTGATAGAGGCTTCTCATTCTAATGAGTTAAACATTCCTTTTTTGGCCAATCCTGTTATAATTTAAGCGATTAAGAACTTAGGGAAGGAGTTCCTCGTGAGCCGTGAACGATCTAAAGGGATAGTTGGTATTTTTATTTTGGTAACTGTCCTGTTTTTTGTATTCATCATCTTTGCATTTTTTACAGTTTCAAAGCTTAGGAGTACTGACTCACTTGGGTCAGATCTGATTGTGAATGAAAAAAATGCTCCAATTGCAGTCATTACAATTGAAAATGAAATCAGAGAGTCTAAGAAGATTGTCGAAATGCTTTTAATGGCAGAGCAAGACCGCAATATAAAAGCTATTCTTCTTCGTATTGATTCTCCCGGCGGGGCGGTTGCCCCGACTCAAGAAATTTACGAGGAAGTAAGAAGAATCGATAAGAAAAAGCCAGTTTTTGCCAGTTTTGGATCTGTTGCAGCGAGTGGTGGTTATTATATTGGTTCTGCTGCAAGAAAGATCTGGGCAAATGCTGGGACATTAACGGGTTCTATTGGTGTCATCATGCAAATGGCAGATTTGTCGGAATTATTTAAATTCGCAAAATTTAAACCAGAAGTCATTAAGGCCGGACGATACAAAGATATTGGTAGCCCAGCGAGACCAATGACTGATGAAGAGCGCGCCTATCTAAATGATTTATTGGCAGGCACTCATAAACAATTCATGGAAGACATACTTGCTGTCAGAAAAAACAGACTTAAAAAAGATATTACTGAGCTTGCTCAGGGACAAATTTTTCATGGCTCTGAAGCAAAAGACTTTGGTCTTGTTGATGAGATTGGTGGTCTATGGCAAGCAGGGCGTGCTATCCATCATGAGTTAAAATTAAAAGGGAAGTTCTCTTTAAGGTATATGAAGCCTCGTCGTGACAAGTTTTCATTATCCGATTTACTTGAGGAAACAGAAGATACCCTTAGCTTAATTAAGCATAAGGTTTCAACTCCTGCTAAACCTGCTTTTCTTTTTCAACATTAGGAATTGAATGGATTATCTATTTCTAATTAACTGGGGAAAGGAACACGCACTAACTGTCGTGGCAGTTGTGATAACGCTCGTGTTTTTTTATCACTATGTTATTGAGAGAGATAAGGCAGTCAAACTTTCTAAAAAATACCGCAATTCAATTTTTGAAGTTCAGTCGCGTATATTCCTAAATGCTACTCAGTATTTAATTTCTGGTAATAAGGACCTCGCGATTAAAGAGTTTCTAAATGCGGTTGATCTTAATCGTGAAACAATTGAAACCTATTTTGCACTTGGTGGTTTATTTCGCTCGAATGGTGAGATTGAGAAAGCAATTTCTATTCATCGCTCACTAATTGCAAGAGATAATATTTCTGAGAGCACTCGTCTCCAGGCCTTAAAAGAATTGGCCATGGATTTTGATAAGGGTGGTTTTGTTGATAAGGCCGTAGAAACTTATAAAGATGTATTGAAGATAAACAGAGATCAGCAAGATGTGATTTTCTCACTTTGCAGAATTTATGAAGACATTGGGGATTGGGATCAGGCCTATAACTACCGAATTATGCTTTCCAAGGTTGGTCAGGAAAATCAATCAGAGACCATTTCCCATATTCTCGTTGAAAAAGCAAAATCGCTCTTTGAACAGGGACAATTCAAGGCCTGTGCTGAGGAACTTGAGGATGCCTTCAGGTTTGCTCCATCAGTTTCTGCCAAAATTCTTCGTTTAAAAATCTTTCTTGTCCAAGGCAAGATGGAAGATGCAAAAGGTTTATTGCTTGAGCTTCTTAAAGAGCATCCTATGTATGCCACGTTCATTTTTGTTTCACTAGAAGGCTTTAATCAAAAACTTCCTCTTAGAGATGAATACTTCCAAAGATTAGGGCAATTGAAGGAATATTTTTTAGGTCTTGTGGATCTTGACCTTATGGAATCACCTTCAATTATTCTTTCTAGGATTAGATTATTAAAAGATCAAAAAAGAAATGGTGATGCTTTTGAGCTTTTGGATGTCTGGATGAAAAATCACGGGGATTCAGATGTCTTGAAAGTAGAGTATATTAAGATTTTAATTGAAGTTGGAAAGACTGATGAGGCGCTTCATCATACGAAGAGCCTTTTAAATAATCTTCATAGTTCTTTAAGTCGTCACTATTGCTCTCAGTGTGGATTTAATTCCGATGAGATTTTTTGGCGCTGTCCGCAGTGCCACAATTGGGAAACCATTCAGTTTCGCTGGAAGGTATAAATGGCTTTACTCTTTATTTTTTTAAGTCTTTTCTCTTTTGGTGAAACCACTCCCACTGATGAAAAAGTTGTAGGAGTTTTTTATCTCACTCCTTTGTTTGGTCATATTCACCAGTCTTCAGCTAGGACATCTGCAAGTTTAACGACGGTTCAGTGTGGCCATCCAGTTAAAGTGATTGAGTCCTCTAAGGTAGAAGTTTCCTCAGATTGGGCATACGTTCAGGTGGCGGACTATAAAGGATTCGTCCTTAAGTATTATCTAAGTCCAAAAAGGCCTGAGTGTTTTCAGGGTAAATATCCAAAATTTTTTGATGCTCTCAACATGGATTTAGCAGAACTCTATTATTGGGGAAGGCTCTATGATCATTACGTTCAGAATGAAACTCGCGTTAAGTAGTTTCCTGCTACTTACTGTTCCATTCCTCCACGCTCAAACAGAGAAGCTTCAAGAAGAAAAAGAGCTTGAGGTTGTTAACTTTCAAAGTATTAAAAGAGTACTTTTAGAGGATGGACTATCTCAGGCAGCAGAACAGAAAAAGCAACAAGTCAGTGTGATGAAAACCGAACAGACAAATCTTGAGATGGCGCGATTTAATTATCCGCCTGAGGACCAAGTCTGGGGATTTGTCAGCGAGTACTGGCTCATAAAGAATGCTCAAGTCTTAGGTTGGGATTTTGAAAAACCAGACTATGGGATTGAGAATTCATTTAGGAGCACATTAGAAACTCTTGGCTTTTATCAAAAGAAATTCAAAATCCTGCTGATAAATACTCCCTCAACAGTAAGGGCATCCCTTCCTGGTAGCGATGGAGAGATGATCCTGCTCCTCTCTGTTCCATTTATAAGGTCCCTAGACTTAAGTAAACTGGAAATTTCACTTTTCTTATTGGAAGATTATTTTCGCTTAGAAGCTGGTTATTTTAAAAAAGCTGTCGGGACTGAAAAATTGACTAAGCTATCAGGTACAAGTTTTTATGGTCAGAAGGCCGATATGAGTATGATAGAGGAATTGCTAAAAAATTACTCAACTCAGATAAATCAAAAAGGATACAATTTTCAGCAGCAATTTG
The DNA here is from genome assembly GCA_947461145.1 of Bacteriovoracaceae bacterium. Classification (GTDB taxonomy): domain Bacteria; phylum Bdellovibrionota; class Bacteriovoracia; order Bacteriovoracales; family Bacteriovoracaceae; genus Peredibacter. The sequence continues at coordinate 4,730 of CANHJD010000026.1, forward strand.
AAATTACTAAAAAGATGGATAATTTCCTTAAAGGAAATCCTGAACTCTGGAATGTTTATTTTAGATTACTTGGTAAGTTGCAAAATTTTATTAAAACAAATTCTCAGTATAAGGATTACGTCCGAATGTATCCATCTCCCGAGATGCAGTTGAAATGGATAAGCCCAGAGGAGAAAGTTCTCTAATGATACTTCAGGAAACTCCCAATGGTCAGCTCGTCAAAAATATAAAGTACTATTCTGCCTTTCAATTAATTTTTGTCTCTCTCGTCGTGATTTTAAGTTCTATTGGAGCTTTCTTCCATTTTCTTCTTGATCATGAAATTAGTATTGTGGAGTCATGGCTTCATAATAACCAATGGGAGATTTTAGTCATTTCTAAGGTCAGCTCACTTTTCCTAATTAATAGATGGTTTAAAGTACGTCTCTATCAGTTGAGATCTTTTAAAGAAATTATCAAAGATTCCTTTAGTTGGCCCGAGACCAAAGCAATTGTCGTAGCCGTCTTTATGTTGATAAGTTATTTAAGTCTGGGAAGTATTTTTTATAATTCTCAAAATGTCGGGTATTGGTATTATCAATTCACCTCATTTTCCGGACTGCTCATATTTTTTGGGATTGAATTCGTTGTGATCGCCTATCTTGAGGATATTTTAAATCAAAAGATATTACCTCCTAGATTATATTTAGGAATAAGCTATCTGATAATTTTTCTTATTGCTTTTAGATTGAGTGTTCCAAATTACTACGGCCTTATGCCATTCGTTCTGCTTTGTTATTCATCTCTTATCTATATAAGTGGAGAAAATTTTAAAAACTGGAGCAATGTTTTGTGCTTTATAGTTCTTTTTGTTGCCCCTATGGGGTCTTTGTTTGGTCTTGATCCCGTGTGGGGTGATGATTTTTCACCTTTCAGATTGGAGAAGAAGCTTAACTTGGCTTTCCTAGGTGCAATTTGGGTGATATCTTTTCTCTATTACACATATAGGGATCAAGTTATAAGCTCGGCCCGGAAGCTTCTTAGATAGAGGTGATTTATGCATGGAAGTCTGAATATTTGGCAAATTTTGTGGCAGTCAGGTCTTGTCGTTAAGATCGTGTTGTTATTGCTAGTCATGGCGTCGGTTCTGTCTTGGACAATAATTTTACAAAAATACCAAGAGTTGAAAGCTATCAAAGAAGCTAATGATGAGTTTAATCAATTTTTTAAAACCAGTAATTCTCTGGCAGAGATTCACCGGATCGCATCTGAAAATCATATTTCAACAATGAGCCTTATGTTCCGTAGAGGCTACGAAGAGCTAAATAAAGTTGGTGAAAAATTGAGCAGTGGAAATAAAGGGACTCTTGCTCAGCATTTTTCTGAGCACGGTTTTCAGTCCCTAGAGCGTGCTCTCAAAACTGGGTATAATTCAGCGAATGAAAAGATGGAGCTGAGAGTTTCGACTCTCGCTTCAATCGGATCAATTTCTCCATTTATTGGACTCTTTGGTACAGTGTGGGGAATTATTGATGCATTTTCTGGCCTCTCGTCTGGAGGGGGAAGCATTGAAGCTGTGGCTCCAGGTATTGCCGAAGCTCTTGTTGCTACTGCAGTTGGTCTCGCCGCTGCCATTCCAGCTGTTTGGTTTTTTAATTTATTTAATAATCAAATGACTCAAATTAATTCTCAAATGGAGTCATTTTCTCAAGACTTTCTAAACCTTATTGAGAGGCTGATTTTAATAAGAAAGGAATAATCTTATGGGAATGAATCTTGGTAGAGGTAAAAAAGGGCCTGTCGCTGATATAAATGTGACCCCACTTGTTGATGTGATGCTGGTTCTTCTTGTTATCTTTATGGTGACGGCACCCATGCTTTTTAGTGGAGTTGATTTAAAACTTCCAAAAACTAAAAAAGTGAATAATGTTTCATTGAATGCTGAGCTTGTTATTTTATCAGTTACAAGTGGTGAGCAGTATTATTTAGGTAAGAGTCTTGTTGGTCAAAAAGATTTAATTCCTTCAATTATAAAACAATTTAAAGTTAATAAAACAGAGGTTCTCTATTTGAGGGCCGATTATTCTCTCAAGTATGAGAAAGTCGCTAAGTTGATCGCCAGTCTAAAAAAAGCAGGGGTCAGCAATATAGCTCTTGTGACAGAAGTGGAGAAAGCTCAATAAATGTGGACTTTGACTTCGGATCGAGATTTTTTCAAAAAATTTTTGATCTCCTTTGGAGTTCATATCGGTTTTGTCGTCCTTGCGTACTTCGGAGGGACACTTTTTGTTAAAGTTTTCAAGTTAGATAGCAAAGTTGAAATTATCAGGTCCTCAGTCAGAGTTGATGTCGTTGGTATGCCCAAGTTTACCATAAAGGAGCTTCGGGCAATGCAATCTGCACCTGTGCCAAAACCTGTAGAGGAAGCTCAGGGAAGTAAAGTAGAGACAAAAATCAAAGATGATACACCAGATGTGATCAAGAAAGATGATCTCGTCATACAACAAAAAGGTGAGCAGAAAAAAAACTCCTTCATGAATCTGATCTCTGACTACTCTAGTAAAAAGATCTCAGCTAAGGAAAAAAGTAAGGGAGCCGCTAAAGGAGTGAAGCAAAATATTGATTCACTTATTCTAGAGGGAAATAGAATTTCTAAAGGTTCAGCACTTGTTGGTGATTACTCAGACGAACAAAATTCAGCTTTCTCTGCGTATGTACAAACTTTACCAGAGTTAGTTCGCTCACACTGGAAGTTACCTAGCTACTTGATGAACCAAGGACATAAGTGTCGTATTGCCGTCTATCTTTCTTCTACTGGACAGGTCCTAAAAACGGAGTTGATTGAGTCTTCCGGAGTAGGAGAGTTTGATTCGAGGGCGGAAAAAGCGATCAGGGATGCATCTCCATTTCCTAAACCCTCCGACGAGGTTTCTCCACGATTGGCCAGCTCAGGTGTTATTTTAAGATTTCCACTATAAAGGCGATTATGAAATTAATAATTCTTCTTATCATTTGTACCCTGCCTATGAAGCTAATTGCCCAATCATCTGTTGCAGAAATTGCAGTTGGTGAAGCGAGTGTTGATAAAGATAAGCTAGTGATAGATGACCCAGAACTTAAGACCCTAAGTGGAACAGAAAAAAGAATTGCTAGCGAAATGATTGATATCATTCGCAATGATTTTATTTTTTATAAGCATAAATTTAACAATATTGATTACTCCCAAAAGGGACAGGCCAGTTACTCCAACCCAAGTCTTTCAAAGTGGCAAGAGGCTGGGATTTCTTATTTTATATCGACTTTAGTTTCTGCTCACGGTGATGGTATTGAAGCCAAATTTAAGGCTTGGAGTGTAACGACTGGAAAAGAAATTTATTCAGACACTTTTAGAATGGAGCAGCGAAACGTTAGACCAAAATCTCATACTATCGCAGATGCTATTTACCGCTCTATCACTGGTAAACCCTCCATCTTTAATTCAAAAATAGTCTTTGTTTCAGATCGAGCAACTTATGGGAAAGATACAATTAAAGAATTGTATCTAATGGACTTTGATGGAAATAGAGTTGAGAAACTCACAAACTTCAGATCAGTTGTTATTTCACCCTCTGTAGCACCTGATAATTCAAAGATAATGTTCTCATTGATTGCATCTCATATAGATAGATCAAAAGGTAGAGTGAGAACAATTAAGAACATTGATCTTAAAACGTATGACTTGAAGACCGAGAATGTATCAACTGTTTCAGATCGACCAGGAATTAATTCTGGAGCGGTTTTTAGCGCATCTGGAGAAAAGATTTATCTAACTCTTTCTTTTAGTGGAAATGCTGATATCTATGAAATGAATCTCGCTTCTAAGCAGATGAGAAAAGTCACTTCCCATTATGCTGATGATGTTGATCCATCAGTTACGAGAGATGGGACTTTGATGAGTTTTCTTTCTAATAGGGCCGGAAGGGCCAACATCTACATAATGGATCCTTCTCAGACAGAAAAAGACGTAAAGCGTATTTCATTTGTTGGTCAGTTTAATGCCACTCCTCGCTTTTCCCCAGATGGGAAAGAGATTGTCTTCACTTCATGGGTGGACGGTGCTTTTGACTTATATAGGATAAGTGCAGATGGGAATAATCTTTCAAGGTTAACCAAGGGATTTGGCTCAAATGAAGAGCCTGTTTATTCGCCAGACGGGGAATTCATTGTTTTTACAAGTAAGAGGATCGTTTCCAGGTCTAAGGCCATTCAGGATGTCTATATAATGAACAGAGATGGTGAGATTTTAGGCCAGTTAACTCAGGATTTTGGTCGTTGCTTCTCACCTCAGTGGACTAACATATTGAAATAAAACAAAATATTGCAGAATAATTAAACACCGCAGCAAAATAGTCTTGTAAATTTTTCAGACACAATGTAATATCTTCTCATAACGCAACGTATAATTTTTAAACAAAAATTGTAAATCAGTGTAAAGGAGATAACCATGACAACTGCTTCTAACCACAACGAGATTGCTACTCTTTCAACAGTTCTTCTATCAAATCTTGATGAAATTGTGTTTTTTGCTAAATTGTCTGGTTTCGTTCAAAGCCTCATGGGTGAACATAAAGTACTTGGTTTTGAAGTACTTACAGATGGTTCAACTCGTCTTCTATCAGAAAATGGTCACGCCCTTTCATCTGCTAAACTTTTAAACAAAGGCCAAGGTCTTTCAGGATATGTTGCTCGCATGAAAAGAGCTTATTATTCAAACGCTGTTAAGCGTGACCCTATCGCTTCAAGCAGTATTCGTGGAGAAGAGGTTGAAGCTGAGCTTTGTGTTCCTGTAATGATTGATGGTTCGGTTATCGGTACTATCAATGTTCAATCAGTAAAGAAAGATAGAAATTTTGGCGAAGCTGATATTGCAGTAATCAATGGTCTTCTATCTCAATTGCAATCTCCGATTCGTAATATGCACCTTTACCTAATGGCAAAAAACCTTAATCGTGAATTACAACAAAGAATTGAAGCAAAAGAAAAAGAACTTTCAAGCCGTGTTGAAATCCATATTTCAAAAGGTCTTGAAGATAACTCTCAAATGATTGGTCTCTCTAAGAGCTTCTTAGAAGTTGTTTCAACTGCAAAGAAAGTTGCTGGTCAAGATTTTCCAGTTCTTCTTGAAGGTGCTCATGGTGTTGGTAAGAAAATTCTTGCTAAGAAAATTCATACTTGGTCTGGCCGTAAAGGTGGATGTGTAATCGCTTCTTGTTCAGCTCTTAACGAAGCTCAACTTGATCGCGAACTATTCAGCTCTAAAGGGCTAATGGTTCAAGCAAATGGTGGAACACTTATTATTGATGATATCTCTAATACAACTCTACATATTCAAACAAAGATCCTACGTGCACTTGTTTCTGGAGAAATGATTGCTGTTGATACAGAAGAAAAAATTGCTCTTAACGTTCGTATCGTTGCAACATCTAAAATGGAACTTAAGAAACTTGTTGAAGAAGGTAAATTTAAAGAAGAATTGTTCTACCGTTTAAATACAATTGCTCTTCACATCCCATCTCTACGTGATCGTCAGGATGATGTAAAAGTTATGGCCGAGTTCTTTTTAAATCATGGTAAGAATCAATCAAAAGTTCTTACAAGTGGTGCAATTGAGAAGTTAGCTTCTTACTTCTGGCCAGGAAATGCTCATGAACTTAAAAACGTAATGGAGAGAACTTATATTCTTACTGAAGGTCAATATATCGAAGCTTCTCACCTTCCTGAGTTTGCTCAAGAAGTAAAAGTTGAAAAAGTTGAAGCCCCAGTAAGATATGTTGAGTTTACACTTTTTGATCTTGAGAAAAAGCACATAATTGACACTCTTGATCATTTACAAGGGAATAAAACTCGCGCAGCTAAAACCCTTGGAATTACAGTAAAGACACTTTACAACAAGCTTCATAGCTACGGTTTGATTGAAGCACGTGAACAATAAGAAATGTTGAAGAGTTAGAAGAAAAATTTTAAAATAGCACGACTAGGAGTACATATGTCTAAAATTATAAATCTTGACGAAAAAGCCGGCCAGCCAACTGAAGTTATGACAATCAAAAACTTCCGCACCAACGGCGATATTGAAAACTTCTATCGCTACATTCATGACAATGGTCTGCGCAGAGAAGCTTTCATGCTAATGGAATATGCTATAAGCAAAGTAGCTAAAGCTCGCAAAGGCAAAAGAAAAGCAGCAACACTTCAGTAAAAAAATTAAAAAGCGGGGTCCATGGTTTGGACCCCTTTCTTTTCTACGGAACACATGGAAGTTATCTCAAAAAGCAAAATCATTTTTGACCCTCTTTATGGTTTTATTCACCTCTCTAATCTTGAGTGGGAAATAATCCATACTCCTTTTTACCAAAGATTAAGATGGATAAAGCAACTAGGTTTTACCTTCTATACATTTCCTGGAGCCGAGCATTCACGTTATGGTCACTCGATTGGAGTTATGTTTAATGCTCATAAAATTCTACAAAGATTAGGCCGAGCCGTTCCAGACCAGGATCTATTTAATGACTCAGTTCAGTCTCCAGAGAAAGCGTTTCATCAAAGTATAAGACTTGCCGCTCTCTTGCATGACTTGGGTACTTTTATGTTTTCCCACACTACCGAGATGGCCTATATAAGATATGGTGAGACTACCCACGAGAAAAATGGGAAAGGCCACCCGGATGATCATGAACATTTAGGGTCCTACATAATTAAGAATACAGATTACCCAGGAGGAATTACATTCATCCTGAAAAAATATCGTTTAGATCCTCAAAAAATTTCCAATCTTGTGAAAGGGAATGATTCTAGTATTCTTGCCAACCAGGTTCTTCATTCAGAAGTCGATTGTGACCGAATGGATTATCTCCTAAGAGACGCACATTATTCAGGCATTCAATACGGTACTTACGATAGAGACTATTTGCTTCATCATTTTCGTGTTGCTTCGGTTAATGGTCAGGATATTGTGGCCATTAATCACAATGCTTTGCACGCGGTCGAAGATTTCTTAATGGCGCGATTTGCTTGGTACTCCCAAGTTATTCGTTCTGCTCGAGGGGCAAGATTTGATGCGATTGCTGAAGAGCTATGCTTCTACATGCTGGAGAAGGGAAAAATTTATTCCTATTCTCAGCTTATGGATATGATCGCCCATGACCCTGAAAAGTTTTATACTTTTAATGATAATTACTTTTTAAGTCAGGTTCATCATTATTATTCAAACGGAGAATTTGATAAAAATCCAAGAATTAAAGATCTGGCTTTCTGTCTTCTTTTTGGAAAGGCCCCAAGGACTGTAAAGTGTGAAGAGTTCAAGCAAAGAATTCTGAATCAGGATGAAGATCATGTTTATGATAAAATTATAAAGAGAGCAGAAGATAAGATCAAAGAGATTAAAGACATCCTCAAGAAGAAGGGCACAGAAAAAGATTGGATCGTCGAAGATCTTCCAAAAAAACATATTATTTTCGTCAAATCTCGCAAGAAGTTAGTGAAGTCAAAAACCAGTGAGAATCTTTTACTTGAAAGGGATCCTGTTAAAATCCTAATGGATAATGGCGATGTTAAGTTACTTGGTGATGTTGAAAACTCAATCATCAGTGATCTCCAAACTAAGTTTAACTTTGTTCCAAATGTTTATTGTTCAGATTCAGCTTATGAACTTTTAAAGCTGGAAGGGATTATTTCAGGGTAAAGGGGTCAGGTATTAGACCGAGTCAAACTCTTTACTTACTAAAATAAAAATCGGTACAATGATTGCATTATGATGTCTTGAGTCCATGAAGGATTCGCAACTGAAGGCAGGTTTCACGGATGTTAACCGGTCGTACCCCACAAAGATCTGGTGTTACAAATCATCAGAATTATTTATTTCACCTCGATAATTTGTCGGTGGAGTATGGGTCCGTTCGTGCCCTTAAATCAGTTCAATTAACTATTTATCCAGGTGAAATTCTATTTGTGACTGGCCCTTCTGGTGCCGGAAAGACATCACTCTTAAATGTGTTGGGTGGACATTTGGCACCAACATCTGGAAAAGCAATTCTTCCCCAAGATCGCTCTTCAAGGCATTTTGTTGCTACCGTCTTTCAGGATCTTAGGCTAATGCAAAAAAAGACGTGCGAAGATAACCTCTGGATGGCCTACGATTCTTCGCTCTATGATAATAAGAATGAGTATTATAAGGAGCTAGAAGATCTGGCCCGAATGCTAAATGTTTATGATCATCTCAATCGAAAAATTGAAGATTGTAATGGTGGTTTGAAGCAAAAAATTGCCATGATTCGTGCCCTTCTTGCGAAGCCAACAGCTTTGCTCGCAGATGAACCCACCAGTTCTCTTGATAAAGAAAATTCCTACCGACTTTTTGAAGTGCTTAATCATTTTAATCACAAAAAAGGGCTGACCTTAGTTTGGGCCACTCATAATAAAGAACTTATAAAGCAGTTCCCTGGTAAAATTGCTCATCTTGATCAGGGACGATTAGTTTACTCGGGGCACGCATGTTTTATTTAATTGAGTTTTTTAAGTCTCTAGGCGAATCCCTCATTCGAGGATTTAGTTTTTTCTTTTTCTCCTGTCTTCTTGCTTTTTCTCTCACTCATAGAGCTTGGATTGCTCAAACGGTTGAAAAAATCTCCCCTGAGAAAATTGCCAGTCCGTATTTCGTAGCAGTTATGGACGAAGGCGTTGATGAATCTAAGCTTATTAATTTAATTAACAGACTTCCTGGTGTTTTGGCCGTTCAAGATAAGTCATTAGGTGAGGGAAGAAAAAAACTTGGAGAGCTTGTAACCCAGCTTGGTTCAAACTATCAACTAAGTAGCGATTTACTTAATTTTAAATCCTTAAAAATTAATTTAAACCCCTCTCTTTCTCAAGAGAGCCTTGATTTTGTCAGGGAGCAAATTGTTAAATACGGCGGCAGGGACCACCTTACGGCTTCAGATATAAAGTACCCAGAGGTCACAAGTGCTATGAAGTCTCATCCCTTCTATCGCTTCTTAGGCACAGCTGGTGATTGGGGAATCATAGCCATTTTGGCCATTTTTTGGATTATTAGTTATTGGTTATGTTATGACATTTTTAGATCTCGATCGTACATTATTGAAAAATTTCAACGTCGGCAGCTTGTTGCATCGAAAACGTTGGCGGTAGGACTTTCGATTATTGTGCTAACATTTTCAGCTTTTGGAATGTTAAATGGTACAATGAAGTTTTTTGATACCATCCTTCTGATAATGGTCTTCTCAATATTTTGGACCTTTTCAATGCAAGAATGGAGATGGAAGCCGACCCTATGAAAGTTGTTTTTCTCGCACTCATCTTTTCTTGTTTTACAAAAGCTGCCATTCAGAGCAGAACTGCTGATGAGCTTATTCGGTATCGTTCTGAGGTGATGGTATTAGGTGCCAGACTATCAAGTTTAGAAAAAGAAATTGGCACAAAAAATAATCTTTATATTTCAAGTGTGGAGCAAATTAAGCAGTTTGAAGCTGACGTAAAACTTTATCGTGAAAAGCTGGCCGAAATTCATACTCAGGTCAGACAGGCGCAAAGCGATAATAAAAGAATTGTGCAAAGCTTTTTGGTTGAAACCGAAAATCTAGATACCGAAGAATGGCAAAAGAAGGCCCATCTTGAATTATTGAAGCAGGCCCAGACGAAACTTAAAAGTAAGGAAGAAGAGCTGATTTCATTTGAAAATAAAGTGACAGAGTTTGATTTAAAACTATCGACGCTGAGGTCAAACGAAGAAGAATTGGCATCAGTAATTAAAGAGCTTGAAAACCGCAAAAAGTCTGCAATGGATCTCTACTTAACTAAGGTTCAGTCAAAGAAATTGGCCGAAACAAAAGTACAGAAATTAAAATTAAAGACAAAAATTGCTAAAGTTAGAGAACAATTTAATCCATCTCCAATTGTTTTAAAGAAGCCTGACCGATTCTTTAAAAATCCCGTCGATGATTTCTTAACTTATTCTGCAAGTCCCAAAGGTGTTACATTCAAGTATCAATCCATACAGCCAGTAAAAGCTGTTGGTGATGGAAAAGTCGTTTACGCTGGAGATCTCGCAAATTATGGTCAGGTTCTACTTATTGATCATGGAAATGACCTAAGAACAGTTCTTTTAGGGAAAATGGATATTAGAGTTAAAAAGAATGATGCTGTAAAAGATGGTCAGATTTTGGCTTACACTCAAAATACCTCTAAGGAAGACCAAAATCTTTACTTTGAAGTCAGAAAGAAAAATACAGCTCAGAACACTATTTTGTGGTTAGACCAGAATGGAGTGAGTAAAATCTAAGACTGATAATCAGTTTAGGAGTGCTCATGTTTTGGCAATCATTAATTACCATAGTCTTTTTTTTTAGTTTTGGTTTGAATTCTCATGCTCAGGAAAAAAATCTAACTTCACTTAAAACCCCGGCCCCTAAATTATCTCAGAATCATTCTCGATTTGAGCAACTTGAACTTTTCAACAAGGTTCTACATCTCATTGAAACTCAGTACTATCGTCCCGTTAACACAGAAAAACTAATTGAGGGCGCTCTTAAAGGAATGATGGACACCCTAGACCCACATTCGACTTTTCTTAATAAGGACTTTTTTGAAAAAATGCAAAATGATACTCAGGGTGAGTTTGGTGGACTTGGTTTGGAAGTTACTCAGCGTGATGGAGTTATTTATATCATCACTCCAATCGATGACACTCCTGCATTCAGAGCAGGAATTCTTGCAAAAGATAAATTAGTCGAAATCAATCATGAACCTATTACAGGTATGTCCCTTGAGCAGGCAATTGAAAGAATGAGGGGTAAGCTTGGAGATAAAATTCATCTTGGAATTGTGAGAGAAGGCGTCGAAGGAATAAAGCACTTTAATTTAAAAAGAGAACTTATTAAAGTTAAGCCAGTTAAGTCAGAGATAGTTAGAGGTAACTTTATTTATATTCGTCTAACTCAATTTCAAAAAAGATCGGCTGAATCAATTGAAGATGCCTTAAAAGATCTTAAGTCTCAAATAAAGGGAGATCAGGGGGCTCAAGGTATCATTCTTGATCTGCGCTCAAATCCCGGTGGGCTTTTAGATCAGGCCGTTGATGTTTCTTCACTTTTCTTAAAAGAGGGGATTGTGGTCTCTACTGAAGCTAGAGATCCACAAAATAAAGACATTCGTTATGTTAAGAAATCAGGCTATAAAGATCTTTCTACTCCAATGGTTGTTCTTATAAATGGGGCTTCTGCTTCCGCTTCCGAAATTGTTGCAGGGGCTCTTCAAGATTATAAAAGGGCAGTGATCATGGGAGCTCAATCATTTGGGAAAGGATCGGTTCAGACAGTTGCCCAACTTGATAAAGAGACGGGTGTTAAGCTAACAATTGCCCAGTATATGACTCCAAAAAATCGCAAAATTCAAGCAGTAGGAATTACACCTGATTTAACAATTGAAGAAGTTGATCAGGCCGCTTTTGAGAAGGATTTGAAAGAAGATCGATATATTCGTGAAAAAGATTTACGCAATCATCTTACTGCAGCGATAGAAACAGATTCAGAAAAAAAGTCTAGAGAAAGCTCCGAGCGAGAGGAGCGAATGAGAAAACTTCAAAATCAAGCCAAGCGCAAAGAGTCTACAAAACAAGCTGATGACGAAGTATTTAGAACTTACAGGCCAAATGAGGATTACCAGGTCCTCCAAGCAGTGAGATACCTTCAAGGATTTAATGTATTTAAAGAAACTAAAACTCAGTCAAAATGATTGATTTTCAAGCAGCTTCAGTTTCTGAACTAGTGATTACTATTAAAAAACTTCTTGAGGAAGAGTTTCAGGAAGTTTTTGTTCAAGGTGAAGTAACTAATTTATCTACTTCTGCTAGCGGGCATTGGTATTTTACACTCTCTGATGAAAATTCATCCATATCATGTGCCCTATTTAGAATGGATGCACTTAGAAATAATTTAATTAAGACGCTTAAAGATGGGGACAAAATTACGGTTCTAGGTCCTGTCAGTGTTTATCAAAAACGTGGAACTTTTCAACTTCTTGCAAAGAGAATCCTTCCTGCAGGAGCTGGCCAGTTAAAATTGCAATTTGAGCGTTTAAAAGCAAGACTTTCTGAAGAGGGTCTGTTTGATCTTGAGAGGAAGAAAAAAATTCCTAAGTACCCTAAACGTATTGCCGTAATTACGGCAGAGCATGGTGCAGCTCTGCAAGATTTTATTAATGTTTATAAACGAAGATCTCTCTGGTGTGACATCGTGATTATTCCCTCCCTCGTGCAGGGTGATGCTGCGGCCAAAAATTTAATTGCTGGAATTAAGAAAGCCGAGAAATTAGATAATATTGATACGATAATCCTCACTAGGGGTGGAGGAAGTCTCGAAGACCTGTGGCCTTTTAATGATGAAGAATTAGTGCGTACAATTGATAAATGTCAGATCCCAATTGTAAGTGCTGTTGGCCACGAGATTGATTTTACTCTCTGTGATTATGTTGCAGATCTTCGATGTGAGACGCCTACTGCAGCTGCTGAAACTTTAACACAGCCTCAAACAGAGCTAATAAATAAGTTAAATTTTTGTCATTCTCATTTAAGGTCAGGTCTATTGAAGGTTACTCAAAGAGTGGAACTTTTAAATCATAAGTTTCATCCTCGTGAGATGATTCATCTCATAGATCAAAAAATAAAAAATATCGAGAATAAATTAACTCAATTAAGACTTATCGAAAGGGCCTCAGAATTAATAGGTTTTAACCAGATTAATCAATTGGTTGATGAGTTGCATCTGCGACTACTTCATTCTTCCTCATTGAGGATGACGATGTTAAGTGAAAAGATGAAGCGCTATGAACAAGTCCTTGGGGCGCTTAATCCGAAGCTCGTTTTAAAACGAGGCTACACCTATGTGGCATTGGAAAATACCAAAGTCGTTTCATCTTTAGATCAATTCAAAAAGATACCATCCGATACAAAGATTAATTTACATTTTCATGATGGTTCTGCATTTGTTAAAAAGGAAATATGATGCATTTTATTCTTCTTTTTGCCTTAACAATTTTTAGTGTTGCTTGTGCGCAAACAAAAACTGAATTGACCGGTTTCTCATCAAGTCTAGAAATAAGTCCTGGAGAGGTTCGTTGGGTTGAATTTCCTGTCTCTGATAACGACTCAAAACTCACTTGTCGTAATGCTGAAGTAAAGTTTGTTAAGAAAGGTTCACGAGGTTTTGCCTTTGTGATGGAGAGTTATTTCTCTGATATGAGTCCATTTAAATGCCTCGTCATGAGTCGGAATAAAGTTGTTCATGAAGTTTCTTTTTCTGTTAAGGAGAGAGAGTATCTCGCTGAAAAATTAAAAGTGGACTCTAAAAAAATAAAGCTTTCTCCAAAAGATGAAAAAAGAGTTCAGGAAGAGCAGGTCATACTTAATAAAATTTATGCTTCAAGTATTTCGGAATTCCTTTTTACTGAAGCCTTCTTTCAGCCTTTAAAATCTGTGGTTACTAGTGTTTATGGTACGAGAAGAGTTTATAACAAGCTTAAGAAAGGTCAGCATTTAGGTATCGATTACAGGGCGGCGATTGGAGATAAAGTACCTGCTTCAAATGCGGGAAAAATTGTTTTTTCAGGGGATCTTTTTTATACAGGTTGGACGGTCATTATTGATCATGGAGTCGATATTTTTACTGTTTATGGGCATTTATCAAAAACAATGGTAAGTGAAGGGGATATTGTTAAGAGAGGAGATATTATTGGGCTGTCCGGCAATACTGGCCGAACATCTGGTCCTCACCTCCATTGGGGAACAAAGGTGCAAGGCCAATATGTAGATGGTTTTGTACTTATTAATGAAAGTAAAAAGTATTTTAAAAATTAGTTATGGTTCAATCATCAGGATTTGTTACTTTTAGAATTGATCCGTCTTTGTCTCAGCATCTTAGAAAGTTGCTAGAGACAGCTTTGATTGATTTTAAAAATTCAGTTTTCATGCCCTATAGTGCTAACGATGTTGCAAGCGTAAAAAATAAAGTCGTTGTGGATTTTATTTCAGAAAGTAATCTTCATCTATTAGGGGCAATTGATACTTTTAAGATTTGTCTTCTTGATTCAAATCAAGGGCTCTTCAGTTATGGGCAAAACCTTGAGTCCTCTCTTGTTGATGCCATTTTAGATGAAAATCTGGATCATCTGCAGTTGCAAAAAATTCTTGAACCAAAAGTTTCCGAGGTTATTTATAAGCAAGTTGAAAGCTTGTTCTCTTGTGGAATTAAAAACATCAAGAAATTTGAATCCAGGGCAAAAGGGGAGACTAGCCGAGCTCTTGAAAACTCAAGTGTGATTAAAACTGAGACGTTATTGTCATATGCTCAAGCACTCGTTGATTTAGAAAAAGATCTTATTCACGCAGATGAATTAAATCGCATTGATAAAATTCTTAAGCAATTTGTTAAGACCAACCTTGAAAAAACAAAATTCCATTTTTTTACTTTGAAGGATCTCTCATCAATTGAACCAGGATCAAGCTTTCTACCTCTTCCGAATTATAAAACTGATTTTATTGGCATCGATTTAAGCTGGGATGATCAAGACTACCCACGCCTTATTAAAAAGATATTCTTTTACTACACACTAGTAAGCTTTTTTTCATCCAAGCAAGTCATTGAGGATCCGTTTTTTGATGACCAACTTTGGGAGAAGATTCTCGATGGAATTCCCTTCCCTGTTGCCTTGCTATCGGAAAAAGGGGAGATCTATCAGCATAATTCATTGTTCTCTAAACTTAATCTCGCTCCCATCGATTGCTTAAATTATAAATTAAGAGAGAAAATCCTAATAAATGATATTCCCTATAATGTGTTTAGAAAGACTGCATATCATCTGGATGAGAAAAAAATATTATTTGTTTTTTTTACGGAAAGTTTTTTTCTTAAGGGGGATGGAAATTTAACTCCATCCGGTCAAGAACTTGGAATCATTAGCTCAAGCATTGCTCATGAACTCAATAATCCAATTGCAGGAATTCAGGCCGCTCTTAGTCTTCTGATGCTTGGAGAAGAATTGAATGAGGAGACAAAAGAGACCTTAATTGAAATGAAAAATGGCGCGATGAGATGTAAGCAGCTCATTGAGACTTTTCTTGGGTTTTCCCGGGCGACTCCGAAAAATCTAACTACAATTGATTCACAAATGAGTCCTATAGAGATTTGCTATCAACAAGCACAAAATCTTTTGCGTTTTAGAACAGTTGAAAGTGGAATTCGTTTTTCGATGACCTCTTCACGGCATTCCGAGTTTCGGGCGAGTATGAATTTAAGCCTTTTAACCATGACTTTCTATTTAATTCTTGGTGAGCTAATGACTCTTTATTCTCATCAGCTCCTTGTGGCGGATAAGAATCAAATTGAAAAAGTAATAAGGGGTGAGATCATAGAGTCTTCGCAGGAGATTCAGATTCAACTGCACGAGCTAAATATTTCAAATCTTAGCCTATCAAAGCTAATCCAGAATCTTCTCAATATTGAGAATCTGGTCCTTCAAGTCTCAGATTATTCGCTTCGATTTATCTACAATCCGCCTAGAGATGCTTTGTAGGGAAACTGTATGGGTCTGGACACTCTAAGGACATTTTCTCGATTAGATCAATATAAACTTTCCGATCATCTTTTATGTCTGAATTTTTCAAAGAAAGATAAAGTTTTGGATCACTCGTAAGGGAGTGATGAAAGAGACTTAAAAATATTTCTTTCAAATCATATTGGAGAAAAACTTTTCGCTTACTTTTTTGTTGAACTTCGAATCGAGAGATTTGCCCAAGCAAAAATTGATGTAATTTCTTTTTATGTGAAGGAAATTTAAACACTAACTGACAGTAAGGAGAAAAATTTAGAAAAGAGTAAACAATGTATTGTCCTGAAATCAGATGTGGAGTGATGACAAAATCCTGTTCCTCAATTAAGTTCGGTGCAGAGGGCAGTACATAGCGCTTTTTGAGATATTCGATCGTCTTCTTTCTGTAGGTTTCAGGAATTTTTATGAAATTTGCGTTCATAAAGAACAGGCCTTCAATAAATGGGCCACACAATCTGATGTGAATCTGACTCCATCTGAATTCTGAAAGAAAACTCTTCATTTCTTCAACTTCAACGGAAGGATTTTTTATTGGGAGTATGGTCAGGATGACACCATTATCTCCTTTCACGGATAAAACGCACGGATTTTGAATACGGCTTAATGCCTTAAAGACTTCACTAAGGCCTTCAGAGTTTTCAACTATAACTCTATCAAGCTCAAACTTATTTCTTGGGTAATATAACTGATTAACCTTGCGAATTTTTTTCTCTTCAAAAATCTCCAGATATTTTAAAAGTAGATTCGCGGTGGCGCGGGCATCTTCAATTGCTCTATGCGCCTGAGAGTGAGAAATGTTGAAAATATCAGACATATATTGCAGATTTGAGCTCATGATGTCTGGAATAAGATATTTCGTCATGATGTTAGTACAAATCACCTTATTATCTAAAGTTGGGCGCTGAAGTTTTTTTAAGACACCATTTAAGAACGGAATATCAAAGGACGTATTATGGGCAACAAGAATTGAATCCCCAATAAATTGGGTAATTTCATCAATGACTTCTTCAATCTTGGGCGAGTGTTCGACATCAGCTTTTTTTATTCCGGTGAGTTTTTGAACGAAATCTGGAATTTCTTTTTGTGGATTTATTAGAAAGCTTCTCTCTTCTGAGATCTTTCTATTTTCGATTCTTAACATTCCCACTTCAATTATTTTTTCAGTATCAGGGTTTCCCCCTGTAGTTTCAAGATCGATAACACAAAATTTGAGTGAGTCTAATAGTTCTTCAGAACTGTTGAAGTTTTTTTCTTGCATTTATTAAAAGAAACATTCGTTTCTTCCCCATTAAAGTAACAGTTATTTTTTTAAATGTTCGGGAGTAAAAGCGTGAGTTAGTAATTCTCCAAGTTTTTTACTCTTTTCGTTTCCGGTCTTATCTCCAAAAGTAATTTCAAGATTTAGATCTGAAAATTCCGTCATTACTTGTAAGCACATTCCGCAGGGAGGCCATCCATCAACTGTGTAGACATAAATTCTTTTTAGTTTGCGATGACCTTCTGAAATAGCTTTCCAAATTGCAACCCTCTCAGCACAAACGGTTCCACCAAAACTTGAATTCTCTACGTTACAACCTTGAAATATTGTACCGTCCTCAGTTTCGAGAGCTGCGCCGACTTTTGCAAGTGAGTAGGGTGAGTATGATCGTGTAGATGCGTCTAAAGCAAGATCGCGTAAAGTTGAAGTGCTCATTCTAAACTTTCCCTAGGCTTTTTAGTTCACCAATAGTTTCAGTTAAAATCGTAGCAAAACCAACCATGGCTTTTTCTGCCACAATTTTTACGTCGGCATGACTAAGTTTTTCTTGTTTTATACCTGCAGCGTAATTTGTGATGCAGGCAACTCCAGCAACTTTAAGACCTAAGTGATTGGCCGCGATTACCTCTGGTACTGTACTCATACCAACTAAGTCTGCCCCAATTGTTCTGAGCATACGAATTTCTGCTGGTGTCTCATAAGAGGGACCCAAAACAGAGCAATAGACTCCGGATTTGATTTCCACATGATGATTTTTAGCAACTGAATGAATGACATCGATAAGGCTTGGATCGTAGGCCTGAGTCATGTCCGGAAAACGGGGTCCAAGTTCTGCAATATTTGGCCCCTGAAGAGGATTTCTGCCAGAAAGATTTATATGGTCAGAGATCGTAACTAAGTCTCCAGGATGATAGTTTAAATTAATTCCACCAGATGCATTTGTCAGAAATAAAATTTCAATCCCAAGTGCTGCTAGGACTCGAACGGGTAGAACAATCTCCTCCATCGGGTGACCTTCATAGGCGTGGAGGCGTCCTTGAAGAGCAGCGACAGGTATATCGTGGACATATCCTAAAATAAGACACCCTTGATGGCCTTCAACCGAAGTGCGCTTAAAATGAGGTATTTCTTGATAGGGGATGATCACTTTATTTTGAATTTGATCAACGTAGATACCAAGACCTGATCCAAGAACAATACCAATTTTTGGTTTAGTCTTAAACTTACTTTGGATGAATTGTGAGGCTTCCAGAATTTTATTCATCATAATCACTTTCCTTAGCTGAGTTTTTCTAAAATAAGTTTTGGAGTCTTTACCTTAGACGAGGACATGGCCAATACTTCTTTTATGAATGTAGATTTAATTTTTTCCGCAATTTCTTTTTGGTGTGGGTGATGATGAATTTCGAAGATCGTGTCACCTTTTTTTACTTGATCACCAATTTTCTTTTTAAATTCGAATCCTACAGCGTGATCGATGAGATCAGCCTTCGATTTCCTTCCTCCACCTAGTTCAATGAGGAGGAGTCCGATTTGATCGTTTTGAAACATCTTTATATAGCCACTTTTTGGAGCGGTAACATTGGTGACTACTTTTGCCATCGGAAGAAGAGAGTAGTCATCAACCACTCTGGCATCTCCGCCTTGAGACTTTATGAGTTTTTTAAATTCTTCCAGTGCCTTTCCCGACTCAATCATTGAAAGGGCTTTTTTCTCAGCTTTTTCAAATGTTTTTTCAACTCCCGCGAGATGTATCATGTGGGCAGCTAGAGCAATTGATAGGTCTGTAAGATCTTTAGGTCCATTGCCTTTAAGCGTTTCGATTGATTCTATAATTTCATTTGAATGACCGACAGAATTTCCAAGAGGTTGATTCATATCTGTTATTAATGCTACCGCTTTTTTCTTAAATCTTTTTGAAGTAGCGATGAGACTTTTTCCAAGCGCTCTTGCGTCTTTAGTCGAGCGCATGAAAGCACCCGTACCTGTTTTAATATCGAAGACTATTCCGTTAGCGCCCTCTGCAAGTTTCTTACTCATAATCGATGCTGTGATGAGAGGAATTGAGTCAATTGTTGCTGTTACATCTCTTAGGGCGTAGATGAGACGATCTGCTGGGGCGATGTCTGGAGTTTGCCCAATTAAAACTAGGCCTTCATTATTTAGTTTTTCTTGAAAGGTATTAAGGTTCAGTGCCGTATTAAAACCTTTGATGGCTTCAATCTTATCAACCGTGCCACCAGTGTGGCCAAGACCTCGTCCGGCAATCATCGGAACTTTTACACCGGCCGCAGATGCAATTGGCGCTAAGATAAATGAAGCTTTATCACCGATACCACCAGTGGAATGTTTATCGATGACATTTTTACCTGGAAACTTAAGTTGCTCACCTGATTCAAGCATCGCGTCTGTGAGAGCAGCGGTCTCGGCAACATCCATTCCTTTGATAAACATGGCCATCAGCATGGCGGACATCTGATAGTCCTCTATCTTTTTTTCAGTATAGCTTTGGATAAACCACTTAATTTCTTTTTCAGTTAGTTTTTCTCCCTTCTTTTTTTTATCAATAAGGGGATAAACTTGAAAATTTTCTTTACTCATACACGCTCGCAATTCAATATCTAATTTGCCAACTTTAAGATGGGAACTTATCATAGTCTTAAGGATTCCCGCTTGGCAAACATTGGATAAGGATCGTCATGAAAAAGTTGTTATGTTTTGTTGTTTGTTTTCAACTTCTTACGGTTAATTTTGCTCTTGCTCAGCAAGAGGATGATGTTATCAAAAATACGCAAAACGATATGATGATCGTAATGGCCGCTGGAGCTGGCGGTGCTGTTCTAGGGTTATCAACTCTTTCATTTTACGACACTCCTTCAAAACATCTTCCAAATGTTTGGACAGGTGCAGCACTAGGGATTATTGCGGGTGTTATTTTCGTGGCTTACAATAGTGCCCAAAAAGGTTCTGAGGACCTTATTAGCTCCCGTTCGAGCCAAGATTTTTCAACTTCTGAACGCTCCTCTTGGCATTGGGAAAAAAGCCAGCTTTTGACGCAAAAGTCTGCTCTTGTAAGTGGTCAATTGTGGCAAACTTCTTTCTAAATTAGTCTGCTTTTGCTTGCCATAAACAGAGACCTCTCGGTATAACTCCATGAGTTACCCTTATCATTTAAATTAGGATGGCTTATGGATCGTTTAGTTTCCTTACTCGGATTGTTCGTGATGATTGGTGTTGCCTATGGCTTAAGTGAGAATAGAAAGGCCATTCAGTGGCGAACCGTCCTAATGGGAATTTTCTTACAAGTTGTTTTTGGACTTTTAATTCTAAAGACCAATTTAGGAAGAGAAGTTTTCGATACCATCGGTCGGGGCTTCAACGCCATCCTTGGTTACACCTCAGAAGGAGCCAAGTTTTTATTTGGTTCACTCGCAACACCTTCAGATAGTCTTGGTTTTATATTTGCCACTATGGTTCTTCCTACAATTATTTTTATGAGTGCTTTAATGTCCGTACTCTATCACCTAGGGATCATGCAAAAAGTTGTTGAAGTTGTTGCAAAAGTCATGATGAAGGCCATGAAAACTTCTGGGGCCGAATCTTTGGCCGCAGCCGCTAATATTTTTGTTGGTCAGACTGAAGCACCACTTGTGATTAAGCCATTTGTGAACAAAATGACGAAATCAGAAATCATGTGTTTAATGACTGGGGGCATGGCCACTGTTGCTGGTGGAGTTCTTGCTGCTTATGTTGGTTTTGGAATTGATGCGGGACACTTACTCGCCGCCTCAGTAATGAGTGCCCCTGCAGCACTTGTTTGTGCAAAATTAATGGTACCCGAAGTTGAAAATTCAGTAACGGCCGGAGTTGTAAAAATTGATTTACCTAAAATTTCTGCCAATACAGTTGATGCTGCTGCTACTGGCGCATCAGATGGTTTAAAGTTGGCCGTTAACGTTGCAGCGATGTTACTTGCCTTTATTGCACTTATTGCGATGTTAAACGGTATTCTTGGCGCTCTAGGCGGGCTCGTTGGTTACCCTCAAATCAGTTTCGAAATGATTATGGGCTATCTTAATGCTCCGGTTGCGTGGCTTCTTGGAGTTCCTTGGGAGGACTGCTTTACGGTTGGTGCCATTTTAGGAAAAAAACTCGTTCTAAATGAATTTGTTGGTTACTTAGATTTGATCAAGGCAAAAGCCGTGATCTCTGAGCGTTCTACTATTCTTTCAACTTACGCACTTTGTGGATTTTCAAACTTTTCATCAATCGCTATCCAGTTAGGTGGAATTGGAACCATGGCCCCAGAGAAGCGCCCAATTCTTGCA